>NZ_VPFK02000012.1:0-373932 GCF_008634075.2 Saccharibacillus sp. WB 17 | reverse complement strand
CGCCCGTGCGCTGCCGCGCGCCGCGCTGAAGCGCACGGCGGAGCGGCTGCGCGCCGCCGGTACGCCGGCGTGGACGTTCGACGACGGCCGGGGCCGACTCGGCCTGCTCGCCGCCTGCGCGCCGGACGCGCTGGAAAGCGATCTGCGCCAGCTTGCGGCTTCGGCCGCCGGCACGGCCGTCTACGTCAGCGGCCCCGGCCGGGGGCCGGACTCGCTTGCGCGGCTGTACGCGCAGGCGATCGCGCTGCGCGATCGCCTGCATGCGCTCGGCCAGGGCGGCGTGTACCGGCATGACGAAGCGCAAATTCCGGGCAGCGTCGGCTTCGCGGAATGCCTCGCTTTCGCCGAACGCATTCTGGAATCCGTCGACGGCGGAGAGGTCGAAGCGGTATCCTGCGCCGTGTCGGACCTGTTCGGGTTGTTCGGGCGGCTGCGCGTGCCCGGCGGCTGGGCGCAAAGCGTCGTGCGCCATCTGCTTGGCGAGCTGCTGCGCCGGGAAGATTCGCCGGCTGCGGCGTCTGCCCCGGCGGCCGGACGGTTCGACGAAGACTCCGGACCCGCGGAAGCCGAACTGCTCCGGCGCTGCACGGAGGCGGCGGAGCGCGTTCGGACCAATCGGTCGGCCGGAACGTCGGGCGCATCGCCGATCGCCGAAGCGATCGACTATATGCGGCAGCATTACCGCGACAAGCTGCAGCTGCGCGATCTGGCCGCCAGATGCCATTTGAATCCGGTCTATTTCGGCCAGCAGTTCAAACGGGCGACCGGATACGGCTTCAACGATTACGTGCATCGTCTTCGGGCCGAAGAAGCGCGCAAGCTGCTTCGGCGCACCGATATGAAGATCGCCGAGATCGCCGGCGCGCTCGGCTATCACGACACGGAATATTTCAGCGCCAAATTCAAAGCCGTCACCGGCGACCTGCCTTCGCTCTACCGGACCCGTGAGAGAGGAAGTGCGGAGTGAAGCGCCGCGGCTTTGCGCTGCCGGCGCTGAACGATCTTCCACTCAAACGGAAATTTCTGCTGATCTACCTGCTCTGCGTGCTGCTGCCGATCATGTCGATCAACCTGTTCTTCTATGAACGGACTTCGGCGGACATCGAGCTGCGCGAACAGGAGAACCTGCGGCGTTCCGTCGAACGCGCCGGCGGCGAACTGCTCGGCATGATCGACGAGAGCGTGGCGCTCAGCCGCTCGATCGCGTCCGACGATTCGCTGTACGAAGCGCTGGACCGGACGTATGCGTCCCCGGCCGATTATTACGCCGTCTACGACGGCTTTTTGCGCGACAAATTGACCCGCTACATGTCCGCCAACATCGCGGACGTGCGCGTCTATACGGCCAACGACAGTATTCAGACCGGATCGAACTACCGGGTCGTGCCCGGCGGAGGCGAAGTGCCGGAATGGATCGCGGCGCTGGGCGCTTCTTCGTCCGCGATTGCCGCGGCCGCCTATCTCGACGACGATTTTTACAAGCCGGGCCGCCGGATCAGTATCGCCGGACGAATGGACCTCTACCCGTCCTACTCGGGTTATGCCAAATATTCGCGTGTCGACCTCGATTTGGGCCGCATCTCGTCGATCTTGAACCGGGAAAGCGGCAGCGTGCGGTTCAGGCTGGTCGACGACCGGGGCCGCGTCGTGGCCGACGGGCTGGGCGGACGCGACGGAGAAGGTGCCTTCTACGCCAATCCGGAACTGACGCCGGAGCAGCTGTCTTCCGGCTTCGCCCTCGAACGCCCGCTCGGCAGTCTGAATTACGTGCGGGGCTGGAAGCTTGTCGGCATCGCGGACACCCGCTATATCGACGGCCTGATGAACGAATCGCTGCGCTCCATTTTGGGACTCGGCATCGTAAGCACGATCGTGCCTTCGCTGCTGATCTTTTTCGTGTTCCGTTCGTACCATGCGCGGATCAAGCGGCTGTCGCGGCATATGGAGCAGGTGCGCAGCGAACGGTTCGACCTGATCGATATTCCGGAAGGCCGGGACGAGATCGGCGGGCTTATTCGGGCGTTCAATCTGATGACCGGCCGGATCCGCTCGCTGATCAACGACGTGTACAAGCTGGAGATCCGCCAGAAAAATCTGGAGCTGGACCGCGTCCGCACGGAGCTTGCGATGCTGCAGAGCCAGGTGAACCCGCATTTTCTGTTCAATACGCTGAACGCCGTGCTCGTCGTCTGCACCCGCAACGGCTACAAGGAAGTGACCGTCATCGTCAAAAATCTGTCGCTGCTCATGCGCCAGCTGCTCAGCCGTCCCGACGATCTGGTGCCGCTGGAAGAAGAACTGCAATTTATCCGCATGTATCTGGAGATCGAGAAGTTCCGGTTCGGCGACCGGTTCGATTACGCGTTCGAAGTCGAGCCGTGGACCGCCGGGCTGCGCATTCCGCGCATGAGCCTCCAGCCGCTCGTCGAGAACGCGTGCAAGCACGGCCTGCAGGGCCGGAAGTCGGGACGCCTGATCACCATCTCGGCGCGGGCGACAGGCGAAGGGCTGGGCGTGTTCGTTCGCGACAACGGGGTCGGCATGAACGAACGCAAGCTCGGCGAAGTGAACGATCTGATGCGCGCGGAAAGTTCTGCCGACGGCGCGAACGTCGGGCTGCGCAACGTGCACCGGCGCCTGGAACTGTTTTACCGGCGGGATGTCAGGCTTGTGCTGCGCAGCCGGATCGAAGAAGGCACGGAAGCGGGCTTCGTCATTCCGTCGTTCTGGCTGACGCGCGGCGAAGACGAGACGTATCCGTGGAACAAGGAGGCCTGAACATGGACACGAAATACGAGGTATTGTTGGTCGACGACGAACCGTTGGCGATCGAAGGGCTCAAGCTGCTGGTCGATTGGGACAAATACGGATTTCGGATCGGCGGGACGTGCGAGAACGGCGAAGAAGCGATCCGCCGTATTCGCGCCGACGCGCCTGACCTCGTCGTGACCGATATCCGCATGCCGGTCATGGACGGGCTGCGCCTGATCGAAGAGACGCGCGAAGGCGGCGACCGCTCGACGCTGTTCGTCATCACGAGCGGGTACGACGATTTCGATTATGCGCTTCGCGCGATGCGGCTCGGCGTATCGAATTATTTGACCAAGCCGCTGATGGACGACGAGACGGACGAGATGCTGCGGCGCGTACGCGCGCAGCTCGAAGAACGCACGCGCCGCTCCGTGCAGGCGCTGCGGGCGGATATCGGCCTTGAGCGCCGGGCGCTGTCGCTTGCGCTGTTCGGCGGGGACGAAGAAGAACAGACCCCGGATCTTTGCGGCGCGCTGGAGCGGCTGTCGAGCCGGGCAGGCGAATGGGTCTATCTGCGGCTGACGACCAACGCGCAGTGGATGCCGGCTGTCCGGGAAGCGCTCGCGCCGCTGCAGGCCGGGCCGGACGGCTGCCGCCTGATCGACGAAGGCCGATTTGCGGTCGGCATCGTGCTGGGCCTGCCGGATGAGGCGGCGGCGCTCGGAGCGGGCGAAGCCGCCCGGGCTTTCGGTCAGGCGCTGCTGGACCGGCTGCCGCCCGAGTCGGCGGGGCAGGTGCGCCTGGCCGCGGGCCGCTCCGTGGAGAGGCCGGAGGAGCTGGGCGCGTCGCTCAGAAGCGCCGAAGAAGCCGCGGCTTTCCTGTTTTTTGGCGGATCGGATCTCGTGCTCCATGCGGATATCGCCGCCAAGCGGCTGTCGTTCGACGCCTCCGTGCTCGAACAGGCCGACCGGATCGCCGCGCTGACGGAAGGCGGGAACCGGGAAGAGATCGTCCGGCTGCTGGGCGAAGCATTCGCCGGTTTCCGGGCGCGGCTGACCTCGCCCGAGCTGGTGCGCATGTTCGCGGCGCGGATCGTGCTGCGCTGCGCTTACGTCTGCGAAGAGCTGGGCGGCGATTCCGAAGAGACGATCCGGCGCTCGCCGTTCTGCCGGGACGTTCCGCTGCTGCCGGATCTGGCGGAGACGGGGCTGGCGCTGGAAAAGTTCTGCCTCGACTGCCGCCTGCAGGCATCCCGGCTGACCGAGCGCAGCGGAGGCGGCGTGCAGGCGCAGGTCGCCGAATTTTTGCGCGAACGCTATGCCGAGACGTTCACGATTCGCGAACTGGCGGAACGCTTCTATGTACATCCGGTCTATCTGGGCCAGTCGTTCACCCGCAAATACGGCGTCGGCATCGCGCAGTTCGTACACGAGCTGCGGATCGAAGAAGCGTGCCGGCTTCTATTGGAAGAAGACCTGCCTTCCTCCGCGATCGCCGAGCGGGTCGGGTACAAAGGCTACCCGCATTTTCTCAAACAGTTCGAGAAGAAGACCGGCTTGAAGCCGGCGGAATACAGGGCGCAGGCTTCAAGCTGAGCGCCCTTTTTCATGCCGCGGGCGACAGAGTGCTTAAATTCAGGGGGGAAGAAGCTTAAATCCACCTATTATGTAAGCGTATACATTCAAGCATAATAAAGGAGCAAAGAATATTCGACTACAAAAAAAGCGTTCGACTTACAAGGAGGTTCACTAATGGGGAGGTCAAACATGAAAAAGCTATGGGGAGCGACATCGCTCGTGCTTGCGACCGCGCTTGCGCTCGGAGGCTGCGGCAGCGCGGAAAAAGAAACGGCGCAGGACGGTTCGGAAGTCGTGACGATTTCCGCGTTCATCAGTACGCCGAACCAGGCGCCGGCCGAGAATAACCGGATCTACAAAAAGATTCAGGACGAGCTCGGCGTCAAGCTGAACATGGAATTCCTGGTCGGCGACCTGCAGCAGAAGCTCGGCGTCATGATCGCCGGCGGCGAATACGCGGATCTGATCACGGCCGATACGAAGCTGGTAGCGGCCGGGGCGGTCATCCCGCTCGAAGACCTGATCGAAGAACACGCGCCGAATCTCAAAAAGCATTACGCGCAGCATTGGAACCGGATGAAAGATTCCAGCGACGGCCATATCTACTGGCTGCCGAACTACGGCGCCTATTCCGGCGAATTCGTCAGCAATTCGTATTCCGGTCCGGCTTTCTGGATTCAGAAAGCGGTGCTCAAAGACGCCGGTTATCCGACGCCCAAGACGCTGGACGAATACCTGAAGCTGATCCGCGATTACGCCGCCAAAAATCCGACGATCGACGGACAGCCGACCATCGGCTTCACGACGCTCGCTTCCGACTGGCGGACGTTCCCGCTGCTGAACCCGCCGGAGCATCTCACGGGGCACCCCAACGACGGGGGCGTCGTGGTCGACAACGACGTCGCTTCGGTGTTCGCGGACAAAGACATTTCCAAGCAGTATTACCAGGAGCTGAACGGCCTGTATAACGAAGGGCTGTTCGACAAGGAAGCGTTCGTGCAGAACTACGACCAATACCTGGCCAAGCTGTCGTCCGGCCGCGTGCTCGGCATGTTCGACCAGCACTGGAACTTCCAGCCGGCCGAAGACACGCTGATTTCGCAAAACAAAATCGATCAGACATACGTCGGCTTCCCGCTCGTCTACGACGAGAGTATCACGGACCATTATCTCGACCGTCCGGTCATCAACTTGAACAACGGCTTCGGCATTAGCAAAAACGCCAAAGATCCGGTACGCGTCATCAAGTTCCTCGATGCGCTGATGGACGAGAAATACCAGAAGATGCTCAGCTGGGGCGAAGAAGGCGTCGACTACATGGTCGACGACAAAGGGCGCTTCTACCGCACGCCGGAGCAGCGCAAGCAGCAGGAAGATCCCGCCTGGAAGCTTGCGAACCGCGCGGACGGCTTCTACGGAGCCGCGCCGAAGACGCAGGGCACGTTCAGCGACGGCAACGGCACCGGTCCCGGAGACCAGCCGGAAGAATTCTACGCCAGCCTGCGCGACGAAGACAAAAAGCTGCTCGACACGTACGGCTTCAAGACGTGGAGCGATTTCTTCTCGCCGGCGCCGGAAAACCCGGTCTATTACCCGGCTTGGCAGATCGACCTGATCGAAGGCTCCGACGCTTCGGTCGCCAACAAGCAGATGACGGACGCTTCGCTCAAGCATCTGCCGCAGGCCGTCATGGCCGGACCGGGCCAATTCGACTCCGCCTGGGACAAGTACGTCTCGGAATTCGGCAAGATCAACGTCAAATCGTACGAAGACCGCGTGAACGAACAGATCCAGTGGCGGATCAAGAACTGGGCCACCGACAAGTAATCGTGACAGGAAGGCGAATCGGGACAGGGGAAGCGCTCGAAGCGCATCTCCCGTCCCTGCTCGCCGATCGAGGCCGCAGAGCCGGTTAGGGGGAGAATAGGATGGCCAAAGCCGTTACGCGCAAATCCGCATCCGCGGACCTGCCCAAATCTTCGCTGTTGAAGCGAATGCGCAGCCAAAAGCAGCTCATGTTCATGTCGCTGCCGATCGTCGTTTACATTCTCGTTTTTTCGTACTATCCGATATGGGGTTGGATCATGGCTTTTCAGGACTACAGTCCCGCCCGCGCGTTTTCGGAACAAAAATGGGTCGGTTTCAAGCATTTCGCGTTTCTGTTCACGGACGACGCGTTTCTGCGGGTGCTGCGCAACACCGTAGCCATGAGTCTCATCAACATGATTCTCGGGTTCGTGACCGCCATTGTGTTCGCCCTGCTGCTCAACGAGATCAAAGGACGCTTTTTCAAAAGAACGATCCAGACCGTCTCGTATCTTCCGCACTTTCTGTCCTGGATCATCGTAACAGGCATCGTGGCGAGCTCCCTGTCGGTCGACGGCGGCATCGTGAACGTGGTGCTGATGAGTCTCGGGTTGATTCAAGAACCGATCATGTGGCTCAGCGTGCCCGAATATTTCTGGGGCATCGTCGGCGGTTCCCATGTATGGAAAGAACTCGGCTGGAACGCGATCATCTATCTGGCCGCGATCACGTCGATCGATCCGTCCCAGTACGAAGCGGCGGAGATCGACGGAGCGAACCGCTACCACAAGATGCTGTATATCACGCTGCCGGGAATCAAGTCGATCGTCGTGATACTGCTGATCATGAATATGGGCTGGATGCTCGAAGCGGGCTTCGAAGTGCAGTATCTGCTCGGCAACGGCATCGTGGTGGACTGGTCGCAGACCATCGATATTTTCGTGCTCAAATACGGCCTGCAGATCGGCAACTATTCGCTCGCGACCGCGGCGGGCATTTTCAAGACGGTCGTCAGCATTACGCTGATCTTTGCCGCCAACACCATTGCCAAGCGGCTCGGCGAAGACCGGCTGATCTAAGGGAGGACAGAAGCGATGAATGCCAAAAAAACGCAGATCGAACCGTTCGTGTTCCATACGCTCAACGGCCTGCTCATGATCGCCGTGGCCGTCATTACGCTGTATCCATTTCTCAATACGTTTGCGGTATCGCTTAACGCGGGCAACGATACGATTCGCGGCGGCATCTATATGTGGCCGCGCGAGTGGACCGGACAAAATTACCGCGCCGTCTTCGCGAACGGCAACATCCTGAACGCGTTCTGGGTCTCCGTGGCCCGGACCGTGATCGCGACGGTGCTCAGCTTGTTCCTGACCTCGATGCTCGCCTACGCGCTCAGCCGCAAAGATTATCTGCTGCGCAAGCCGATCACCATTTTGGTCGTGCTGACGATGTATTTCAGCGCGGGGCTGATTCCGACCTATTTCCTGATCAAAGACCTGCATCTGCTCAACAACTTCCTCGTCTATATCGTGCCGGGACTCGTGAGCGCATTCAACATGATCGTCATCCGCACGTATATCCAGACGCTGCCGGAAGGGCTGATCGAATCGGCGAAAATCGATGGCGCGGGCGATTTCCGCACGTTCATGTCGATCATCCTGCCGCTGTGCCAGCCGGTGCTCGCCACCGTGGCGCTGTTCGTGGCCGTCGGGCAGTGGAATTCGTGGTTCGACACGTTTCTGTACGCGTCGTCCAAGCAGGAACTCAGCACGCTGCAGTTCGAGCTGATGAAGCTGCTGTCGTCTTCGATGAACCTGAACAGCAGCGCGGCCGTATCGAGCGGGGCCGACCCGGCCGCCGCCGCGCAGAGCCAGGTGACGCCGGTATCGATCCGCGCGGCGATCACGATCGTCGCTTCGCTGCCGATCCTGGTCGTCTATCCGTTTTTGCAAAAATATTTCGTGCACGGCCTGCAGCTCGGCAGCGTCAAGGAATAACCGCAATAACCGGAATAACCGGCAAACTGGAAGCCCGTGAGACATAATAAGAAAAAAGGAGCGAATCCGATGGACACCGCAATCCCTTCCCTGCATGAAGCCTATGCCGGCCTGTTCCGGATCGGCGCCGCCGTAAGCACGGACACGCTGCGGCGCGAAGGTCTATTCATCGCCGGCCAATACAACAGCCTCACCGCCGAGAATCAAATGAAGTTCGAGGAGATCCAGCCCGAAGAAGGGCGCTACGCGTTCGAAGCGGCCGATGCCATCGTCGAATTCGCGCAGCGCGGAGGGATGGCGATGCGCGGGCATACGCTCGTCTGGCACAACCAGACGCCGGACTGGGTGTTCCGCGCGGCGGACGGCGGCGACGCTTCCCGCGAAGAGGTGCTGAGGCGTATCGAAGACCACGCCCACGCCGTCATGGGCCGCTACCGCGGCAGAATCGGCGCGTGGGACGTCGTCAACGAAGCGGTGGAAGACGAAGGCGACGGGTACCTGCGGCCGACCAAGTGGCTGGAGCGGATCGGCGAAGACTATTTGGAGCGGGCGTTCCGTATCGCGCACGAAGCCGATCCCGACGCCCGGCTGTTCTACAACGATTACAACGAGACCGATCCCGTCAAACGGATCAAGATCCATAAGCTCGTGCGCTCGCTGTTGGAAGCCGGGGCGCCGGTGCACGGCATCGGCATGCAGGGACACTGGAACCTGTACGGGCCCCCGATCGACGAAATCAAGGAAGCAATCGAGCTTTACGCTTCGCTTGGCGTTCGGCTGCATATTACGGAACTTGACGTGTCGGCATTCCGGTTCGAAGACCGCAGAACCGACCTGCTCCGCCCGACGCCCGAGATGGAAGAACGCCTGACGGAGCGGTACGAAGAGATCTTCAAGCTGTTTCGCGAATACCGCTCCGCCATCGATTCGGTGACGTTCTGGGGAGCGGCGGATACGCGAACGTGGCTGGACGGGTTCCCGGTGCGCGGGCGGTTGAACTGGCCGCTGCCGTTCGACCGGGAACTTCGGCCGAAGCCTGCATTTTGGCGCATGCTCGAAGCGGCGCGCTGAATGCGGCGACCTCCAACCGAGAAGTCTGCGGAATCCCGCGGGCTTCTTTTTTTGCTTTTTTAAAATAGAAACGCAAAGCCGCGATATTTTACACTGTTTTTACAAAACAATGGTTTTGCGTTAATTTTCGCTCTCTACAATAGGAACTGTTAAGCGGCACGGACAACTCGGACAGAGAGAAGACGGCCGCAATCGTATGAACACCACTAGGAGGGTCAAACCAGACATGAAATCGAAAAAAACGTTATTCGGCACTTTAACACTTTCCGCAATGCTCGCGCTTACCGCTTGCGGTAACGGCAGCACGACGGCTACCACGGAAACACCGGCAGCAGGTTCGGGCACGACTCCGGCAGCTGCGGAAACGCCTGCGGCAGAGACCGTATCGGGATCCATCCTGGCAGTCGGATCGACGGCTTTGCAGCCGCTGGTCGATCAAGTGGGACAGAAATACATGACCGAAAACGCTGAAGTGACGGTTCAAGTACAAGGCGGAGGCAGCGGCACGGGTCTGACCCAAGTATCCGAAGGCGCAGCCGACATCGGCAACTCGGACGTGTTCGCGGAAGAAAAACTGGATGCCGACAAGGCAGCCGAACTGGTCGATCATCAAGTCGCGGTTGTCGCTATGGCAACTGTCGTGAACAAAGATACGGGCGTAACAAACCTGACGAAGCAGCAGCTGCTGGACGTTTTCAGCGGCAAAGTGAAGAACTGGAAAGAAGTCGGCGGTGCGGATCAAGCGATCGTCATCGTTAACCGTCCGAGCAGCTCGGGCACACGCGCTACTTTCGAGAAATACGCTTTGGGCGAAAAAGTGGAAAACGTACCGGGCGCGATCGAGCAGGATTCCTCGGGTACCGTTAAGCAAATCGTGGCCGATACCAAAGGCGCTGTAGGTTACCTGGCGTTCTCGTACCTCGACGACACCGTAACGGCACTGAGCTACGAAGGCGTAGAGCCTAAGGAAGAGAACGTGCAGAGCGGCAAGTACCCGATCTGGGCTTACGAGCACATGTATACGAAGGGCGAGCCTGACGGCGCGGCCAAAGCTTTCCTGGACTACATGATGACTGAAGAAGTGCAAAACGCCGACGTTGTGGAACTGGGCTACATCCCGGTATCCAGCATGGAAACGAAGCGTGACGCGGAAGGCAAAACGATTCAGTAAGCTCGGCAGCACCGGCACAACAGAGGCGGTCTCTCCGCCTCTGTTTGCGCGTGTAACGAAGAATGGAGAGGGTAACCAATTATGGAAAATACTAAACCCGCCTCGCGAGGACTCGCCAGGCATCGCCGCGAAGATCTGATCGGCAAAACCTATACGTATCTGTGCGTACTTATGCTTATCGTGGTCATCGTCTCGATCGTGTATTTCGTCGCTTCCAAAGGACTGGCGACGTTCACCAAGGACGGCGTCAGCCTGAGCCAGTTCCTGTTCGGCCGCAGCTGGAATCCGACCGGCGACACCCCGTCGTTCGGCGCGCTGCCGTTCATCGCCGGTTCGTTCGTCGTGTCGATGCTTGCCGCGCTGATCGCCGGCCCGCTCAGCATCTGCGCCGCTTTGTTCATGACCGAGATCGTGCCGGGCAAAGGCAAACGAATCCTGCAGCCGGCTATCGAGCTGCTGTCGGGCATTCCGTCCGTCGTCTACGGCTTTATCGGCCTGACCGTCCTGATTCCGTTTATCAGCACGTTGACGGGCGGCACTTCGGTCGGCTACGGCGTCGGAGCGGGTGCGCTCGTGCTGTCGATCATGATCCTGCCGACGATCACGAGCATCGCCGCCGACGCGCTGGCTTCGCTGCCGCGCGGCATGCGCGAAGCGTCCTACGCCCTCGGGGCGACGCGCTGGCAGACGATCTACCGCGTCGTGCTGCCTACGCTCGCACCTTCGCTGTGGACAGGTATTATCCTCGGTATCGCGCGCGCTTTCGGCGAAGCGCTTGCCGTGCAAATGGTTATCGGCAACGCTCCGTTCCTGCCGACTTCCCTGGTCCAGTCGGCTTCGACCCTGACCAGCGTCATCACCCTGAACATGAGCAACACGGTAACCGGAACGGTACAGAACAACGTCCTCTGGAGTATGGCGCTGATGCTGCTCTTTATGACCTTCGTGTTCATCATTGCGGTACGGCTGCTCCAAAGGAGGAATAAACTGTGAATGCAAAAACCGCAGACAAACTCGCGACCGGCATCATCGTCTTTTTCGCAGTCGTCATCGTCGCGATTCTGGCCGGCCTGCTCGGCATTATTCTGTTCCGGGGCATCGCCCATATCGACTGGCACTTCCTGACGTCGCCTTCGCAGAACATGAAGGCCGGCGGCGGCATCGGGCCGCAGCTGTTCAACTCGCTGTTCCTGCTCGTGCTGACGATGATCATCACGGTGCCGATCGGCCTCGGCGGCGGCATCTACATGGCGGAATATGCGCGCGAAGGCAAAGTCACCGCGTTTATCCGCCTCGTCGTCGAAGTGCTGTCTTCGTTCCCGTCGATCGTCGTGGGCCTGTTCGGCCTCCTGCTGTTCGTCAACACATTCGATCTCGGATACTCCCTGCTGTCCGGCGCGATCGCGCTGGCGATCTTCAACCTGCCGCTCATGGTGCGGATTACGGAACAATCGTTCCGCGCCGTACCGAGAGAGCAGAAGGAAGCCGGGCTTGCACTCGGGCTGTCCAAGTGGAAGATCATCACCTCGATCCTGCTGCCCGTCGCCCTGCCAAGCTTGATCACCGGCACGATTCTTGCCGCCGGTCGCGTGTTCGGCGAAGCGGCCGCGCTGCTGTTCACGTCGGGCATGACGACGCCGCCGCTCGACTTCACCGATTGGAACCCGCTGCATCCGCGGTCCCCGATCAACCCGCTGCGTCCGGCGGAGACGCTGGCCGTACACATCTGGAAGCTGAACAGCGAAGGCGTTGTACCGGACGCGAAGCAGGTCGCCGCAGGCGCCTCCGCCGTGCTCGTCATCATGGTGCTGCTGTTCAATCTGGTCGCACGCTGGTTCGGCCGCTTCGTATACCGCAAGATTACCGCTTCCAAGCGGATGGAATAGGAGGACTCTTGCCATGCAGACGCAGACCCGTACACAGCCCCGTTTCGGCACGGAAGAGCTGAGCGTATTTTACGGCACGAACGAAGCCGTCAAAAAGATCAACATGGAATTTCCCGAGAAAAGCGTCACCGCGCTGATCGGACCTTCGGGCTGCGGGAAGTCGACCTTCCTGCGTTCCCTGAACCGGATGAATGACGAGATCGCGTCCGCGCGCGTCGCCGGCCGGATCTGGATGGACGGCCAGGACCTGAACGACAAAAACACGGATGCGGTCACGCTGCGCCAGAAGATCGGCATGGTCTGGCAGCGTCCGAACCCGTTCTACAAGTCCATTTACGAAAATATCGCGTTCGGTCCGAGATACCACGGCACGCGCAGCAAAAAGAAGCTGGACGAGATCGTCGAGCAGAGCCTGCGCCGCGCCGCGCTGTGGGACGAAGTCAAAGACCGGCTGAAGGAATCCGCGCTGTCGCTGTCCGGCGGCCAGCAGCAGCGTCTGTGCATCGCGCGCGCGCTGTCCGTCAGCCCGCAGATCCTGCTGCTCGACGAGCCGGCTTCGGCGCTTGACCCGGTATCGACCGGCAAAGTCGAAGAGCTGATCATCGAACTCAAAAAAGATCTTCGCATCGTGATCGTGACGCACAACATGCAGCAGGCCGCCCGCGTCTCCGATTCGACCGCCTATTTTTACCTGGGCAACCTGATCGAGCACGACGACACGACCAAGCTGTTCTCCAACCCTTCGAACCAAATGACCCAGGAATACATCATGGGTCGGTTTGGCTGAAGACCCGATCCGGGCCTGATTCCGCACAAGCGGGAATCCCGGCCCGGCCGCCGGTTACGCAATTTTTCATACGATAAGGTCTGGACCGTTTCCTTCTTCGCGAAGGAACCGGTCTTTTTTTGACGCGTTAACTCTTACGGTTGAACGGGCGTCCGGAATCAAGTACGATGAACGCATAAGAAGAACACATAAGAAGCAAGCCCGATACGGAAAGGATGAATCTGCGATGACCGAACCGCTCAACCCCGAATTCGATCCCGATCTGCTGCTGCCGCAGTTTTATATGAGCGCCGAACCGCGCGCCGGAGCGGAAATGACGATGAAGCTTGCGGAGCTGTCCGCACAGGGCGGCGCGGAACGCTTTCTGCGCCTGTTCGCCGAGGTGCTGAAGGCGCCCGATCTTCAGGCGGCCGTCACTTACTTTTGCAGCTGGTACAGCGGTGTCGCCGCGGCTTCGCTGTATTTCCCGGCCGCTGCGGGACTGCGTCCGGATTTGTCTGCGGACAATCTGAGCGTGCAGCTGTTTCGCCTGGAGAACGGGCATATGCTGAATTTCTTCATCGACAGCCGCGCCGCCGAACCTGCGCCGGCGGACGAAGCCGAACGCGACGCCTGGATGCGAGAAGGGCTGCGATTGTTCTACGGCGAGACGTGCCGCGAGCTATTCGGCCAGTTCGCCGCGCTGTCCGGGCTTCCGCCTGGCATGATCTGGGCGCAGCTGCCCGGACGGATGGATTATTTCGCGAGTCTGTGGCGCAGCCATCCGGAATTCGGGCCGATGCTCGCACCGCACCGCGAACGGCTGGAACGGGGCTACGAGCAGCTCAAGACGCTGGAACCGGAACTGTTCGGCCGCAAGAAGAATCCGTTTGACCTGCGCTTTCGTTACGTCGAACATCTGACCGACCCGGAGCAGCGCATCCAGCTGCGCCCGAGCTGCTGCCTGTACCATATGCTGCCCGGTGCGCAGTACTGCTACAACTGCCCGAAGCTGAACGAGCGGGATCGGGCCGAACGCCGCGAACAGGTCAAAGCGCGATGAGCGATTTCGGAGCAGCCGGGAGCCGCACAGAGCGCACAGGGGCGGATACGATCGACACCGTCCGGATCGCCGCGTCGGAAGCGGCCGACACCGTCAAGATCGTCGTCGTGTCCGACACACATATGATGCGGATGGCTAAAGCGCTTCCGCCGCGGCTGGTCGAAGAACTGACGGACGCCGACCTGATCCTGCACGCCGGAGACTGGACGTCGCCGGACGTGCACGACCTGCTGGCTGCCTATGCGCCGGTGCAAGGCGTAGCCGGCAACAACGACGGGCCGGCCATCGTCGAACGTTGGGGCTACCGCCGCATCGTCGAAGTCGGCGGACTGCGTATCGGGCTGACCCACGGCCATTTGGGCCGGGGCAGCACGGAAGATAACGCGCGGGCCGCTTTCGCGGGCGAATCGGTTGCGATCATTCTATTCGGCCATTCGCATGTGCCGCGTCTGCCGGACGCCGACTACCCGGCCGAGCCGGCCCAACCGGCGATGTTCAATCCCGGTTCGCCGACAGACAAGCGCCGCCTAGCACAGTATTCGTTTGGCATCGTGACGATCTCGGCAGGCGAAGCCGACTTTCGGCTGTGCCGTTACGATTCCAAAATCTGAGGTTCCGGCCCGGCTGCGGCCGGGATCGAGAAACCGTACAAATAAAGCGGAAATCAAGCAAACATACAGTGGAAATAAAGTTTGATTGAGAAAAAGTCGCTTCGAATAGCCAGAAGCCGTACCGAAAGAAGGTCTGCATGCGCGCAGGCCTTCTTTTTGACGTATTCCGGCGGGGGAAAAGCGAAAAAGGCCGTTTTGGCCGCTCTATTTTGCCTCGTTTGTAAACACAATGTTTTGACCATGTAAACAGAGTGTTTTATAATGAATCTTTCACCTACATTCTGAAGATAAAGAAGGGACTTGAATGAATATCACTCCGACTCCATCCCGAACGAGCCGCAGACCCGATAAAGCTTTCCTGATCGTATTCGGCCTGTTGTTCGTCAAACTGCTGCTGCTGCGCTGGTTTTTCTTCGCCGAATTCGAGCTCGGCGGACTGGTCATCGACTTGTCGACGGCACTTGCGGTGACGTGCCTGCTGGAACTGCTCGTGCCGCGCCGTTGGCGCGCGGGCACAGCGTGGACGGCCAATCTCGTCTTGTCGTTGTTCTTTTTCGCGGCGGCCGTCTATCATTCCTATTTCGGTTCGGTCCCGACGTATGTCGTGCTCGGCTCGCTGGGTCAAGTACCTGAAGTCGGCAACATGGTAGGCGGACTGATCAAGCCGGCTTACTTCCTGTTCTTCGCCGATCTGCTCTATCTGGCAGGCCGTACCGCCGCACGGTTCGTGCGCCGCAAGCGTGCGCGGAGCGGCTTGTCGTTCGGCGGCCGCGGAACGCCGCTTACGTGGGGCGAGACCGCGACGCGTATGAGCCGGATCGCCGTGTCCGCGCTGCTGATCGTCTGCCTGCTGCTGTCGGGTATCTGGATCAGCCGCAGCTCGGCGATCAGCAACGAGATCGTGCGCGCGGAAAACGTCGGCTTTTTCAACTATCAGGTCAGTACGGCGATCGACAAGCGCAAAGAGCGCGATTTTCTCGCTTCGACTTCGCCGGAAGAAATCGCCGCGCAGGTCAAGTCGCTCCAGCAGTCGTTCCCGTATACGGATCAAGTCGGCAGCGACCCGAACGGGGCGGCAAGCGCGCAGCCGGGGAAGCCGGCCTTGTTCGGAGCGGCCCAAGGCAAGAACGTCATCGTCGTCCAGATGGAATCGTTCCAGAATTTCGTGTTGGGCTACGAACTGGACGGCCGGGAAGTGACGCCGAACCTGAACGCGCTGGCGAAGCGGAGCTTTTATTTCCCGAATATTTTTCAACAGATCGGTCCGGGCAACACGTCGGATGCGGAATTCATCTCCAACACGTCGATCTACCCGACTGCGCAGATCGCGATGTCGACCGGCTACGGAGACCGGGAGATTCCGAGTTCGCCGCGCTTGCTGGAGCAAAAAGGGTACAAAACGGCCACGTTCCAGATCAACAGCGCGACGTTCTGGGATCGCAACCAACTGTACCCGGCGCTCGGTTTTCAACAGTATTACGACAAACCGAATTACCAAAACGACCGGTTCAACAACTTCGGCGCTTCGGATGAAGAGATGTACCGGGTCGGCCTGGAGAAAATCGACGAGATGCGAGCCGACGGTTCGCCGTTCTATGCCCAATTCGTTACGACGTCCAGCCATGCCCCGTTCGAGGTACCGGAAGGATTTCCGCAGTTCGGCATTCCCGAGCGGCTGCAGGGTACCCAACTGGGCAACTACCTGAACGCGCAGCATTATACGGATTACGCGCTCGGCGAACTGATCCAAAGCCTCAAAGAAAAAGGGCTGTGGGAAAACACGCTGCTGCTCGTATACGGCGATCACGGCGGATTGTCGACGGCCGAAAACGATCCCGCCTGGGTCTCGTCGATGCTCGGCATTCCGTACGACGTCAACGCGAGCCGGTTCAATATACCGCTGCTGATTCACGTGCCGGGCGAGGAGCAGGGAGAAGAGATCGAACTGGCCGGCGGACAGATGGACTTTGTGCCGACGTTGATGAACCTGCTGGGCATTTCTTTGGACAAAGAAAACCATACGGTATTCGGCCGCGACCTGCTCAATACGGACCGCAACGTGGTCGGTATCCGCTATTATCTCCCGACCGGTTCGTTCGTGGGCGACGGCGTGCTGTTCGTGCCCGGCGAAGGGTTCGAAGACGGAACGGCCATCTCGCTCGACACGCACGAACCGGTGACGGATCTTGAGCCGTACCGCGAAGATTACGACTATATTTTGCAGCTGATGAAGCTCTCCGACGATTACATGAAAATTTTACCGAAACGCGGTCTGCCCGGCATAGGTGCGTAACGGCCGCGTGCACAGTATTCGCCGGATCGACAAACGGGAGGAATGAAGCATGCCGCAGCAGACGGTCCGATGCCGCTGGGTGAACGAAGATCCGCTGTATATCCGGTATCACGACGAAGAATGGGGCGTACCCGTGCACGACGATCGCCGCTGGTTCGAACTGCTGATTCTGGAAGGCGCGCAGGCGGGGCTCAGTTGGTATACGGTGTTGAAAAAAAGAGAGCGGTACCGGGAAGTGTTCGACGGTTTCGATCCCGAGATCGTCGCGGCGTACGATACGGACAAAATCGAAGCGCTGATGGGCGACGCGGGCATTATCCGCAATCGGCTGAAGCTGGCCTCGGCGGTCCGCAACGCCAACGCTTTTCTGCGCGTGCAGCAGGAGTTCGGCAGCTTCGATGCCTATATCTGGCGCTTCGTGGACGGCCGTCCGATTGTCGGACACCGGACTTCGCCCGAAGAAGTGCCGGCGCGCACCGACGTGTCGGACCGGCTGAGCCGCGACCTCAAAGCGCGCGGCTTCGGCTTCGTCGGCAGCACGATCTGCTACGCGCTGATGCAGGCGTCCGGCCTGGTCGACGACCATTTGACCGGCTGCTTTCGCGGGGGCGGAGCGCCGGCGCAGCCGGAATTTGCCGAACAGCGGAGCGAAAGCGAGTCGGATCGGCCTCCGATCGGGTAAAAGCAGGGTAGAAGGCATGGCGAACATGCCGCTCGAAAGGGGACCACGCGATGAAGATCATGATTACCCAACAAGAAGCGATGCAGCGGAAAATTTGGGACAAGATTATCGATATGTTCGGCCTGGAAAAAGACAAGGATTATTGGGCAAACGAGCAGTTTATTCTGACCGAAGAACAGGCCCGTCAGGTCGGACTCATCTCCTGACGCCGGCCGAACGGTTGGATTGACGTTCGTTGTNTTTTGATTGGGATTCTCAATAGCGGACGTGTGTACCCTTGGAGCGGGTCCGGGTGTGTGCTTCCGCCGGGCCTGTCGCGCTGGACCGTCGGCTTAGGCGAGGGAAGGTGCGGCATCCGGGAACCAGATGCTCGGCAGGTCTTCCACGCTCATCGGCCGGCAGATGAGATAACCCTGAATGCCCGGGCAGCCCATATTCATCAGTTGAATAAGCTGGTCTCCGTCTTCCACGCCTTCGGCGACCACGTCGAGGTCCATCGCGCGGGCCATGGCGAGCAGCGCCGAGATAACGGCCGGATTCATCTGGACGATAAACGAGCGGTCCAGCTTGAATTTGTCGATCGGAATCTGCGACAAAATGCCGAGCGACGAATACCCGGTGCCGAAGTCGTCGAGCGAGATCATGTAGCCCTGCTCGCGCAGCTGCTTCAAGATCACACAAATTTCTTCCAGGTTCCGCATGACGAGCGTCTCCGTCACTTCGAGATCGAAGCGCTGCGGCGACATGCCTTCTTCGGCAATGATCGCGTTCAGCCGTTCTACGAAATTTTCTTCCTCGAACTGGGCCCGGGAGATATTCACGGCGATCCGCACATGCGGGCCGAACTTCTCGCTGATCTTAGGCAGGTCTTTGCAAGCCTGGCGAATGACCCATTCGCCGATCGGCACGATCAGTCCGGTCTCTTCGGCGACGGGAATAAAATCGGCCGGAGAGACCAACCGGCTGTGGCCGAGGTTCCAGCGCAGCAGCGCTTCGACTTCGACGACCTTGTTGTTCGAAGGATCGAAGATCGGCTGGTAATGCAGCAGCAGTTCTTCGCGCTCGAGGCATTGATTGAGCGAGATCTCGTAATCGAATTTGATCACCTGGTCGTAGCGCAGCGCCGCGTTGTATTCGTGATAGCGGCTGCGGCCTTTGCTTTTGGCGTAATACAGCGCGATATCGGCTTGACGCAGCAGCAGCGACAGCTCGGTCCGTTCCGTCGAAGAAGCCATGCCGACGCTTGCGCTGACCCGGATCATCCGGTCGCCGAGCAGGAACGGCTCGTCCAGCACTTCGAGGATGCGCTTGGCTTTCTCTTCCGGGTAAGGGATCGGCGTATCGCATACGATGATAAACTCGTCGGCGCCTTGGCGGGCAATTACGTTCGGAGGGCCGAACGATTGCCGAAAGCGCTGCGCGACTTCGATCAACAGCGTGTCGCCGGTCTCGTGCCCGAGCGCATCGTTGATATTTTTAAAATTGTCGAGGTCGATCAGAAACAGCACGTACGGCTTGTTGACGAATTCGTACAGGAAACGCCGGTTGAACAGCTGCGTCAGTTCGTCATGATAGGCGTAATGGTGCAGCCGATGTCCGCGTTCCGCGCTGGAGATCATGTCCCGGGTCACGCATGCGACCGCTTCGATACTGCCGTCGGCGCGAAAAATCGGCGATAAAATGCTTTCTCCGCTGAGCGCTCCGGTCGGAAGCAGCGTCCCGTCCGCGAAGCGGATACTTTCCCGTTCCTGAAGCACTTTCAAATATTTATGGTGCAGATATTTGCCCATTTCGGGTTCATGTTCATACACTTCGAAAAAAGTCTGTCCCATATGTTCCGGACCGAGCTCGCTGAGCACGGCGGCCGCGCGGTTGACATAGCGGTAACGAAAGTTCTCGCCGTCCCAGTCCATCACGTAAATACAGTCTTCGAGCNGCGCCAAGAGAAGAAAGGAGGATAGAATTTTTAAAAATAGGTAAAACGATTCCCATTTTTGAGGAAAGTTTGGTTCGAAAGGGGAAAGGGTAAAAAGAAACAAGTCAATAAACCGGGGAGGAAATAATCATGATCAAAAAAATTTCGGGTACGTTCGAACGCGAAGAACAGGCTGTGCAGGCGATCAAAGAGCTCAAAGAAGCGGGTTACGACGGCGAACAAATCTCGGTCGTAGCCAAAAATGCCAAAGACTCGGAAGCGCTGCGCAACGAGACTGGGACTAAAGCACCGGAAGGTATGACGGCCGGCGCGTTAACGGGCGGCACGCTCGGCGGAGCGGCCGGTGTGCTCGCAAGCCTCGGCGCACTTGCTATTCCGGGCATCGGCCCGCTGCTGGCCGCCGGACCGATCGCCGCAGCGCTTGCGGGCGCGGCCGTCGGCGCCGGAGTAGGCGGACTGGCCGGCGGATTGATCGGTCTCGGCATTCCGGAAAAAGAAGCCGAGTATTACGACGAACGTATCCATCGGGGCGACGTGCTCGTCATGGTCGAAGAAGACGAGTCGATGCGCAGCCGAATCTATGAAGTGTTCCGGCGCAGCGGCGCCAACAACACGTCTTACTTCGACCCGGACGGCACGCCGTCCACGTCGAACATGGCTCCTGTCGACGAGCGCGTCCCGCCCGCCGGCGTACGCGGAGCGGAACTGCCCGCTTCCGCGGAAAACGCCGGCGATCCGGCACGCAGCCGCGACGCGGAAGTCGATCTGCGCGACACCACCGATCCGACCCGCCAATCGGCCAATCTCATCACCGGCAAAGACGGCGGTTCTTACCCGGACCGGCCATAACCGCCGCTTGGGCTGCGCGCAGCGCTACTATAAAGAAAAGACGCCGGGATTTGCCGGCGTCTTTTTTTGCTCGTTGCGGAGAGCTTTTGGTTATTCGGTTGTTTGGACGTAAGGATGAATATACGAATAAGTGCAGGAGTCCATTTATTTTCGCCGCAAATTCGTTGGAATCGCGAATAACGTCATAGATCCACTTATTTTGCGGAAAAAGGGGATTTGCGGCGCTTGGGCGGGAAAATAACTGCTCTCAGGACGTTATTCGGCTTGGCGCGTACGGACGAGCAAAAATAGCTGCAATTATGACGTTATTCGGCCGTTATTTTATACAAATCGTCCGAACGTTGAGAAAAGGGTGCGAAAAACTAGTTTGCCGGGAAGCTTGCGTAATTAAACAGCGCAAGCGTTCATAACAAGCAGAAGCCTTCATACATATAAAAAAAGACGTGACGGGCGCGTTCGCTGATCGCGACCGCGGAACCCCGTACACGTCTGTTTTGCGTCATGATGATCGGCTGATGTCCGGCCTTAACAACCGAATCGGCCGATCGACGCTGCCTCTCCATTTACGACAAAGCTTTTTGACCTTGTCCCTGCGCTTCTTGAACCTGAGCTTCTCGTCCCTTCGCGTCCCGCACCTGCACATCTCGCACCTGCGCGTCCCGCGCAGACCGGAGCCGCTGCGGCCGATGGTACAGCCCGTAATACGTGCCGAGCGCGAGCAAGACGGTGAATCCTCCGATCAGGTACATCGACGAGTAACCGGCCTTCGAAGCGACGAGGCCCAGCAGGTAAGACCCGAGTCCGTATCCCAGATCGAACAGGACGAAATACGTGCCTGTCGCGAGGCCGCTGCGGTGCGCGGGCGCGGACTGGATCGCGAGCGTCTGGAAGCTCGGAATGATCGCGCCGTACCCGAGGCCGATCACGGCGGCCGTCAGCAGGAAGAAGGCGGCCGAGCCGGCCTGGCTCAGCGCAAGCAGTCCGATCGCGAACAGCGCGATGCCCGGATAGACGAGCATATGCGCGCCGCGCCGGTCGAACAGCCGGCCGGTGAACGGCCGCGACAGCAGCACGACGGCGGCGAAGACGACGAAGAAATAGCTGGCGACGCTTTTGAGTCCGAGCGAATCGGCGTATACCGCGATAAAGGTCGAGATCGCGCCGTAAGCGAAAGCGATCAGGAAGCCGGCGATCGCGATCGGCAGGGCGCGCACTTCGAAGAAGCGTTTGATATGCCAGGCGCCGAGATCGCTCGGCTTCGGTTCGTGCCGCGGAATCGGCGTGATGACGCCGAAGAGGCAGGCCAGAACGCCGAAGACGGCGATGAGCAGGAACAGGACCGGATAACCGGCGCCGGACGAGACCGACAAACCGACGAACGGCCCGAAGACCATGGCCAGACTCATGAACAGGGTGAAGTAGCCGATGCCTTCGCCTTTGCGTTCGCGCGGGATCACGTCCAGTACGACGGTCGACGTGGTCGTGGCCGCGATGCCGAAAGAGATGCCGTGCACGAAGCGCAACACGAGCAGCAGCGCATAATTCGGCACCCATACATAGAAAAAGCTGCACGCGGCGAACATGACGACCGAGAATACGAGCAGTTTTTTGCGATTGATTTCGTCCAGCCATTTGCCGGTGAGCGGGCGGAACAGCACCGCCGCGATTACGAATACCGTCGTGACGAGTCCCATGCCGTTCGAACTGCCGCCCAGATGGGTGAGCGCATATTCTGGCAGCGTCACCGCGAGAATATAGAAGTTAATGAAGATGAAAAAGCTGCTGAAGCTTATCGTCAGAAAATTGCGGGTCCATAATCGTTGTTGATCCAATACCGGTAAGCCTCCCGTAAGACCGGCCGCAAGCGGACCGATGCCTTAATATAATTGTCTTAACAACTATATCGGAAGAATGAAAGCCTGTCAACGAATTCGGGCGTTTTTGATCCCGATTGTGATATGCTGGACCTATACGGTCCGCAAGGACTGCCTGCGTAAACGGAGGAGAGGCCCATGTCGGAAGAAGTCAACCGGGTGCACCGGATTCCATTCAGCCGGATCTGCGGCGTACTGGGGATTCGGCAGAAGATTATCAACGTCTATCCGGACCATGTCAACAAATGCGTCGTGGTGGAAACGGACAAAAACGTGCGCAACCCGAGCACCATCATCGAAGTGAAAAATACGTATCTGGACGTGCGGACGATCAGCGCGGAAGAATACAACCGCATGCCGTACACGCCGAACGTGTCGGACAAGCTCAAAGGGCTGCTGAGCGACGCCGAGCGCCGGGCGCTCAAGGACAGCCTGCATCTGGCGATCGGCGAAGCCGAACATCGCCTGCAGGGCGAATTGTCCGCGGAAGAGCGGGGAGAACGCGAAATTTTTCTGCAAAATGCGCGCCGGGCGTTCAACAAGCTGAGCGGCGATCTATGACCCAAGCAGGGCGGTTTGCTGTGCGGCGGCGGCAGACGGGAGATACGCACTTGTTCCGGTAACTTTTTCACGCTACAATAAACGGGTATGAAATTCAGGCTAGATTCAATCAACGGAAAGCGAGCGGGATAGATATGGGTCGTAAATGGAATAATATCAAGGAAAAGAAAGCTTCCAAAGATGCCAATACAAGCCGGGTATATGCCAAATTCGGCGTCGAAATTTACGTGGCAGCCAAAAAAGGCGAGGTCGATCCCGAATCGAACCGCGCGCTGAAGGTCGTGCTGGAGCGTGCCAAAACCTATAACGTGCCCAAAGCGATCATCGACCGCGCCCTCGACAAAGCCAGAGGCAGCGGCGACGAGACGTATACGGAACTGCGCTACGAAGGCTTCGGACCGAACGGGGCGATGGTCATCGTCGATACGCTGACCAACAACGTCAACCGGACCGCTTCCGACGTGCGCGCCGCTTTCAGCAAAAACGGCGGCAACCTCGGCGTCAGCGGATCGGTCGCGTACATGTTCGACGAGACGGCCGTTATCGGCATCGAAGGCAAAGACGAAGAGCAGGTGCTTGAGCTGTTGATGGAAGCGGACGTCGATGCCCGCGACATCATGACCGAAGACGAAGCGGTCATCATCTACGCCGCGCCGGATCAGTTCCACGCCGTGCAGGAAGCGCTGCGCGCATCCGGAATCGAAGACTTCACGGTCGCCGAGATCACGATGCTGCCGCAGACGTTTGTCTCGCTGTCCGAGGACGCGGAGAAGCAGTTCGAGAAGATGATCGACGCGCTGGAAGATCTCGAAGACGTGCAGCAGGTGTATCATAACGTCGACTCGGAAGAAGAATAAGCGGCGGCTTCGGCACCGATCCTTATTCGGAATCTGTCGATCAACGAAGGAACGGCTTTTGAGCCGTTCCTTTTTTTGCGTCCGAAAAAGACGGGGAGCGGTGGCGGGAGAGGCATCCCATGTAGCAGTGCAAGTTTGCCACGATCGATGTCTACTGCAATCAGGATTATCCGGTCGGCAAAGTTCTTCAATCGCTCGGGCAGAATTTGAACCAAATACGGGTGCAGGAGTCGATAAAATCCGAATAAATTATTCCAAATCTATTATTGAGGGGGAATGGCACGAAACAGATAACTGGCTCTACATCGATCTGTACTAAGACCGGGCCATATTATGAATCGAGTCCAGTCCGGCTGGTCGGAAGAAGCAGCGATACGTTCGCTACAGGAATCGGAAGAAACGAATGAGCAGCGGGAACGGACAGTCGGAGCTATTCGGGCTTTTCCGGAAAGATATCTTCGGTTGGCGAAGCAAAATGACATTTATTACTATACATTCTGTTGCCGAGTGAAATATTACGGTTGGGATATGGAACGAGCTGCTACCGAACCGGTTTGGGATAAAACGAAGATCGGTAGCGCTAGAGCAAAAGGGCTCAGGGATTGCGAAGGCGATTGGGGCATTCTGATATTCGGAAAGCGTGGAAGGACCGAATGAAGCACATAGTCTGCTACAGCGGCGGCGAAAGACAAAAAAACGTAAGCGGCGACGTTTTTGGCGCGAGCAAAGAAAATATTCAGCGTGCAGCCAGAGGAAGACGCTTTTGCGTGTGAAATTGGAGGATGAACATGCAGTACATTACCGCGGACAACTCTTCCGGCGGCGCCTGCTAGTTCACGACCGAAAAAGTATACCGCGCCACGTTGGAGCTGACGGAGCAGATGGGTACGCCGGCATCCCGCCAAGTGGCCGATTTCTTCCGCCCGGACAAGTTGCTGCGGCCGCCGTACAATCGGAAGGTTCTAGCCTGCTGGATTCGGCTGGCCGAGCCAGCGCGTCGCCGGAAGCGGAGACGCCAGTTGAAGGCAGCTCACACTATTCTAAATGGAGGAATCAAATAATGAAGATCTCAATGAAAGGCAAGCAGATTGATCTACAATGCATTGACTGCTTCGGGTAACAAGTGAACGCTACCTGTCATGTCACGAAAAGCGAAGTGAATGTGGAGCAGATCGCAGACGGAGCAGAATCCAAACCTGGCGAAAGACGACAAGGTAACGCATCGGACGTGAAAGGGACTCGGCGAGGGCAAAGTATAATACTTTTCGAAGAGCGGCTGTCGCGCGCAAATCTATTGGCCAGAGAGCAAAATTAACAGTGGATCAATCGAATGGTATTGAATCGCAAAAAAAAGTTCTGCTTTCCCAAAAAATAATGACTTGAAAAAGAATATGGAATACGCCTTAAAAAGTAAAACAATGGATTACGAATATGGATGGATTTCAAGGATTTTTGGTTCTAATGAAAAGAATGTTCCACTTCATATTGTTGCAATCGTTTCATTGATTTTAATTCTTTTCTCATGTAGCTATACAATCATATGTGTAAAATGGCCTCAAAGTGAATTTGGTCCTAAAGAATTATGGTCTATAGTTGTTCCTGTTTTGACTTCATGTTGGGCTATATCTTTGGAATAGGCTCAAAAAATGATGATTCCAATTGAGTTTACTCTCAAATAACTTTTAGAAATTCAAAAGTTGAAGGTAACATGTCGCTAAAATGACGTAAGAACAGATTTATAGTAAGGGACATAGGGAGCAGCGCTCCCGGATGTCCCTGCTACTCCCTATCCCGTAAGGACTCATCTACCTAAATGAAGCAGCGACACTTTCGCTCGCAGAGCATGCAAGACAACGATCTTTCGTTATCCCGTCATAGTCCGTGCAGGTGAATCGCGGTATTGAAGAAGGGGCAGAGAAAGTTGTCGGGTGCCTGAAGCTCTGGGGAAACGAAATTCTGAAGACCGACACATAGTCGGTCTATTTTTATGCTTGACATTTTGATAATATTTGAAGAAAAGAGGAGGTGTAGTATGAAAGATCGTCTTTATAATTTATTCATAAAAAGAGTAAGCATTGACGTAGAAGAAAAAGTAGAATTGAAAGAGACTGAGGAAATAAAGCTTTTGAATGTCTTCTACACTGTCTTGGTGGTTTGGATTGTAGTTGGTGGAGCCTTATTTTTTTATAAAGATAGAGGTACTTTTGGGGATATGTTCGGATCGATAAATACGATATTTTCTGGATTTGCTTTTGGTGGCATCATCTACACTATTTATCAACAAAGAGCAGAATTCAGATTGCAACGAGAAGAGCTTCGTCTTCAAAGAAATGAAGTAGCTAAAACTAATGCTGCGTTAGATGAACAGGTAAAAGCGGCCAATGTGCAAAGATTCGAAAATACTTTTTTTAACATGATTCAATTACATAATCACATAGTGAAAGATATAGTTGTTATTGATGATTATGTTCATCCTAGCAATCTAACTCCTGCTCGTTTCATAGAAAATCGTAATTACACTGGGAAAGAGGCTTTCAGCTATTTATACGACATGTTTAATGGTGATTATTTGCATAAATTCAGTAATGAAGAAACTGACAATGAAGATGCTTTAGAACTCGTTAGGCAACGATTAAGCTACCTAGATAAATCATACCATTATTTTTTTACAAGATATGAAAATATGCTACAACCTTATTACAAAAATCTCCTTAACTTGCTCGCCACGGTTGATGAAAATGAATGGATAAATGAAAAAGAAAAAAAATACTACATGCGGATCGTAGAGTCTCAACTATCGCCGGATGAACTGTTGATGCTTTTTTATAAAACATTAACCAAAAAAGGATTTAAACTTCATGAGATAACGAAAAAATATTCTTTAATGGACGATCTAGACCAAGGTAAGATACTCATCAAATCTGATCTCATGCTTTACAGAAATAAATCAAATCCGATTTCTTGACGGTAACATGGCGCTAAAATGGCGTAGGAATAGATTTACGGTTAGGGACATAGGGAGCAGCATTCCCGAGGGCGCTGCTACCCTTATCTCGGTAGGACTTGTCCACGTTGAATGCGTGAGTTTCCAAGGTCAAGCTTTCTCCACAGATAAGTGTTATTCACAATTGCAATCGCCCCAAGCGCTCGCAGAGTTCACAACGGAATAAAGATGGGTATGAACGAGGTAAGAGTACTCGGAACCAATCCGTCCGATCGGAATAGAAATATAGGTTCATCATCGCCAGTTGAGAGCTTCCGAAGGCAATCAAGCACTCCGTCGCTGTATATGCTGGGATAGCTCAGTTGGTAGAGTAGCGGTCTCCAAAAACGTATGTCGGAGGTTAAGCCCTTCTCCCGGTGCCACTTCATCATTTTTGTTCCCTTTCTTAATCCGTCCGTAACATAAGCGGATTTTTGTTATTGACTGAGCGGGCATCTGGTAGTAGTTTACTGCTTAGTGAGTAAAGAAGAGGAGTGAAGAAGATGGGTATGAATGGTAGGTCGCATCAAGGCATATGGATGTTTCCTGTAGGTTTATTTCTGCTAATCGTCATAGCGATATTGGTCGGAACATGGATCGAAGCACCAACTGCAACGGTATATCAAGTATCTTTTACTTTGTTTGGCGTAATGATCGCGGCAACGGTTTCGGTATTGATACTACAAGCTCAAATTAAAGCTCAGCAAGATCGTGAGCGCGAAAAGGAAATTATTGCTGACGCGAGGCAAACGCTGAAATGTGCTGAAAACGGTTATGTATTAGGGCTAAGAATTGATAGTAACCTCGAAACTATTAAGGACATTTTGATGGCAGCAGAATACGCGGACGATCCACAGTTCAATAAAGAATTCTTTTTCAAAAGGTATTCTGATGTATTTCGGAGATTTGAAGAAATAAAGACCTTATTAGATGATATAGATAGCGACTCCCTTCCGCCGGGGCGCATGTTTACAGAGTTCTTGGACTGGAAGCTGCATACCGATGTTTTCTCAACCATAGCGTCGATGGAGCTACTTAAGCTAGATGACATAGAAGCGGGAAAGGCGAGGGCGCGACATCTTTATAAAGAAGCGGATGAGTTTCGAATGACATCAAAAAGGATTTCAAATTCTATAGGAAATAAAGCGGAGGCAGCACAGAAACTACTGCGACTGAAATATAAAGATAATGACTTCGGATATTCGACTGCAGCAGCAGTTGCTGAAAAAGATCGCTTCCCTGAGCTCAAGTCTTTATGGGAAGAGATGAAAATGCAATCCGATACGATACGACATTCAGAGAAATCTTCTGAATAGGAACAAAGTCAGAGCACTTAATCGAGTACTTTTTTATTGTGCAGAACGAAGGTGGAGAAATAGAAATCAAAATCAGTACGATTCAATCGGTAGATAAAGCTTCTTGCGAAATGGTATTAGCAATCTAAAGCTTCGACTCCAAAAAGGATTAACTACACACAAATAGTTTCAAAAAAAGTCGCATATGGTAGAGACGCTGTTAACAAAGCCGTCAATCACTATAAATGCTTTCAGTGGCGAATAATAAGACAGCAATTTCCCACGTATGAGGATGGTGTTTAAAAGGTATGTTCTCGGATTTAAGAAGAAGCAAGTTAATTATTCAAGGATCAAAAATTTAGCAACAGAATCTTTTGGAAAAGTGTCAAGTAAATACTTCGGATTAATCTTAAATTGAACTATATATTTTTACTATTATCCGATAATATAAAAATCATATTGCAGATTTATAACTTAGACGGTAAAATAGATTTTTTTAAAATGTATTTTGTATACAATTTTTATTTTATATTGTGATTTGTTTATTGCCATAGAAGTAATAATAGCTTGATGCAATTCTATTTTAAATCATAATGAAAACAAAATAAGAAAGAGGTGCCTGTATTAATGGAACTTAAATGTCGTATTGTAAACAGAGATTTGCAAGAATATGCTACTTGGATAGAAGAAGAATTAACTTTTTTTGAAGAATTGATAGAATCGAATAAGAGTTTTATTAAATCTAAACCAGAGTATAAAAAATACAAAAATAGTATTCTCTCTTCGTTGATTGTGACAATACATAGCTTTTTAGAAAATGCTGTAAGTCAGTTATCCAATTATGTTGGACAAGATAACGGGAGTTCTCTAAAAGCAACTGATTTTCGAGGCGGAGTAATAGATCAATCAGTTAAATATTTAAGTATACAAGAACAATTTCAGGTAGAAGATTACAATGTATTAAAAAATGATTTGCTCGATAATATATATGCATGGAGAAGTTTGAGAAATCATATAGTTCATGTAGGATATTCATTTATAGATAATTATATGAGAGGAGCACCGAAAGCAAGCGATTTTGATAAAATGAATGTAAGTTACGAGAAAAAAGATAAAACAATAACGTTCGAACTTAAATTTAAAGATTGTAATAAATTTGTTTTCGATTCAGCTTATTGGCTAGATGAGATTTTGGAAGTATGTGATGGTTATGCAGCATATGAAGATGACGAATACTGAATATTTTTTTAAAAATAATCACATTTAAACTTTGCTTAGTAGAGTTGACGGTAATATGGCGGCGGTTTACCCATAAAGTAAAAGGCAAAGGGAGAAAGTTTCCCTCGTGCCTTTTTTTGTGTTTTTGAGCAAACGAAAGCCACGCTGCCGACCAAAGCTCACGGGGCACAAAAGTAAGCATTTTTCCTAACCACTTTGCCATAAAAAAGATCGATGAGGAGCGATGTTGATACAAAAGATCTATGAGGAATCAAGCTTAAGCGTCACGGATTTGGGCGGAGCAACGGCGCTGACCTACCGTAAGATCCGCCTCGCCACCCAACGATCCTACGACAGTGCCAAAGAAGCGATGGATGCGCTGAAAAATAGACTGATCTAATTGGAAGACCAGAAAGCAGCGCGTACGCTGCAAACGAAGGTTGATGCGCTCGAAGCAGTACATGATTCAAACGACCGACAAGGTTGCTCAGGCCGCGCGCAGAGCGGGTACAGCGATCGGCACGCCATTCAAGAGTATCCCCCGCGCATCCAACAGAAGTGACCCGCTCCGCCTAGTACATTACCAGAGCTACGGCAAGCCAGGTGGCGAATTCAAAAGCGATTCGCGCGCAGCGATCGTTACGGCTGTAGAATACGAATAACAGGAGTTCCTCAGTCTATGCGTATTGAATCCGAACGGTCTTTTCTTCGATGGCCGGGCTGATTACCGCACACGAAAGGTTTCCTGCTTGGACAGTGCGCAGACGAGTAAAGAAAATATCGCGATCTGTACGACCCACCCGCAGCATCAATCTATATCTTCAACCAGGAGGGCAGCTTCAGCTGCTCTCTTTTTGCGCGTGTTCGCTTTTTACATACATATTCACCTTTTAAATGTCTGAAAAAAAGAAATAATCCACGAAAAACCACAGATTATAGAAGGGATGTTGTTGACTGAAAAGAAGAACGCAGGTACGATAGAAGCAGAAGCTATCCGATTTCAACCTAATAAGCGATAAGCGGAGGAATGGACATGGCGCAGGCGATCGCCGTCGATATCGGGGCTTCCAGCGGCCGGCTGGTTGCGGGTACCCTGATCGAAGGCAAGTTGGAATTGCAGGAGCTGCATCGTTTTGAAAACGCTTTTACACGCAAGAACGGGCATGATTACTGGGAAGTCGACGCTTTGTTCGACGAACTGCTGACCGGATTGAACAGGGCCAGGCTCGCCGGTATCGACGCCTGCACGCTCGGGATCGACACGTGGGGCGTCGATTACGTGCTGCTGGACGAAGCGGGGGAGAGACTGCACGAGATCTACGCGTACCGGGATGCCCGGACGGCAGGAGCGCCGGACCGGTTTCACCGCGAGCACCTCGATCGGCAGACCGTGTACGGCAAGACCGGCATTCGGGAGATGAGCTTCAATACGCTGTATCAGCTGTACGTACACGATCGAAAGCAGCTTCGGCAGGCGCGGCAAATTATGCTCGTGCCGGACTATTTGTATTACCGTCTGACCGGCCGGGCGATCAACGAAGCGACGAACGCGTCCACGACGCAGCTGCTGAACATACATACGCGGGAGTTCGACGACGAGCTTCTCGGCCTGCTCGGGCTGAGACGCGAACAATTTGCGGCATTGACGCAGCCGGGGACGACGCTCGGCGGCTTGAAGGCGGAGCTTGCGGAGAGCGGACGTTACCCGGACTGCACGGTCATCGCCGTGCCGACGCATGATACGGCTTCCGCCGTCGTCGGCGTGCCGGCTGCTGAGCCGGACCGGAGCTGGGCGTATCTGAGCAGCGGCACCTGGTCGCTGCTCGGAGCCGAGCTGGCGCAGCCGCTGAACGGCGAAGCGGCGCGGCAGGCCGGGTATACGAACGAATGGGGCGCTTACGGCACGTTTCGTTTTCTGCAGAACATTATGGGGCTGTGGATGATTCAGGAAGTCCGGCGCGAAGAAGGGAGCGGCTGCAGCTTTGCGGAACTTGCGGACCGGGCCGCGCAGGAAGAACCGTTCCGGAGCCTCGTTCCGTGCAACGACGAACGGTTTCTGAATCCGGCGAGCATGACGGAAGAGATCCGGCATTTTTGCCGCGATAGCGGGCAGCCCGTGCCGGAAGATACAGGCCGGTTGGCCCGGTGTATCTTCGATAGCCTCGCTTTTACGTATCTCGATGCCCTGGTGCGCTTGGAAGAACTGACGGGCGTCTCGTACGATGTGCTGCATATCGTCGGGGGCGGGTCGAACAATCGGCTGCTGTCGCAGCTGACCGCCGATCTGCTGGGCATCGAAGTCCGCACAGGGCCGTCGGAGGCGACCGCGATCGGCAGCATTGCCGTGCAGCTGATCGCGTCCGGCGCGCTCGCGGACGTGGCGGAAGCGCGGCGCGTGATCGCCGATTCTTTTCCGTCCGACAAGTACCGCCCGAACCCCGTTCCCGGCAGGGAGACGCTTGAGCGGCGCTGGAGAACGTTGACCCAATTGAATCCGAAGGAGAGCTTGCGATGAGGGACAAGGTCGAAACGGCTTATCTGGAAGCCAAAGAATTGTACGAACAGCACGGGGTGGACGTCGAAGCCGCGCTGCGCAAGCTTGCGGGCATCAAGATTTCGCTGCACTGCTGGCAGGGCGACGACGTGCGGGGCTTTCTGCGGCGCGGCGACGCGCTGGGCGGAGGCATCGCCGTCACCGGCAGCTACCCCGGCCGGGCGTCGACGCCGGGCGAGCTGCGCTCCGATCTGGAACTTGCGCTGTCGCTCATTCCGGGCAAACACAAAGTCAATTTGCACGCGATCTATGCCGATACGGACGAAGACGTCGAGCTGGACGAACTTCAGCCGCGCCATTTCCGGGGCTGGATCGATTGGGCGAAGACGAACGGGCTTGGCCTCGATTTTAATCCGACGTTGTTCTCGCATCCCAAAGCCGAAGACGGGTTCACGCTCAGCCATCCCGATCCGGCGATTCGGCAATTTTGGATCGACCACTGCAAAGCGTCCCGCCGCATCGGGGAGAGTTTCGGCCGCGAGCTGGGGCAGCCGTGCGTCACCAATCACTGGCTGCCGGACGGGTACAAAGATACGCCGGTCGACCGCTGGTCGCCGCGCGCCCGCCTGAGAGACGCGCTGGACGACATTTTCGCCGACGAAATCGACGAAACATATAACATCGATGCGGTCGAAAGCAAGCTGTTCGGCATCGGTTCGGAGAGCTATGTCGTCGGCTCGCATGAATTCTATATGGGCTATGCCATGAGCCGGGGCAAGACGATCTGCCTCGACGCGGGCCATTTCCATCCGACGGAAGTGATCTCGAATAAGCTGTCCTCGATTCTGATGTTCGCCGACCGGCTGCTGCTGCATGTGAGCCGCCCGGTACGCTGGGACAGCGACCACGTCATTACGATGGACGACGAACTGCTGGAGATTGCCCGCGAACTCGTCCGCGGCGACCTGCTGCCCCGTACGCATATCGGGCTCGATTTCTTCGACGGCAGTCTCAACCATGTCGCCGCCTGGGTGATCGGCGTGCGCAATATGCAGAAAGCGCTGCTGCGCGCGCTGCTCGAACCGGTGGAGCCGCTCAAGCGGATCGAACTTGAGCGGGATTACACGTCGCGCCTGGCGCTCGTCGAAGAGTTCAAGTCGTATCCGTTCGGCGCGATCTGGGATCAATTTTGCCGACAGGCCGGCGTGCCGGTGCGCGAACAATGGTTGGACGAGGTCAAGCGCCACGAGAAAGAAGTGCTTCATCCAAGAGAAGCGGGGAGGGGAACGCCATGAGTACGATCAACGCCGGGAATGCCGCACAGTCGCTTGAAGTGCCGTTTATACGGGAGATGTCCGAGATTACGCAGCATATGTGGCGTAACGGCTGGGACGAACGCAACGGCGGCAACGTCAGTTATTTGTTGGAGGAAGCCGAAGTCGCCCCTTATTTCGATCTTGAGCGGGTCATTCGCGTGATCGAACCGGCTTTTCCGATCGGCGAACTGGCCGGCCGTTATTTTATCGTGACCGGCTCCGGCAAATATTTCAAAAACGTGCTGCACGACCCGGCCGGCAATCTCGGACTGCTGCGCGTGTCGGCGGACGGAAGCTTGCTCGAACTGCTCTGGGGCTTGGAGAACGGAGCCAGGCCGACGAGCGAACTGGCGTCGCATTTTATGAGCCATATCGAACGGCTCAAAGTCGACTCCGACCATCGCGTCGTTATCCATAACCATGCGACGCATGTGCTGGCCATGACGTTTATCCATGAGCTCGACGAAGCGAAGTTCACGAAGACGCTGTGGGAAATGTGCACCGAATGCATCGTCGTGTTCCCGGACGGGATCGGCATCATTCCGTGGATGGTGCCCGGCTCCAACAAAATCGGCCGGGCCACGGCGGAGAAGATGCGGGAATATCATTCGGTCATATGGCCGCAGCACGGCATCTTCGGTACAGGCACGTCGATCGACGAAGCGTTCGGCTTGATCGAGACGATCGAAAAAGCGGCCCAAATCTATATGCTGGTCGCGCATCATCCGATCAAGCAGCGCATTACCGAGCGGCAGCTGTCCGATCTGGCTTCCGCCTTCGGCGTTACGCCGCGTCCGGGCATTCTGGATTTGTGATTTTGAATTTGACGGCGCAGATGTTGTTCATTCGCCCGGTTCCCGTATGCGGAGCCGGGCGAATCGTGTACACTAAGGACAAACAAGCGAAGGAAGGGGCTGCGACGATGTTCCAGGGTAACGCCGAGCCGTTTGTCGTGTTCAAAATCGAAGGGGAAGAGTACGGTCTGCCGATCGGCAGCGTGCTGCAAATTTTGACCGTGCCCGCGGAAGTGCCGGTCTCGGATTATTATTCGGCCGTGCGCGGCATGATGAAGATCCGGGGGAAGATCATGCCGATCTTCGACGTCCGGTTTGCGTTCGGCTTCGACGAAGCGCCGGCCGATCCCAAGCAGCGGCTGCTGATCGTCGAATTGGGCCGGCTTCACGTGGGCTTGATCGTGGACGAAGTGACGGAAGTGCTGCAGACCGGCGCACAGGCGCCGCAAATCTCCGACGGACGCAGCCGGGGCAAGCGGGCGGGCACTTTCTTCACGGGGATGTACAAGACGAACGACCGGATTGTCATGCTGTTCGATCTGCAGGAGATGCTCGAAGAAGAAGGGCTGAACGTGGACTGAAAAAAGTACGCACACAAATACCCCCGCATCCTTGAATTAACAAGACTGCGGGGGATTATTCGTTATCATTCGTATTCAATTTTGTTCGTTCCTCCTGAACATCCAATCCACATGCTTGACATGGTGAACAACTAACTTGTGTTCCAGTCTTGCCGATTGCCGGCTGCTTCACAGCTGTCGTCAATCGTTTAGCGGTTCGATATTTAAAATTTGTATGGCCCGGGTCGTACATCCGAACTCCGTCTCATCGGAGCTTACCGCATATTCGCGGTCGTACCATGTCGTCTTGCATATGGGGGGTGAGTTCCCGCATACATCGATTTCACGAAAAACTTTTTCACGTAAGTTTTTCCCGGGTGAGAATCGTTGCAGTATGCTTCGCTTACGCTATTGCATTGGAATCCTGCTCCTCTCTACGCGAGGCCTAATCCTGCTCGAAACGGCTTCTTCCGATGAACAATAGTTTCCCTTTGGTTTGACAGCCTGATGGCTCGCATTAAGCGTCTTCTGGATCGTCTTGTCCAGTATGCGACGACAACGGCCTGCCTGCCTGACCTATTGCATTGGAATCATGCTCCTTTTTTGCAAGGCTTCTATGCCTGCTCGAAATCGCGCTTCCTTCTACAATTGTACAGGTTTTCTTCAAGTCGTCACCTTAACCTTTATGCTTTTTGTTAATCTTTCTTTTGCTTTTTGCTTGGGTGCTGCATGAAACGGTCGGTCTTCAATCGTTGCGAATTGCGACGGGCGGCTCTGAGTTTCCCACATACCTGATTTTACAGGAAGGTGCTGTCACGTACGCCTCCTAGACGTAAAACCACTCAGTATGCTTCGCTTACCTGTGTCATCGGAATCTTCTCCTTTCGCAGATCCAAACTTCGCTTCTGCTTTGCGGACATTTCCGTCATCACGTTCAAGCTTCTGAGTTCCCGCGTATCCTCGATCTCACGAAAAACGTTTTCACGTACGTTTTTCATGCGTGAAAATCGGTCATCGATACGCTTCGCTAACCTGTTTCATCGGAATCCTGCTCCCTTCATCCAAGATGATTACCTTACATCTCGTTTGACCGGTCTTCATTCTTCCGTCCTTGACAATGGTCTACGGCGAGTACCGAAGTGTCCCGCATACCGGATTCTCCGAAAGACGTTTTCACGGGCGTCTTTCTTATTAAGGAAGAGCTTCACGGATATGCTTCGCTTACCCTAGTCCATCGGACTTGTCCCTCCTTTACGGATGTTGGAAAAAGTCTTGGATTGGCACCGGCGCGTTCTTCGTTTTGTGTTGTGTAGCTGCGAAGCGTCGCTGGTGTTGATCCCATATTAACCCGGGCGGGAGAAAAGTAAAACGTCTGTAAAAAGATGAAGATGTTTGTAAACGGAGCTCTGGGAGAGCCACCTCTTTCAATCTTCCTCAGACGCAAAATAGCGCTTTATTTTTCGGTTTTGCTCGTTCTTGATAGCGAGACAGCTCCAAAAGGACGCCAAGTGGGTAATAAGCGACATGGGCAACAAGAAGGGCACCAAGTGTTAGATCCGGAGGAGGGCGAACGAAATGAGCATGTTGAAAACGATCAAGACGAGCATCAGCGATACGAAGCAGGCGCTCGACGGCATCAAAGCGTCCATGGACGGATTGAAAACGGAAGTGGATACGCTCAAAGGCAATATGGAACAGGTGCAGACGCAGGTCAAAGAAAAGCCGGCGAAATTCAAGGCGTCCCTGTCTTATTTGAAACTGGGTATCGGCGACCTCAAATCGGAGGTAACCGGAATCAAGCAGGGCGTCGCGGGGATCAAGGACGCGGGCAAAGACAAAGAGCCGGCCGGTTCGATCATCGCGGGCGCGCAGTTCGTGCGCGAAGCCGACGGCTTCAAGCTGAAGCGCGCAGGCGAGACGATCGGCGAGATCACGTATGCGGAAGGTCCGGAACCGGACACGTGGATGGCCAACCATACGTACGTCGACCCGGAATACCGCGGCGGCAGCGTCGCCAAGCTGCTGCTCGACCGTCTGGTGGAAGAAGCGCGCCTGCAGGACAAGCGCATCTTCCCGGTCTGTTCGTACGTAAGAGCGCAGTTCAAACGAAATGACGAATATCGGGACGTGTGGCACGAGTATTGAGCCGACCGCCTTTTTGCGAGCCTTTTGAAGACCGGACGTTTTCGGCATTCAAAAGGCTTTTCTTTTTATAAAAACGGTATAAAAAAGAAACCGGCGTTGTGCAAATAATTTGTGCAAAGTACTCTTTTTTTCAACGTATAAATCGGTTATTCTTAATGATACGGCAGAACTTTCAAACTTTTAATTAAATTCATGATAGTTGGGGCGAGGTATGGCGGCTCCCGGGCTGTCGTTTTGTGTTTCGTTGCGACCGTAAGGAGAGAACAGACAGAATGAAACTTCATATTTTGGAACGGCTCAAAGCCGAAAGCGCGCCTTACCACGATCAGGTGGAGTCGAATCCATACGCCGCGGGCATCATGGCGGGCACGTTGGACTTGCACGCATACACGCATTACCTGGAATTGTTTTACGGATTTATCGCTCCGCTCGAAGAGCGCGCGGAAGCTTCGGGCGCGCTGGACGCTTCCGGTTACGATCTGGCGGAGCGGCGTAAGACCCCGATGCTGGAGCAGGACCTGCGGCATCTGGGCTTGAGCCCCGAGCAGATCCGGGACCTGTCCCGCTGCTCGGACCTGCCCGACGTGTCGACGCCGGGGAAGCTGCTCGGCTGCTTCTACGTCATCGAAGGGTCCACGATGGGCGGACAGATGATTACCCGCCAGCTGTCCAAGACGCTTGCGGTCAGCCCGGAAGCCGGACTGCGTTACTTCAACGCCTACGGCGCCCAGACGCGCGAACGGTGGAGCGCGTTCCGCGAACGTCTGGCGGAAGCGGGCGCGGACGAATCCCGCAGCGACGAGATGACCGAAGCGGCGATCTCCACGTTCCGTCTGCTTCAGCGGTGGATCGACGCCGATCTCACCGCGTCGCGTTAGGTCAACGGAAACAGCAGCACGAATTACACAACAGGAGGTTTCATTCCCTACATGGCACAAGTACACCCGAATCCCGATAACGAACCCCTGAACCGGTCGTTGATTACCGGTGACGGATTCGTTACCGATGAACCGATCGACCTGACCAACTGCGACAAAGAACCGATTCATATTCCCGGCATGATCCAACCCAACGGCGTGCTGCTTGCCGCCCGGCGAACGTCGGCGGGCAAAATCGTGCAATGCAGCCACAACTCGAACGACCTGCTCGGACGGACGCCGGACGAGCTGCTCGGCAGTTCGCTCGCCGACCTGATCGGGCAGGAAGCGATGAACGATCTGCTTGAGCGCGATTTGAACGCCGCGGCTTCTTCGGATTTGCAGTACCTCAAATTGCAGATCGAAGTGGACGGGCTGCCGGTCCGCTTTACGACCGTGGCCCACGAGAGCGAAGGGCTGCTCATTCTGGAACTTGAACTTGAGACCGACGATGAAGAAGGCGACGACGATTTCCGCTGGATCCGGACCTTTTTCGTCAAGCTCAAGCAGAGCGCGAACCGGTACACCGCGAGCCAGGCCGCGGCCGAACAAGTTAAAGAGATTCTCGGTTACGATCGGGTCATGATCTACGAGTTCGACAAGCAGTGGAACGGCAAAGTGATCGCGGAAGCCAAAGAACCGGAGCTCGAACCGTTCCTCGGTCATCACTATCCGGCTTCCGACATTCCGAAGCAGGCGCGCGAACTGTATTTGCGCAACTGGCTGCGGACGATCGTCGACGTGAATTACACGCCGGTCGAGATCGTGCCGACCGTGCAGCCGCTCACCGGCCGGCCGCTTAACTTAAGCTTGTCCGTGCTGCGCAGCGTCTCGCCGCTGCATGTCGAATACCTGCACAACATGGGCGTGGGCGCGACGGTAACGATCTCGCTTATTCACGACGGCCAGCTGTGGGGCATGATTACATGCCATCACTATTCGCCCAAGTACGTCTCGCACCGCATTCGCAATCTGTGCAATTTTCTGGGCGCATTTTTCTCGAACGAGCTGTACCAGCGTCAGCAGCTTGACGAATACCAGGCGGAACTGAAGCTGCGCACCGAAGCGTCGAAGATCGCCAAGATCTTTATCGGCAATTCCAGCCCGTTCCAGGTCGTGGAAGAACTGTACGCGTCCGAACGCCGCCTGCTCGACCTGATGGGCGCTTCGGGCGCCGCCGTCAGCTACAACGACAAGCTGCTCCTGTTCGGAGAGACGCCTCCGCCCGGAGACATTCGCGAACTGGCCGGCTGGATGGGCGGTAAAACGTCGAATTACACGTACCGCACGGACCGGCTCAGTCTGGAATTCCCGCCGGCCGTTTCCTATAAAGAGAAAGCTTCCGGCGCGCTCTACGTCGCTCTCTCGCCCGGACAGCAGAACTATATCATCTGGTTCCGTCCGGAAGTGCTTCAGATCGTGGACTGGGCCGGCGATCCGGCCAAGGCCGTTATCCAGGACAACGACGGCATGCGCCTGTCTCCGCGCAAATCGTTCGAGAAATGGCGCCAGGTCGTGCAGTCGACCGCGTTCGATTGGAAGACCGAAGAACTGAATGCCCTGTTCGAGCTTCGGGCTGTCGTCGACAACCAGACCAAAAGCGACCTGCAGCGGGCGGAAGAGCAGGCGCTGCAAAATTCGCGCGTGCTGCGGCAGAACGAACAGCGGTATTTGCAGCTGATGGAATTTTCCCCGGTCGCGTTCTTCACGCTGACCGACCGGCATATCGTGTACTGCAACGAGCAGGCGGCTGTCCTGCTCGGCGAACCCGACAAAGACAAATTGATCGGACGGGACTTCCTGCCGTTCGTGCTGGAAGATTCGCGCAAGCCGATGGGCGATCTGCTGAAGCAGCTGGAACACGATTCTTCGCTGCTTGTGTCGGGCAGCCAGGCTTTCGTCAACGTGAAATGCGAGCCGTTGAACCTGGACATCACGCTTGCCGCCGTCTCGCACAGCGGCCGGCCTTCGATCATGCTGATTGCGCGCAAAATCGCCGAAACGGCCGAGCAGCAGACGGAGTACACGAGCATTACCGACCAGCTCAGCAATTACATGACGACCGATCCGCTGACCGACCTGCCGAACCGGCGGGCGTTCGAGCAGCGCCTCGAAGAAGACTGGGATGCTTCCGCCAGATCCGACGAACATCCGATCGCGCTGCTGGAGATCGATATCGACGATTTCCGCAATTACAATGCGGTCTACGGGCTTCAGGGCGGCGACCTGTGCATCCAGAACGTCGCGCAGGTGCTGGACCTGTTCGGGCGCCAGCGCAAAGCGAGCGTCTCGCGCACCGGCGGCGGCACGTTCATGCTCCGCCTGGACGGCGAGCATGCTTACCGGGCGGAAGAACTGGCCGAGCAGCTGCGCCAGGCCGTCGTTGACCTGCAGATTCGCCGCGGCGAAGACGGCTCCGGCTTCGATTACGTGACGGTCAGCATCGGAGGCGCGGTCATGCGCCCGACGCTCGACCACCGGTTCACGCACTTCGTCGCGCAGGCTGACCGCGCATTGATGAAAGCGAAGCGCGAAGGCAAAAACCGCGTCGTCTTTATGGAATAGACGGCGAACAGGCGGACTGCTGCCGCTTAACGGCTTATCGTCTGCGTTTGTGCCGATCTTTCCGGCGAACAAAATCTATTGTTCAAAAAAAGCCTTTCCCCGATACGGGGAAAGGCTTTTCGGCTTCGTATTTTCCAGTTTCGATTTGGTGCTTTCCGGTTTCGGCTCGGCGTTTTCCAGCCTTCGCGCTTTGCCGCGATCCGGCTGTGTTCGCCCGGCTAATCGCCCGGCGATCGCCTGCCAAGCTGCCGGAGGCCGTTAGACCGACAGCGGAATTTCCTTCACGCCGCGGACGATCATGCCGGGGCGCCATTCCAGTTCGCCGGCATCTTCGCGCAGGCGGATATTCGGGAAGCGGCGCAGCAGCGTGTTCACGGCGATCTCGCCTTCGAGGCGGGCCAGCGGTGCGCCGAGGCACATATGGATGCCGTGGCCGAACGCCAAATGGCGGCTGCGTTCGCGGGTAATATCGAACAGGTCCGGATCGTCGAACTGCGCCCCGTCCCGGTCGGCCGAATCGAGCGCCACGATGACGAGATCACCTTTTTTCATGGCATGCCCGCGGAATTCCAGGTCTTCGCCGGCCCATCTCGACGTGCTGAACTCGACCGGGCCGTTGTAGCGCAGCATTTCTTCGATCGCGCCTTTGATCAACTCGGGCTGCTCCTGCAGCTTGCGCAGCTGATCGGGATGCTGAAGCAGCGAGATGATGCCATTGCCGATCAGGTTGACGGTCGTCTCGTGGCCGGCGATGATCAGCAGCGACACGACGCCGTAGATCTCCTGCTCGGACAGGCGTTCGCCGGATTCCTCGGCTACGATCAGTTGGCTGATCAAGTCGTCGCCGGGGTCGTGCCGCACTTTCTCGAACCAGTCGCCGAGATACTGCGTGAATTCCTGCATATGCCGGTGCACATCGTCTCCGCCCTGGGAGTTCGACGCGCCGACGATCGAGTTCGACCAGGTCCGGAATTTGTCCTGATCTTCGATCGGCACGCCGAGAATCTCGCTGATCACGATGATCGGCAGCGGGAACGCGTAGTCGTCGATCAGTTCCAGCCGGTCCCGTCCTTCGACGGCGTCAAGCAGCTTATCCGCGATCTGCTGGATATGGTCGCGCATGCCTTCGATCAGCTTGGGCGTGAATGCCTGCTGCACGAGGCCGCGCAGTCTGCGATGGTCGGGCGGATCGGCGAACAGCATGTTGTTCGTGAATACGCTCTGGCTGCCGGGACCGTAAATTTTTTTCATGTCTTTGATAAAACGGTTGTCTTTGAGCACTTCGACCGCATCTTCGTAGCGGGTAATCATCCACCCGAACTGCCCGTCGGGAAACATCTGCTTGGCAATCGGTTCTTCTTCCCGCATGCGCGCATAGACCGGGTAAGGGTTCTGCGTAAACTCTGGCGTGAACAGCGCATTTTTCGACGATTCGTTGGAATTCAAGCGTAAAACTCCTCTCAAAATTCAAAATCGAATAAAAACGGAAACTCCCTGTACTATTACCCAGCTGGACGAAGACGTGCCGCATTGCCTGCCCCGAAGCGGTCATTGTATACTGGAAAAGCGAGCCTTTACAAAAAAACGCCGCTTTGCGCCAGCCCGTTACCGGGGGCTGCCGGGCGGCACGGAGGAATGGACATGACCGACGAATTCGTATTCAAACTGATGGACCGGGCACAGGCCGGCATTCTGAAGTACGCCGAGAGCGCGTCCGAAGAGTCCCGATCGACCATCCCGGAAGGCTTCAGCAACAACCTGCACTGGAATCTGGGCCATATTCTCGCCGTCAGCGACCGCGTCGTCAACGGACTGTCCGGACGCGAACCGGTGCTGCCCGCCGCGTACGCGACTTATTTCGCGCCCGGCACGCGCCCTTCCGAATGGCAGGGCGAACCGCCCGCCTGGGACGAACTGATCGAACAACTGCGCACGCTGCCGCAGCGCTTCCGCGATTCGTACGCGGGCAAGCAGGGCGAGCCGCTCGCCAATACGGACAATTTTGCCAAAGCGGAGACGCTCGGCGACCTGCTGCTGCTGAACGTCTCGCATATGAATCAGCATCTGGGCATCATGAACGCGCTGACGCGCGTCACCCGGAACTGAAAAGGAGAGATTTCCGTGAAAACATCCAAAGCGTTATGGACCGTACTCGGCGTCGCCGCCGTTCCGGCGGCGGCCGTCGTCGCGGGCAGCTTCTATTTCTACCGCATGGCCGTCGCGCGGGCGCCGAAATCGTTTCTGGCGGCCGATCCCGGTCTCCAGCCGAACCCCGACGTGCAGACGGAGACGGCGTCGAGCCGCGCCTGGTGGGCGGCGCAGCCGTTCGAGCACCGGACGCTGCTGTCCGGCGACGGGCTGAAGCTGCACGCGTATTATTTGCCGGCCAAGCGGCCGAGCAAGCGCACCGCGATTCTGGCGCACGGTTATTCCGGCGACGCTTCGATCATGAGCGGAGTCGCCCGGTTCTACCACGAAGACCTGGGCATGAATATTCTCGTGCCCGACGCCCGCGGCCACGGGCGCAGCGAAGGCGCTTATATCGGCTACGGCTGGCCCGAGCGCGTCGACTACCTCGGCTGGATCCGCCAGGTGATCGGCCACGACGGACCGCATGCGCAGATCGTGCTGCACGGCATTTCGATGGGCGGCGCGACCGTCATGATGACGAGCGGGGAAGATCTGCCGCCGCACGTCAAAGCGATCGTGGAAGACTGCGGCTACACGTCGGTGCGCGACGAATTGGCGCATCAGATGAAGCGCATGTACAAGCTGCCGACGTTCCCGATGCTTCCGGCGACCGAAGCGCTGACGCGGATCAAGGCCGGGTATTCGTTCACCGAAGCGTCCGCGCTGAATCAGGTGCGCCGCTGCCGGACGCCGATGCTGTTCATCCACGGATCGGACGACGTGTTCGTGCCGACTTCGATGGTGCACGAGCTGTATGAAGCGTGTCCGTCGGAGAAGGACCTGCTGATCGTTCAAGGCGCCGGGCACGGCGATTCGTTCCTGATCGACAAAGCCGGCTACACGCGCAAAGTGACCGAATTTTTGCAGGGCCGCCTGACCGAACCCGCCGCAGCCGATTGAGCGGGCAGCCTGTCTGGTCCACCAGCTTTTCTTCGTTTTTTGACGGAGAAAAGCTTTTTTCATGCGAATTTTGCAAAGCGGGACATATGTCCTTCCCCGCAGGCGCCGCTCTGTCCGTATAATAGGGAAGGCATTCGGCGCGGCCCGATCGGGATTCGCCGAACGAGGAAACGGAGGCAGGCAACGGTGATAAGAGGAATACTATTCGCTTTTCTGGGCGGAGCATGCATTACGCTGCAGGGCGTGGCCAACGCCCGCATCAGCGAAGATATCGGAACGTGGCAGGCGGCCACGGTGACGCAGCTGACAGGATTTCTGATGGCGCTGCTCATCTACGCGTTCGTCCGCGACGGCGATCTGGGCGGCTACCGCAAAGTAAAGCCGCTGTACCTGGCAGGCGGCGCGTTCGGCGCGGTGATCATCTACAGCGAAGTAACGGCGATCCAGCATATCGGCGTCACGTTCACGATCTCGGCGCTGCTGATCGCGCAGCTGCTCGTGACGTTCCTGATCGACACGTTCGGCTGGTTCGGCCGGCCGAAAAGCAAAATGGGCGCGCCGCAGTTTATCGGTCTTGCGCTGATGATCGGCGGCGTGCTGGTCATGAAGCTGTAAAAACGAAGAAGGAGTTACTGCCGCATGAAAGAGATCAAAGATCCCGGTAAGCTCGAAGCGTATTTGGAGCAGCATGGTCTGCAAACCGCGTTCCACGAACCGCTGCGCCCGCACTTGAGCCTGTATGAGCTGGAGCCGGGCGAGGCGCTGTGCACGCAGGGCGAACAGGCGGACATGCTCTACGTGCTGGTCAAAGGCAAGGTCAAAATTTACACGACGTCCCCCGAAGGGCGCACGCTGGTCATTTCGTTCAAGCATCCGCCCGAGATCATCGGGGATATCGAATATTTCCGCGGGATCGACATCATCAATACGGTCGAAGTCGTCTCGCCGGCTGCGGTGATCGGCATCTCGGCCCAGCAGCTCAGGCGGCACGGAGACGATCATGCGCCGCTGCTGCGGTTCATGCTCGACGTCATCACCAAAAAGTTCTACGTCAAATCGGACTTTCTCAGCTTCAATCTGATGGTTCCGGTCGAAATGCGCCTGGCGAGCTATCTGCTGTCCGTCTGTTACGACGAGAGCGACGCGGCTTTTCGGGGCCGGCTGGCAACGTCGGAGCTGACCGATACGGCCAATCTGATCGGCACCAGCTATCGCCATCTCAACCGCGTGATCCGCAAGCTGTCCGAAGACGGTCTGATCGAGCGCAGCGGCGGTTATGTGCACGTGCGCGACCGGGAGGGACTGGCGCAGTTGGCGGGACGGAACGTGTACGAACGGTAAAGCCGCAGTACGTTCCGCAAGATCGAAGATACACAGAAGCAAAGGGCGATAAGGGAAAAGGAGACGGATCGATGGGCATGGGACTTCTACTGGCAGCCTTCGCGGGAGCGATGGTCGCCCTGCAAACGATATTCAACAACCGGACAGACGTGCATATGGGGTCCTGGGCGACGACGACGTGGGTGCTGGCGATGGGCTTCATCGCTTCGCTGGCGTGCAGCCTGATCTTCGAAGGAGGGCGCACGTTCGACCTGCACAACATGAAGCTGTGGTACGCGTTCAGCGGCATGATCGGCGTGGGTGTCGTAATCTGCCTCGTGCTGGGCGTCAAAATACTCGGGCCGACCTTCTCGGTCTCGGTCACGCTCACGTCGCAGCTCGGTTTTGCGCTGTTGTTCGATACGATGGGCTGGCTCGGACTGGAAAAAGTCGAATTTAACTGGAAGCAGCTCGCGGGCGTCGTGATCATCGTGGCCGGCATTTACGTGTTCAAGTTCGGCGGCAAACGCAAAACGCAAACGCCGGAGCGTCCCGCTTCGGCGATCAAAACGCTTTAGGAGGCCTATAATAATGGAAAATCAAATCGGCAAGTCGCAGGCTGCAGACAAGCAGCCGATCGTAATCGACAAAGTCGCCTGGATTGTTGTACAGGATGGCAAGGTACTGAGCGCACGCTCCAAAGGCAAAGAGCTGTTCTATTTCCCCGGCGGCAAACGCGAAGCGGGCGAAAGCGACGTCGACACGCTGGCGAGGGAGATCGAAGAAGAGCTGACGGTACGGATCAAGCGCGAAACGGCCCGGCTGTTCGGCGTGTTCGAAGCGCCGGCCGACGGCAAAGGCGGCGACGTGCTCGTGCGTATGACCGGCTATACGGCCGAATACGAAGGGGATTTGGCGCCGGCGGCGGAGATCGAAGAGCTGGCGTGGCTCGATAACGGCGATCGCGAGCGGATCTCGGCGGCAAGCCTGCTCGTGTTCGACCGGATCTATGGGTGAAGCCGATGCAGATGCACATCAGAACGCTGCGCGCGGCAGACGACGCCGCGATCGAGACCATCATTCGGCAATGCCTGATCGAATTCGGCGGCAACCGGGAAGGTCTGGCCTGGCAGGACGACAGCCTGTCGGCCCTGTCCGCTTTCTACGCGGGCGAAGACCGCGAATACTGGGTCGCCGTGAACGAAGACGGCAGTCTGCTCGGCGGCTGCGGCATCGCGCCGTTCGCCGGGTTGGCGGACGTGTGCGAACTGCAAAAAATGTACCTGATCGGAGAAGCGAGGGGAACCGGAGCGGCCGGCGAGCTGCTGCGCACGGCGCTTGATTTCGCCGCTTCCCGTTACCGTGAATGTTATCTGGAGACGCTGGCCACGATGGAAGCGGCGAACCGCTTCTACCGCAAGCACGGCTTCCGGGAACTCGGCGCGCCGCTCGCGGGCTCGGAGCATTTCGCCTGCGACGCGTGGTATATCCGTCCGCTGCAGACCGATCCGAAGCAGATCGATCCGAAGCAGACCGATCGGACGCAGAGCGGTCAAAATCAGGCAGGTTGGAAGTCCCGCAGGGTAGACGGGATGGGCTCTTCGGTCTTCTCCAAAGTGTTCGCCTGGAAAGAGGAAGCGGTGCGCCTGGGACGCGAAATGATCGATCTCAGTATAGGCACGCCGGATCGGCCGCCGGCTCCGGAGATTCGGCGCGCGCTGAGTGAAGCGGCGCTGCGCGAAGACGCATATGGCTATCCGGGCACGCGCGGCAGCATCGCTTTTCGGCAGCAGGCCGCGGCCTGGATGGCGCATCGCTTCGGCGCAAGCGTCGACCCCGAGCTTGAGCTGCTGCCGCTTATGGGCTCGCAGGACGGGCTTGCGCATCTGGCCCAGGCGCTGTGCGATCCCGGCGATCTGGCGCTGGTGCCCGATCCGGGTTACCCGATCTACGCGGGCGCGCTGCGCCTTGCGGGCGTGACGCCGCATCTGCTGCCGCTGCGGCGCGAGAACGGCTTCCTGCCGGATCTGTCCGCCGTGCCGGACGAGGTCTGGTCGCGCGCGCGCTTTATCCTCGTCGGCTTCCCGGGCAATCCGATCGGCGCTCGCGCCGACGAATCGGACTTCGCGCAGCTGCTCGCGCTCGCTCGCAAATGGAACGTGCTGATCGTGCACGATCTTGCTTATTCGGAGCTTGGCTTCGACGGCTATCGTCCGATGAGCATTCTGGCGCTGCCCGGCGCCAAAGAGCAGGCCGTCGAGCTGCATTCCTGCTCGAAAAGCTTCAACATGCCCGGCTGCCGCGTCGGCTTCGCCACCGGAAACGCCGCAGCGATCGGCGCGCTGCACGAGCTCAAAGGGCATATCGATTTCGGCGTGTTCGAGCCGGTGCAGGAAGCGGCGATCGAAGCGTTCCGGCTGGCGATGGCCGCGCCGGCCGGCGACCGGGGCGTCGCCCCGCTGTACGAACGCCGCCGCGACGTGTTCTGCGCGGCGCTTGCCGCCGAAGGCTGGCACGTGGATAAGCCGGCCGCGACGATGTTTATCTGGGCGGAGCTGCCGGAGCGCTTCCTGCGCGGCGGCCGTGCGGGCAGTGCAAGCGTGTTCGCGGGCGAACTGCTGCTTGCGACCGGCGTCGCGGTCGTGCCGGGCGAAGCGTTCGGGGCGGAAGGCGAAGGCTTCGTGCGGATCGCCCTCGTCCGCGAAGAAGACACGCTGCGCGAAGCCGCGCGGCGGATCGGCCGGTTTATCCGCGGAGAGATCGCGGAAGCTTGACGCGATTTGCCGCCGAGATCGTTTTTGAATCGCTCCGGAAGCCCGCAGCTTTCAAACTTCCAGAACGCCTTCTGCTTTGCATGCGGAGAATAGTGTTTCTCTGTTTCTCGGCAAACCCGGCCTTCGCCCTGTGTGGGCGAAGGTTTTTTGCTGTTTTCTTTTTTCGAAAAGAGAAGGGCATTGACAAACGTTTTGCAACAGGGCAATATAAATACGGATACTTTATAAAGCATATTTATTAACTACCGGAGGAGGCCAGCATGAAAAGGGCGGATACGATGTTGATGAAAGAAATCAACCTGAACGCGGTGCGGCAGACGCTCAAGCGAAAAGAGAGCGCGACCAAGCCGCAGCTGTCCGCGGAGACGGGTCTGAGCGTCGTCACCGTCGCCGCGCTCGTCCGCGAGCTCACGGAGCGGGGCGAACTGACGGAAGAAGAAACGGGACCGTCTACCGGCGGCCGTCCGGCGACCGTCTACCGCTACGATTACCAGCACAGCCTGGCGCTCGTTATGCATCTGCACGAGCAGGGCGGCGTCGATACGGTCTTCGCTTCGGTCGTCGACCTGCGAGGAGAAGAGCTGGGCCGCGACGTGCAAGTGTTCGACGACTTGGATGAAGCATCCGCTCTCGACTGGATCGAAGGGCTGCTGCTCGCCTGGCCGGGCGTCCGAACGGTCGCGATCGGCATTCCGGGTCAGGCGGTGAACGGCACGATCGAAGTCAGCAGCCACGAGCGGCTGATCGGGCTCCGTCCCGCGCAGTTGATCGGCGACCGCTTCGGCCTGCCCGTACAGCTCGAGAACGACGTCAACGCGGCGCTGCAAGGCTGGCTGGCCGACAAGTCGGAAGCCGGAGCAAGCCGGGCGGCAGAAACGGGCCAAGCAGATCAAGCGAACGAAGCCGACACACCGGACGAAGCGGATGAAGCGGAAAACGGGTCCGGCATCGTGCTGGGACTTTATTTTCCCGAGAAATACCCGCCGGGCCTGGCAATCTCGATCGACGGCAGAACGGTAGCGGGCAAAAAGGGCATGGCGGGCGAGATCAAATATTTGCCGCTCGGCATCGACTGGAGCCGGCCGCCGCAGGGGGCCGCGTTCGACGAAGCGGCCTGCAAGCTCGCCCATACGGCCGCCGTCCTGCTCGCGCCCGAACGGATTGTACTGTACGGCACGCGGACGGAGCAAGCCTCGTGGAGCGGCGTCTGGAAGGCGTACGTGGACCGGCATCCGCTGCCGGCGGAACCCGACCTCCGGTGGTCGGGGCAGTTCGCGGAACATTTCGCCGCGGGCATGCGCGAACTTGCGCTGAAGGCGCTTGAACCGAAGCTGCCTTACGCGCAGATCGGACAGGAATCGGGCGACTGAAGCCCGACCGAAGCCTCACCGGACCGCGTCCGAAGCCCGACCCCATTTTACGCGCGCTGCGCGAAAGGAAGATATTCATGGCAACGATGTTTCTGATCGTCATCTATTTGGCTTTTATCAGTCTGGGGCTGCCGGATTCGCTGCTCGGCGCGGCCTGGCCGGTCATGCGCCCGGATCTCGGCGCGCCGCTCGAATCGGCCGGCCTGCTGGCGATGATCGTCGCGGCGGGCACGATCGTGTCGAGCCTGCTCAGCGGCAAGCTGATCGCGAAGCTCGGCACGGGGCCGCTGACGCTGCTCAGCTGCCTGATGACCGCGGCCGCGCTGCTCGGCTTCTCGTTCGCTCCGTCGCTGCTCTGGTTCGCGCTGCTCGCGATTCCGCTCGGGCTCGGCGCGGGAGCGGTCGATTCGGCGCTGAACCATTACGTGGCGACGCATTACGAAGCGCATCATATGAGCTGGCTGCACTGCTTCTGGGGCGTCGGCGCGACCGGAAGCCCGCTGCTCATGTCCTACTTTATCAAAGAGCACGATTCGTGGAGAGCGGGGTACACGGCCGTCGCGGTTATCCAGTTCGCGCTCGTGATCGTGCTGCTGGTCACACTGCCCTTGTGGAAAAAAGTGTCGGCGGAGCGCACCGCGCTCGCGGTAGAGCGCGAAGCCGCCAAAACTGCGTCCGCCGGTCCGGACTTCGTCCGCAAAGCGGAAGCGCCGCCGGCCGAACGCGCGCTGCGCCTGCCCGGCGTCAAAATGACGCTGCTGGCGTTTCTGTTCTACTGCGGCGTCGAGACGATGGTCGGCTTGTGGGGCGCCAGCTTCCTCGTCGGTTCGCGCGGCATCTCGCCGGTGACGGCCGCCGGCTGGATCTCGCTCTATTACGGAGGCATCACCGTCGGCCGGCTTATTACCGGCTTTATCACGATGCGAATCGGCAACCGCACGCTGATCCTGGCCGGGCAGCTCATCTCGGCGCTGGGCGCCTGCCTGCTGCTGCTCCCGCTGCCGGACTTCGTCATGCTGACAGGCTTCGTGCTGATCGGCCTCGGCTTCGCCCCGGTCTACCCGGGCTTTATCCACGAGACGCCGGCGCGGTTCGGCCGCGCGAATTCGGCCAAGCTGATCGGCTACCAGATGGCCGTCGCCTATACGGGCACGACGTTCCTGCCGCCGCTGTTCGGCGTGCTGGCTTCGCGGGCGAGTATCGGGCTGTTCCCGATCGTGACGCTGATCTTCGTCGTCATGATGCTGCTCTGTTCGGAGCAGGTCATCCGGGCACTCAAGCGTGCGGCCGTCTGACGGCAAAGACTGGATGAACCGCGTTATTTTTCCGGAAAAAGGCGCTCTTGGGCGCTTTTTTGCGCGTTTGAAGCCCGGGATGCGGCGCATCGGCCGATAGACTTGCTTCGCCGCAGGGAAGAGACTAAGATATAAACGGCTCTACGGTTGATTCGTGAGAAGATCCCGCGGGATCTTCGACTATTTGGAGGATGACGTGTGTACGCTGCGCTATGGCCGACCCTGATTTTTATTCTGACTCTGTTCCTGGTGATCCGGCGTCCGCGGGGGCTGCCGATCGGCTGGTCCGCCTGCGGCGGGGCGGCGCTCGCGCTGCTGACCGGCGTCGTCGACCTTCAGGACGTGCGGGACGTGACGGACGTGGTCTGGAACGCGACGCTTGCTTTCGTGGCCATTATCCTGATCTCGCTCGTGCTCGACCGCGTCGGGCTGTTCGAATGGGCGGCGCTGCATGTCGCCCGGGCTTCGCACGGCAGCGGCACGCGGATGTTCGTGTATCTGATCCTGCTCGGGGCGGTCGTCGCGGCGCTGTTCGCCAACGACGGAGCCGCGCTGATCCTGACGCCGATCGTGCTGGCGATGGTGCGGGCGCTTGACCTGAACGAGAAGCAGGTGTTTCCGTTCATCATCGCGGGCGGCTTTATCGCCGATACGACTTCGCTGCCGCTCTTGATCAGCAACCTGGTCAATATCGTGTCGGCGGATTATTTCGGTATCGGCTTCCTGCGTTATGCGCAAGTGATGCTCGTGCCGAATCTGTTCGCGCTGGGCGCGAGTCTCGGCGTGCTGTATTTCTTTTTCCGCAAAAGCATTCCCCGCCGCTTCGACGACGCGCAGCTCAAAGCGCCGGCGACGGCGATCCGCGATCTCAAGCTGTTCCGCATTTCGTGGGTCGTGATCGTGCTGCTGCTTGGCGGTTACTTCGCGGGCGAACTGGTCGGCATTCCGCTGTCGCTGACCGCCGGGGTCATCGCGATTTTGTTCCTGATCCTGGCGCGGCGCAGCCCGGCGATTTCGGTGTCGGCCGTGATCAAGGAATCGCCGTGGTCGATCGTCTTTTTCTCCGTCGGCATGTACGTGGTCGTGTACGGCCTGCGCAACGCGGGTCTGACCGACCTGCTGGCGGAAGGCATCCGGGCGTTCTCGGGTCTTGGACTGTTCGCGGCCACGATGGGCATGGGCTTCCTGAGCGCCGTTCTGTCGTCGGTCATGAACAATCTGCCGACGGTGCTGATCGGGGCGCTCGCGATCGATTCGGCGGACATGGGCGGCCGGATTCACGAAGCGCTCGTCTACGCGAACGTGATCGGAGCCGACCTCGGACCTAAGCTGACGCCGATCGGCTCGCTTGCGACGCTGCTCTGGCTGCATGTGCTTAACAACAAAGGCATCCGCATCACGTGGGGACAATATTTCCGCATCGGGGTGATCCTGACGATTCCGACGCTGTTCATCACGCTGCTGGGCTTGTACGTCTGGTTATCCTGGTTATAAAAAAGTCGTTCACGCAGCGGCGCAAGCTCCGAATCCTGATGATTCGGAGCTTTTTGTCGCAGGCGGCACCCGCTCGAAGCAGGAGTCCCACACGTGCGGCGTTGCAGGTCGAGCCCCCGTATTTTTATACCGAAAACGATTCATAAAGCAATTGCCGAACTTTTCCGAAAACGTTATAGTCATAAAGGGAGACCGCGCCGTCCCCATGTTCGAAGCAGGGGAAAAGGCGTCCGGATCTTAACGAAACCGTATTCAAATTAGGAGTGATGAACCATGTTGAACAGAATCGATCTGTCCGGCTCATGGGAGCTGGCTTTGGACGAACACAAACAGGGACAGCCGCAAACGCAGGCGTTCAACGACGCGATGGAGCTGCCCGGCACGACTTCGCATGCCCGCAAAGGCAAGCGCAACGAAGAGAAATTGATCGGCTCGCTCACGGACGCCTACAAGTTCGAAGGCTATGCCTGGTTCCGCAAAGAAATCGAAATCCCGGCAGAGTGGGCGTCGCACACGGCCCGGCTGCATCTGGAGCGCACGCGCGTCACGACGGTCTGGCTGGACGGGGAAGAACTCGGCAGCCGTAACAGCCTCAACGCGCCGCATGTATACGACTTGACGGGCAAGCTGCGCGCCGGCCCGGCGACGCTGACGATCCGCGTGGACAATACGGATTATCCGACCAAGGGCGGCCATATGACGTCCCCGGACACGCAGACGAACTGGAACGGAATCACGGGCGCGATCGAGCTGCAGTTTTACGGCCCGGCCCGTTTGGAAAGTCTGCGCACCTACCCGAACGTCGACGAGCGCAGCGTGCGGGTCACGGCGCGGGTCGAAGGAAACGAAGCTTCGGTGCTGCGCCTGTCGGCGGTCAGCTTCAACGGCGAGACGGTGCACAGCGCGCAGACGCTTGAGCTGAAGCTTGAAGGGCGCGACATCGACGCGGAATATCCGCTTGGCGCGGACGCCCGGCTGTGGAGCGAATGGACGCCGGAGCTCTACCGCCTCAAGCTGGAACTGCTGGGCGAAGACGGCGGCGTGTTCGACGTGACGGAAAGCGTCTTCGGCCTGCGGAAGTTCCGCCCGGCCGGCGACAAGTTCGAGATCAACGGACATCGCACGTTTCTGCGCGGCAAGCATGACGGCCTGATTTTCCCGCTGACCGGCTATGCGCCGACCGACGTGGACGAGTGGGTACGGATCTTGAACATTTCCAAATCGTACGGCATGAACCATTATCGCTTCCATACGGCCTGCCCGCCGGAAGCGGCGTTCGTCGCGGCGGACCTGTTGGGCATCTACATGGAGCCGGAACTGCCGTTTTGGGGCACGGTGACGGAGCCGGGCGACGAGAACCACGACCAGGCGGAGCAGGATTACCTGATCGAAGAAGGGTATGCCATTCTCAAAGCGTTCGGCAACCATCCTTCGTTCGTCATGTTCTCGCTCGGCAACGAGCTGTGGGGCAGCCGCCCGAAGATCGATTCGATCCTCAAAGGCTACAAACAATTCGACGGCCGTCCGCTGTATACGCAGGGATCGAACAATCACCAGTGGGTGCCGGAACTGCTTGAACATGACGATTTCTTCTGCGGCGTGCGGTTCTCGCGCGAACGCCGGTTCCGCGGTTCGTACGCGATGTGCGACGCGCCTCAGGGCCATGTGCAGCTTGCGCCTCCGGGCACGATGACGGATTACGACGAGCCGATCTCGCCTTCGCGCCTGCAAAGCGCAGACGGGGAAGACGGCGGCGCGAAAACGATCCAGATTCAATACGGCACGGAGATGAAAACGGTCGAAGCCGAAGGCGACGGCGGAGACTGGATCTCGCCGCTTCCGGTCGTCTCGCACGAGATCGGGCAGTACGGCACGTTCCCGAACTTCGACGAGATCGACAAATACACGGGACCGCTGCAGGCGGAAAATTTCAAGATCTTCCGCGAGCGGCTGGAGGAAAAAGGTCTCGGCCATCTGGCCCGCGCCTATTTCGAAAATTCCGGCAAGTTGGCGATGGACTGCTACAAGGAAGAACTGGAAGCGGCGCTGCGTTCGCGCAAACTGGCCGGCTTCCAACTGCTTGACCTGCAGGACTTCAGCGGACAGGGTACGGCTCTTGTCGGCGCTTTGGACGCCTTTATGGATTCCAAAGGGCTGATCACGCCGGAAGACTGGCGTTCGTTCTGCGCCGACGCGGTGCTGCTGGCCCGCTTCCCGTCGTACAATCTGGTCGGCGGCGAAGAGTTCCGCGCGGCTGTCGAACTGAGCTGGTACCGTCAGGAAGCGCCGGGCAAGCTTGGCGTGGAGTGGACGCTGGCTGCAGGGGGTGAGACGCTGGGCGAAGGCACGCTGTCGGCGGAATTGACGCAAAGCGGCGACGTGTTCGAAGTGGGCAGCGTGCAGCTTGTGCTTGCACCGGTACAGACGATGCAAAGAGCCGAGCTGTCGCTGCGCATCAAAGGCACAAATGTGTACAAACAGTACGAACTGTGGATTTATCCGTCCGGCGTTCAGGCGGACTTCGGCGGCGTGCAGGTCTTCGAGACGCTGACGGCCGAAGCCGAAGCGGTGCTTGCGGCCGGCGGCAAAGTGCTGCTGATGCCGAATCCGGCTGCGCTGGAGAACGCGATCGAAGGCACGTACGCGTCGGACTTCTGGTGCTATCCGATGTTCCGCTCGATCTCGGAAAGCATGGAGCGCAAAGTGCCGGTCGGCACGCACGGCCTGCTGATCCGCAGCGAACATCCGGCTCTGCGCGACTTCCCGTCGGCGACCCATTCGACGTATGCGTGGTGGAACGTCGTCATGAATTCGCGTTCGATCATTCTCGACGGTACTTCGTCCGAATGGGAACCGATCGTGCAGACGATCGACAACTTCGAGCGCAACCACAAGCTCGGCCTGCTGTTCGAATGCAAGACCGGCGGCGGCAGCCTGATCGTCTGCGCCGTCGACGCGGCCGCAGCCGCTCAGTCGCCGGACGGCCGGCAGTTCCTGCACAGCCTGGCGAACTATGTGCGTTCGGACGCATTCGCTCCGACGTTCGAGCTCGGCCTCGACGAGCTGGCGGGGATGATTCGCTAGAGTGTAGGCGAGCGGAGCGGGTTTTGGCCGAAGCGGGAGCTGGCGCGAATAGAACCGCGCAGCGACAGCTAATTAGCCGTTGGGCGAAGTGTCGCGGAAAATAGCTGCGCCACGGCAGTTATTCTCGCCGGAAACGGAGTGAATGAGCGAATAGCTGCGCCACTGCAGCTATTTTTGTCGAAACTGGAGCAAATGGGCGAATAGCTGCGTCACGACAGTTATTTGCACCGAAACTGGAGCAAATGAGCGAATAGGTGCGTCACTACAGTTATTTTCGTCGAAACTGGAGCAAATGGGCGAATAACTGCGTCACGACAGTTATTTTCGCCCAAAGCACCCTTTGAGCCGCCGAAAGAGCTAATTAAGTGTCCTGTCGCAGTTATTTGCCGAACAGAGAAGCTGTTCGCCGAAATAACTGCAGATTCGCACTTAATCTGCGACCCAAGCGACTGACTGCATAGCGCACATAAAGAGAGGAGCGTTTGCCCCGGCGGCAGACGCTCCTTTTCGATTTGCTGTTTGATTTGCTGTTTGATCGACTACACGATGAATCCACTTTGTCCTCTTCTATGAGGCAGGGGAGTTGACCAAAATAACCGCGCGGAGGCAACAAAGCGACAACTATTGCCGGCTGGGGTAGACCTGGTCCACGAATAACTGCGTTACGACAGCTATTTGCATCGGAAACGGAGTTAATGCGCGAATNAGTTGCGTCACTACGATTATTTTCACCGGAAACGGAGTGAATGCGCGAATAGCTGCGTCACGACAGTTATTTGCACCGAAACTGGAGTGAATGAGCGAATAATTGCGCCACGACAGTTATTTTCGCCCAAAGCACCTTTTGAGCCGCCGAAAGAGCTAATTAAGTGTACTGTCGCACTTATTTGCCGAGTCGAGAAGCTGTTCGCTGAAATCTGCAGATCCGCACTTAATCTGCGGCCCAAGCGACTGACTGCATAGCGCACATAAAGAGAGGAGCGTTTGCCCCGGCGGCAGACGCTCCTTTTCGATTTGCTGTTTGATTTGCTGTTTGATTTGCTGTTTGATCGACTACACGATGAATCCACTTTGCCCTCTTCTATGTGGCAGGGGAGTTGACCAAAATAATCGCGCGTAGGCAACACGGCGGCAACTATTGCCGGCCGGAGTAGACCTGGTCCACGAATAACTGCGTCACGACAGTTATTCGTGCTGGAAACGGAATAAATGGACGAATAGTTGCGTCACTACAATTATTTGCACCGGAAACGGAGTGAATGAGCGAATAGNNNTTGCGCCACGACAGTTATTTTCGCCGAAACTGGAGTGAATGGGCGAATAACTGCGTCACGACAGTTATTTTCGCCCAAAGCATCTTTTGAGCCGCCGAAAGAGTTAATTAAGTGTCTTGTCGCACTTATTTGCCAAACAGAGAAACCGTTCGCCGAAATAACTGTAGATCCGCACTTAATTTCCGGCTCAAGCGACTGACTGCATAGCGCACATAAAGAGAGGAGCGTTTGCCCCGATGGCAGACGCTCCTGTTTGATTTGCTGTTTGATTTGCTGTTTGATCGACTACACGATGAATCCACTTTGCCCTCTTCTATGTGGCAGGGGAGTTGACCAAAATAACCGCGCGTAGGCAACACAGCGGCAACTATTGCCGGCTGGGGTAGACCTGGTCCACGAATAACTGCGTTACGACAATTATTCGCACCGGAAACGGAGTGAATGGACGAATAGCTGCGCCATTACAGTTATTCTCGTCGAAACAGGAGCAAATGGGCGAATAACTGCGTCACGACAGTTATTTGCACCGAAACTGAAGTGAATGAGCGAATAGCTGCGCCACTACAGTTATTTTCGCCCAAAGCACCTTTTGAGCCGCCGAAAGAGCTAATTAAGTGTACTGTCGCAGTTATTTACCGAAGCGAGAAATCGTTTGCCGAAATAACTGCAGATTCGCACTTAATCTGCGACCCAAGCGACTGACTGCATAGCGCATATAAAGAGAGGAGCGTTTGCCCCTATGGCAGACGCTCCTTTTTGATTTGCCTACAGCATGAACCGATTTTGTCCTTTAAACAATGAATCCATTTTGCCTCTAAGTCCCCGCCTCAATCCCCGCCCTGCTCCTTCATCTCCGTCCGCTTAAAGTCGGTTCGCTGCGGGGAATAGGGCTGGATCGGCACGTTCATCATGGAGATCGGAACTTCCAGATGCTGGCCGGTCTGGATGCCGTAAGGCGTGTCCATGCGGTTGACCCTGAGCAGGTCGTCGACGCTCAGGTTGTACTGCTCGGCGATGTAGCCGAGCGTCTCGCCGCTTGCGACGAGATGCGGCTTGCGCAGCTTCTCGATCCGGCAGGCGGACTGCTTGAACGTCGGCTGCTTGGACAGCGGATCGACGAAGTCCGCCGTGAGGTCGTTCGCGGCCTGGTTGCTTTCCCAGCTGCCGAAATGGAACGGCACGAACAGCAGGCCGCGCTGCACGGCGTCGCCGATCTTCGCCGGCACTTCGATCCAGCCGCGCGGCGAGACGACGCGCACGACTTCGCCTTCGATCAGGTCAAGCTCGCGGGCGTCGTCGGTATGGATCTCCACATAGCCGTGCGGAGCGGCGGCCTGCAGATACGGCGAGCGGCCCGTTTTGGTACGGGTATGCCAATGCCAGACGAGGCGGCCCGTCGTCAGCCACATCGGGAAATCGCCGCCGGGCTGTTCGGACGGCGGGTTATAGCGGGTCGCGTGCAGAATCGCGCGCCCGTCCGGCTGCTTCGCTTCGTATTCGACCCGGGTCAGCGCGCGTCCGGTAAATTGATTTTTTGTGTAACTCTGCGCGTATTCCGGCCGCGTCGGAAACTTCAAGTCTTCGTACAGCCGCGCCGTGCCTTCCGGCTTCTGCGCCGTCGCCGGCCAGCGCAGGCCGTTATGACGCTCCAGCTTCTCGTACGTCATGCCCGTCATGTCGCACGGGCGTCCCGCCGAGACGGTCTTCCATTCTTCGAACGCTTCTTCCGGCGTGCAGTAGCCGATCAGCGGCTGACCGTCCCGGTCGCGGAAATCCATACGCCGCGCGAAATCGAGCAGGATGTCGAGGTCGGTCCGCACCCCTTCGGGCGGTTCCACCGCTTTGCGCAGCAGATTGATGCGCCGGTCGGCGTTCTCCATCGTGCCTTCTTTTTCGCCCCACATGGCGGCAGGCAGGACGACGTCCGCGACTTTGGACGTCTCCGTCAGGAAATGGTCCTGCATGACGACGAACACTTTTTCGAGTGCCGCCCGGGCCCGCTTGCGATTGGGCAGGGAGACAAGCGGATTGGTGCCGATATTCCAGAACACGTCGATCTGATCCTGTTCGATCATCTCCAGCTGTTCTTCGATCCCTTTCTCGGGACCGGCCGGCAGATTCATCGGATCGACGTTCCACAGCCGGCCCATATCGTCCAGATGCTGCGGATTCATCGGATTGCGGTTGGCCGGATACGTGCCGACGCCGCCCGCGGTGCGGTTCGCCGACGAACTCGGCTGGCCGGCCATATGCAGCGGTCCGCAGCCGGGCCGGCCGATCAGGCCGCGCGTCAGATGCAGATTGTTGATCGCCACGCAGGCGGTCGTCGCGTCCGCGCTTTGAAAAGCGCCCTGCAGCGTCGTCGTGACGAGCGAAGGCGTCTCCGACAAGATGCGGCCCGCTTCGAGCAGCGTCTCGACCGGAATGCCCGTCACTTCGGACGTTCGCTCCGGCGTCCATTCGCTGAGCGCGCCGGACATCTCCTCGAAGCCGATCGTATGCGCGGCGATAAACGCTTCGTCGGCCGCGCCGTTATCGAGCATGATCCGCAGCAGCCCGTTCAGCAGCGGCACGTTGGTGCCCGGGCGAAGCTGCAAATGCAGGTCCGCGCCGCGCACGGTCAGCGTGCGGCGCGGATCGACGGCGATGATGAACGGCTTGCCGGTGCGCGCTTTGCGGTCCATGATCCGCTCGTGCAGCACGGTGCCGGTCTCGGCGACGTTATGCCCGAACAGCATCAGCGTGTCGGTCTCGTCCACGTCGTCGTACGAAGCGGGCGTGCCGTCCGCGCCGAACGATTGCAGCAGGCAGAACTCCGTCGTGGCCGTGCACAGCCGCGTATTGGCGTCGAGCAGATGCGTGCCGATGCCGGCCCGGCCGATCTTGGCGATCGTGTAATAGTCTTCGAGGAACGCCTGCCCCGTCGAATAGATCGCGACGCTGTTCGGCCCTTTTTCCGCGATCGCGCTTTGCATTTTCTCCACGATCAGGTTCATCGCTTCGTCCCACGACGCAGGCACCAGTTCCCCGAACTCGTTGCGGATCAGCGGGGAGAGCAGACGGTCCGGGCTTGCGTTGGCCTGCCATTGATGCTCGCCTTTGGGGCCGAGGCGCCCGCGGTTGATCGAATGGTTGCCGTTGCCGCGGATGCCGACGATCTGCTCGTCTTTGACCGCGATCTCGCAGCCGCAGCCGACGGAGCACAGATTGCACGTGCTGTACACCCAGCGATCCACTTCGCCCTGACTGTAAATGTTCATGTCGATCCGTTCTTTTTGCCAGCTCATCGGGAACCTCCGGTCTGCGGCTGCGGTTGATAAAGCGCCGGGATGACGAACTTGATGTTCGCCGCGCCGTAGATCCGCTCCATTTCCGCCGCCGCTTTTTTTAGAGTGCTTTTCATGCCGGGAAAACGGTTCTCAAGCTTCGCCGCTTCCTCCGAATCTTCGTGATCCATCCAATCCACCGCGCGGAGCCAGGCCCGGAACGTCGATTCGACGATCTCGTCGTTCAGGTAGATGACAGAGCAGTCCGTTTTGAACGTATCGAGCTCCGCGTCGCCGCCCTTGAGTAGGGGCAGCATACGCTCGAACGCCCCGCGTTCTTCTTCCAGCGACGTGCGCAACAAATCGACGAGAGGATGCGACATTCCTTCCGTCTCGCCCAGCACCGAGATGACTTCGGCCTGGACGTTTGCAAAAAGATCATGCAGCTTATCGCTCATAAGATCCTCCTTGGCGCGTGATGTTTGGGTACAGGTTTACATACCCTTTTTGGCAAGGAATAACACGGAGAACCGCGGACCTTGACAGTGGAAAAACAAACGCACAAACTGGAAAAAGATCCGTGCAGCCCGATCCAATCCGATGAAGCGGCTGCGCGGCGAGGGAGGCGTACCGATGAATGTATCCAAGCCTGTATCCGGACAGGGCAGCGAACAGCAGAACGAACAGCGAAGCAAACAGACGGAAAAAGAAAAAGCGGCTGCCGGGCTGCTCTACGACAACAACAACGACCCTCAGCTCGTGCGCGAGCGCAATTTGTGCAAATCGCTTTGTTTCGAGCACAACCAGCTTAATCCGCTGCGGCTGGCCGAGCGGGAAGCAAAGATCCGCCAGATCGTGGCCCGAGCCGAAGGGGCGTTCGTGATCGAACAGCCTTTTTACTGCGACCTCGGCTACAATATCGAGTTCGGACAGAACTTTTTTGCCAATCATAATCTGATCATCCTCGACGCGGCCAAAGTCATCTTCGGGGACAACGTCTTTATCGCGCCGAACTGCGGCTTCTACGCGGCGGGCCATCCGCTCGACGTCGAGCAGCGCAATCAGGGGTTGGAGTATGCGTACCCGATCACGGTGGAAGACAACGTCTGGATCGGCGGCAACGTCGTCGTGCTGCCCGGCGTGACGATCGGGGCCGGCAGCGTGATCGGCGCGGGCAGCGTCGTCAACCGGGACGTTCCGCCGGGCGTCGTCGCCGCAGGCAACCCGTGCCGGGTCATCCGCGAGATCACGGAAGCGGACCAGGGCCGATACAAGCGAGCCTGACGAAACGGTTTTTTCTCGTTCAAAGGGTTGCTGTGCGGGTTAATGGACAGTAAGAAACGAATCAGGCTTGCCAAATAAGGAGGAAATCCGATGCGAAAAAGATGGGGTATGCTGTTTGCGGTCGGCGTGCTGTCGGTCGTTATGGGCTGCGGGGCGGACAACGGAGACGACGACATGGACAGCAATATGGAGAACCACGACATGAACGACATGGACGACAATAACGACGGCAACGATTGACGGAGGACTACGATGCACAAGCAGGAACTGATCGAACGCTGCCTGGAACTTCCGGGCGTGTACGAAGACTACCCGTTCGACGAGAGCTGGACGGTGATGCGCCACGGCGGCAACAAAAAGTCGTTCGCCCTTATCTACGAGCGTGAAGGCCATCTGTGTGCCAATCTCAAATGCGATCCGATGCGGGCCGCGATGCTGCGCGACCTGCACGAAGAGATCCGGCCCGGCTACCATATGAACAAAGAACATTGGAACACCGTCATTGCGGACGGCGCGCTTGGCGAAGAAGACATTCTGGATCTCGTCCGCCACAGCTTCGAGCTGACCCGTCCCAAGATTCGGGGCAAGCGGCAGCCGGCGGATTTTTGAATTTTATTTGAATCTTGTTTGAATCTTGTTTGAACCCCGCTTAAAACTTGTCTGCCCCCGTGCTCCAAACGCAAACTGGCTCTTTTACGGCGCGCTCTTTATTTATATACTGATATTCAAAAAGGAGCGACGCCTTATGGAGATTACGCCGGTTACGCTGGTCGGGAAGCGGGCCCGGATTCAGCCGATGGAGGAGCGGCACGCGGAAGCGTTGTTCGAAGCGGGCCGCGACCCGTCGATCTGGACGTATATGCCGATGTCCATCCGCTCTCCGGAACATATGCGGGAGCTGGTGCGCCAAGCGCTTGCGGCCAAAAAAGACGGCAGCGAGTTCCCTTATGTCATCGTCGATCGGGAGTCGGGAGAAGTGGTGGGCAGCACGCGTTTTCTGGCCGTCTCGCGGCCCAACCGCAGTCTGGAAATCGGCTGGACATGGCTGTCTCCGGCTGTCTGGCGGACAAGCGTGAATACGGAATGCAAATTTCTGCTGCTGCGGCACGCTTTCGAGACGCTGGGCGCGATCCGCGTGCAGATCAAGACGGATCGCCGCAATCTGCGGTCCCAACAGGCAATCGAACGTCTCGGCGCGACAAAAGAAGGTGTGCTGCGCAAACATGTCATTCTGCATGACGGGTATGTACGGGATTCGGTGTTTTACGCCATTTTGGACGAAGAGTGGGCAGCGGTGAAAAGCGGGTTGGAACTTAAACTGGCGTCCGTCGATTAGCGATCGTCCCGTTTAAGCGCAAGCGCAATCTGCGATTCGGGTCGGTCCGAGCTTTCGGACTTTGATCTTTGAAATTTTGGTTTTTAAAATAGAGCATGCAAAAAAACGGCCCTCCAACTAAACTGTACCCTACAAGACGGACGCTTTGAAAAAAGTCAGTGCCAAAGCCATTACTTACAAGGATGTGTTGGGAACCTAGCGCATTTGGACGGCTTCCAAACGGTGGCGGGAAGCTTGCGAGAACAAAGGAATCCTCGGCCTTGCGGACGGAAGAAAGCAGGGCTGGACGTCGCTTCTCTCGTGGCAGGCGTAGACGTGCGTGGTCAATTCGATGAAAAGGTCGAAACATTCTGAAACCGGTACTTGCTCGCGGCGAACTGCAAGTGATCGGCGCAACGAGGCTCAAAGTAATCCTTTTTTTTCAATCCTATAGATGCAAAAAACTGCCCTGAACCGGTAATCGGTCCAGGGCAGTTTTCTTTTTTCTCACCGCGTTGCTTAAAGTCCATTCGTTCGTTCAACACATAATCAATCGCAATCTGGGAGAAAAAGGTCGCGAGCTTACTTGTCGGCCAAAATGCTGGTCAGCGAATTCGAAACCGTCTCGATAAACGTTCCGGCGAATTCGCTTGTCGGCGCATTGATCCGGAACAGATATGAATCACCTTTTTTCGAGGTCCAGATGACGTGGTTATGCAGGTTGTCCTTCGTATCGCTTGCCTGCAATAACAGCCGGGCGGAAGACATCGGGCTTTCGAATAATTGATCGCCTTTATAGCCGCGGACTTGACCGTATTTTTTCAGCTCGGCTCGGCTATTCTTGCTTACCTTTTGCAGATTGAAGTTAGCCGGGAGTTTCTCGATTTGCGCATTGTAGGACGGGTATTGGGTTAGATGAATTTTGTTTTTGGCTTTGCTGAAGGTATAGCCGTTTGCCACGTACAGCGAGTAGCCGTTGCCTTGTTTCAGATACGCCGTGCGGTTAACATAGTCGCCTTTGATCATCAGCGCAAACGATTGGGTCGCCGGGCGCACGCTGCTGGCGGCGGAGGTGGAGCTTGCAGCTGCAATCGATGAAGTCGTGCCTGCCGCATGCGCCTCATTGAATAGCAGAACATTATCGGAAGTTGCAAAAGGGACGGCCAAAGAAAAAGCAAAGGTCAATGCGGCGATTTTACGGAATGGTTGGTTGGATGTACGTTTCATGATTGAACACTCCTCTGAATTGGGTTTGGGAAACGGGAAAATCAAAGCGTCCCGTTCCTTGTGATGCATTAGACGGGAGTGTGCATGGATTTATTACACTTTTCGCAAAATTAATTTGAAAAGAGGAATGGCAGATGAAGATCGGAATCGCTGGAAGCAGCATGATCGTAGGCGAGGCTTTGGACGCGTTGGCGGCAATCGAAGGGGAAAAATTGACGGCGATCTGTGTACGGGAGCTTTGGTCATTTGAAAGACGAAACCGACCTCAAAACCTGCCAAACGCTCCAACGAATGAAGCAAGAAATCAAGCGTTATATGACGTATTACAATCGGGAACGTGGGTAACGGAACTTAAAAAAGCTGCCGCCTGAATGATACAGGCAACAGCTTCTTAACGCATCCTGACTTTTTTTAAATGTCCTTTACAAAGGGGACAGTTTAAACAGGAGTGCCGTTTTTTTATAGTGCCGACAATTCGAAAGTCCGAAAGTCCGAACGCTTAAACTTCCGCCGTCTTGCTCTTGTCTCCATGCACGACGACCGTTTCTTCCGTGCCGCGCTTCACGTTCTTGATGAAGAACGAGAGGAGCAGGCCGACGACGCCGATGCCGACGATCACGACGTAAGCGTCGTTGATGCCGGAGATCTGCGCCTGAACGGCGATCTGCGACGGATCGGTGCCGCTCTGCATCAGGTCGGCCGCATGGCTTTTCGCGCGGTCGGACATGACCGTCACGAGCAGCGAGGTGCCGATCGCGCCGGCAACCTGGCGGGTCGTGTTGCTGATCGCCGTGCCGTGCGCGTTCAGGCGTGGCGGCAGCTGGTTGAGGCCGGCCGTCTGAAGCGGCATCATCATGAACGCCATGCCGATCCGGCGGGCGGTGGACATGAGGACCAGATAATTATAGCTGGTCGTGTCGGTCAGGTTGATAAAGCCGAGCGTCGTGGCGATGACGATAATCATGCCGATAATCGTCAGCCATTTGGCGCCGAACTTGTCGAACAGCCGTCCGGTGATCGGCATGAGCAGGCCCATGAGCAGCGCGCCGGGCAGCAGAAGCAGGCCGGATTGAATCGCCGTATAGCCGCGTGCGCTTTGCAGATACAGCGGCAGCAGCATCATGTCCGCGTACATGATCATCGTGACCGCGATACTGATCACGATCGTCAGCGAGAACATGTTGAATTTGAACGCGCGCAGGTCGAGCAGCGGCGTCTTCATCTTGAGCTGGCGCACAGAGAAGGCGACCAGTCCGATCAAGCCGACAGCGATCATGATCAGCACTTCGGCGCTGGACCAGCCGAGGCTGCCGGCCCGGCTGAAGCCGTACAGCAGCGCGCCGAAGCCGATCGTGGACAGCACGACGCTCAAGGCGTCGAACTTGACGTTGACGCGTTCGCCGACGTTGCGCAGATAGATGAAGCCGAGCGCGATGACGATGAGGGCCAGCGGAATCATGGCGTAGAACATCGTTTCCCACGAGTAGTGTTCCAGCGTGTAACCGGCAAGCGTCGGTCCGATCGCCGGAGCGACGATAATGGCCAGACCGACGAGGCCCATGGCCGATCCGCGTTTCTCGGGCGGGAACAAGGCCAGGATGACGTTCATCAGCAGCGGCATGATGATGCCGGCGCCGGCGGCCTGGATCAACCGTCCGGTCAGTAGCATCGGGAAATCGCCCGCGAGCGCCGACACGACCGTGCCGACGAGGAAGATCATCATCGAAGCCTGGAACAGCTGGCGCGTCGAGAACTTCTGCATCAGGTAGGCGGTGATCGGGATCAGCACGCCGTTAACGAGCAAATAGCCGGTCGTCAGCCACTGCGCCGTCGCGGCCGTAATGTCGAAGTCTTTCATCAGCTCCGGCGTGGCGACGCTCATCAGCGTCTGGTTCAGGGTCGCCAGGAAGGCACCCAGAATCATGATGAACATGATCGGTCCTCGTTTGGCCGATCCGGTGTCGATAGTAGGGGTACTGCTCAATTTTTCTCCGTCCTCTCATTCTGGGCTAGACTTTTTTTACAACGTGTCGGATAATCGACATTGCATAAACCAGATTATAGTCAAGGACAGACCCTTCTTACAAGCTACACTTTTTGCGTAAATGTCGATTAATTTGCACAAGTCCGCCGGAATGTTGTTTAAAATTTGAATAATATACACAAGTTTGTGATGTGTAAATAAAAACATATGAAAAGGAAGCGCAACCATGACTGAACCGAAGAGCGAATCGAAACAGAAACGGACCGACCCCCGCGTGCTGCGCACCCGCCAACTGCTGAAAGATGCCCTGATCGCACTCATGCAGGAAATGGACGTGGACAAGATTACCGTCAACCGGATCGCGGAGCGCGCGACGATCAACCGGGTCACCTTTTACCTCCATTACAAGGATATTCACGACATGCTGGAGACGATGGCCGACGAGATGGCGCGGGACGTGGAGCGCGTCATGACGCGCACGATCGAACAGCACCGCAGCGGCACGAACGAGACGATGCTGCTCGGCCTGCTCGAACATATCGCGGACAACGCCGACTTTTACAAAGTGATTCTCGGAGCACGCAAAGCGCCCATTTTTCACGAGCGGCTGCTCAACGTCTTCGTCAGCAAGATCACGGCGGGAATCCGGGACATGCCGGTCAAGAACACCCAGGTCCAGCCGGACGTTGCCGTCTGGTTCGGTTCCGCCGCCCTGATCGGCACGATCGGAGGCTGGCTGCGCAGCGATATGCCGTATACGCCGTCGTTTATGGCCAAGCAGTTCGCGCTGCTGTTTCGAATCAATTCGTAACGAAGAGGAGACAGGAACATGAACAAGGACATGGATTTGCACAAAATCAATTCGTTGACCAAATACCCGAGCATATTGACGTATCATCAGCTGGGCGAGAAAGGGCGGTTGAACGAGGCGCTGACCGAACCGGCCGAATTCGGCGCGGCGGAGCACTTGTACGTCTACGAGAAGGTCGACGGGGAAAACTCCAGAATCATTCTGCTGAGCCAACCGTCGGGCGAAATCGATTACCTGATCGGATCAAGAGAAGAATTGTTGTACGCCAAAGGAGACCGGATCGGCAATCCCTACGGCAATATCGCGGAATTTCTGCGGCCGGTCGCCGAACGGATTATCGGCGAGCTGACGCAGTCCGATTCCCGGGAATGGGCCCTGACCGTGCTGTATCAGGAATCGTACGGCGGCAAGACCAAAGCATCCAGACACTATTCGGATAACAAGACGCAAAACTACCGGGTATTCGACGTTTTTTCGCTGGACCGGGAACAACTGGACGCCATGCTTGCGCTGCCCCAGGACCAAATCGCAAGCTGGCGTGACCGCGGGAAGCAACCTTTTTACGACGAATCTGCCAAAAAAACGCTGCTCGACACTTTGAATCTGCAGGCGGCGCCGCTGCTGGATCAGATCGACCGCGGCGAATTCCCTGTATCTTTTGCCGATACGTTTGCGTATATGCAAAGATTCGAACAGACGCAGGTCGGTATGGAAGTCGCCGGGAGAGCGGAAGGGCTTATCGTGCGGACCGTCGATCGCAGTTGGATTCGCAAGATCCGGTTCGAAGATTACGAGCGGACGTTTAGAAAATAATACTTGTGAAAAAAAGTGCTTGGAATCACAAGGCCGCCGCTCGCGCCCGCCTATACTGAAGAAGAAATCGACGCCGGACCTCGGCATTCATCTTCATATACGGGAGGAAACGATTATGACTACCAAGCAACACGCATTCAACGCAGACACCTGGGTATCGGACATTGTCAGCCGGCAGCCGCGTACGGGCGATCTGTTCCGCGAGCTGCGGATCGACTTTTGCTGCGGCGGCAAAATGCCGATCCGGCAGGCGGCCGAGCAGCGGGGACTCGATACCGCGCAAGTGCTGCGCCGGATCGAACAGATCGACGAGCAGGCGGCCCAACACCGGGAGATGCAGCCGGCTTCGCTTGAACCGCAGGAACTGATCGCGCATATCCAGCGCAAGTATCACGAGGCGCTGCGTCAGGAACTGCCGGCGCTGACGCCTTACGTGACGAAGCTTGCGCGCGTGCACGGCGGCAGTCGGCCTTATCTGCTGCGGGTGCAGGAGATCTTCTCTCTGCTCAAAAAAGAGCTGCTGGAACATACCGAAGACGAAGACCGGAACGTGTTCCCGCTGCTGGAAACGTATTTCCGCAGCCCTTCCGCAGACACCGCGCAGGCGCTTGAACCGTATCTAAACGAACTGGAAAGCGAACATGCGCAGGCCGGCGAACTGCTCAAGGAACTGCGCGAGATCACCGGCGATTTCGTGCCTCCGATCGATGCCTGCGGTACGCACCGCCTCGTGCTGAACCGCCTGGAAGCGCTGGAAAAAGACACGTTCGAGCATATCCATATGGAGAACAACATTTTGTTTGAAGAGGTGCGTAAAGCCATTTAAGGCAAACTCGGATATGCGCCGGTCGAAGCTTGTCTGCGAAAAGAAACCGAAAAAGACTCCGCGAGTTTGCGCTCGCGGAGTCTTTTTGGTCTTGCCCGGAAGGTGAAGGCAGACGGCCGCCGAAGTTTCCGGCACTCGCCGCGTTTACTTGGCGGCCGCGGATTGCAGATCGATCCGGATCTCCAGCCCTGTCAGATAGATCTTCGCCGTATCTCCCGCGCCGCCGGCTCCGGTCCCCCGGATATACGGCTTCACGACGATGAACTTCGCCCGGCTCAGATCGGCGCCGTAGTTGGACGCGTAGGTCATCTTGCCGTCTACGAGCGAGCCTTCGCCGCCTACGACGTCGAGCGTCTGCCCGCGATCGTCGACGATCTCGTAAGCGCTGCGGAGCAGCGTCGCTTCGCGCTTGGCCGCCGAAGCGGACTGGTCGCGAAGCGAGAGCGACGTGCGGAGCTGCACCGTCGACGCCGTCACGTCGAGCGCATCGATGCTCAGCGCATAGCGGTCGTCGCTTGCGGACGGCCCCGGATTCAGATGCAGTTCGCGGACTCCTTCGATCCGCTCGAACGGCACGGTCACGCTCAGCGGCTGCGGCTGGCCGGCAATCGAAATCGAGAGTTTGCCGTCGAAGCGGGTGCCGAGCTGCCGAATCTGATCCGTATTCAGCGGCAGGTTCATCAGCACGCCGTATGTGTCGCCGCCTTGATATTCCGGCGTATCGTAGAAGACGCCGTCCAATTCGCCGATGCCGTCCAGCTTCACGTGTACCGTCTGCATGTTTTCTTCCAGTTTGCTTGCGCTTTGAATGCCCGGCACCGTCAACTCGACAGCAAAAGCGATTCGCGTCCCGTCGAAGATCGTCTCGCGCACGTTCAGGCGCGCGCTGCCGGACGCGGCGGCCGCGTCGACGAGCGATCCCTGATGGCGTTCGCCCGCGGTGCGCAGTCCCGCATCGTTTTCCATTTGGCTGAACAGGCTGCCGATGACCGGAATGTCGCGGATCGTGTCCGCCATCGCCGGCGAGACGAACCCGGAAGCGAACAGCCCGGCCGAGAGAACGACGACCGAAGCGGCGACGGCGGCCGCTTTGCGCAGGGCCGTACCCGGACGGCGTCCGGCCTTCGGAGTTTCGATTTCCCCGCCTGCCGTGGCGGAACGCCCGTGCATCGTCGCGGCGGCCGTGGAACTGTTATTCGTCGCTGCCGCAGCCGGGAGAGACGCGTAAGTCGCCTCCAAGCGGGAACGGACAAGCGGGGAGAGCGGCGCGGGGGTTCGGCCAACCTGTTTCAATTCGTGTTCCAACTGCTGCTCGGCGTTAGATCGATTCATAATGCATACTCCCTTTCGGATTCGATTTGAATTTTTGCATGAGAGCGGCCCGGGCCCGCATCAACCTCGTTTTGACCGCGCTTTCGGTCAATTCCAGCGTCTGCGCCGTCTGCGCCACGCTGAGGTCTTCGAAATAGTGCAGAATGACGACCGTGCGCTGTTTCTCGTCCAGCCGGTCGACCGCGTCGCGCAGATCGACCCGGTCATACTCGTTGGCAGGGGAGGCGGTGATCGGGAAGTCGGAGACGGATACCGTACGTTTTCGGCCTCGCAGCAGCGTATTGCATTCGTTGATCAGGATGCGGAACAACCACGTCCTGAAATAATTCGGCTCCCGCAGGGAAGGCAGCGACCGATACGCTTTCAGCACCGTTTCCTGCATGGCGTCCGCCACGTCTTCGTCTTTTCTCAGCATGGACCAGGCCATCCGGTGCAGCGCTTCTTCCTGCTGGCGCATCAAGGCGACGAAAGCGTCCCGATCTCCGTCTCTCGCTCGCCGAATCCATTCTTCGTTTTCCATGAGGCATCGTTCCTTTCTGGGCGTTTCTTGTTCTTGTTGGGAAGTGAAGATAGACATTAGATGGGCGAAGCGGCTGTTCGGTTACATCGGATCTTTCGTATGGGATAAAAAAATAGACGCCGCAGCAGGAGGCAGGCCCGGCAATCAGAGCGGCCTATGCGCGGAAAACGCAAAAAAACGCGGTCTTTTCGCTGCTTGGCGAAAGACCGCGTTCGGTGCAAGGGGAAAAGATGAGAGGGAAGAGAAGCGGGGAGGTAAGGGAGAGCGGCAGGCGAAACTTATACGCTGCGCACGAGCATCGACTTGTGGTGCGAGAACGTCTCGAAGCTCTGGCGGCCGTGGTACGAACCTATGCCGCTTGCGCCGACGCCGCCGAACGGCAGCTCGTGCGAGCTCATATGCAGCAGCGTCTCGTTGACGCAGCCGCCGCCGAAGGAGACCGTATTGAGGACGAGATCCTGCACTTTCTGGTCCCGGGTGAACAGGTACAGCGCGAGCGGCTTGGGCCGATCGACGATTTGTTCCAGTACGGGGTCCAGCTCGGTATAGGTCATGACCGGCAGGATCGGACCGAAGATTTCGTCCTGCATCACCGGGGAATTCCAGTCGATGCCCTGCAGCAGCGTAGGTTCGATCAGCCGCTGCTCGCGCACAGTGCGTCCGCCGAGCAGCGCTTCGCCGTCATTCAGGAAGCGGCTCAGCCGGTCAAAATTGCGGTCGTTGACGATATGCGGAAAGTCCGGATTCTGCGTTACGTCCGCGCCGTATTTGTCTTCGATCTCAAGCTTGATTTCGCGCAGCAGTTCTTCTTGCACGTCTGCATGGACCAGCAGGTAATCCGGGGCGACGCAGGTCTGGCCGGCGTTCAGGAATTTGCCGCGAACGAGGCTTTGGGCCGCGCGCTGCAAGTTGGCGTCTTTGTGCACGATCGCGGGGCTTTTGCCGCCCAGTTCGAGCGTGGTCGGCGTCAGATGTTCCGCAGCGGCGCGCATGACCACTTTGCCGACCGGCGTGCTGCCGGTGAAGAAGATGTAGTCGAACTTTTCGCGCAGCAGCTCCGTGCTCGTCTCGACTTCGCCTTCCATCACGGCGACATATTCGTCCGGGAAGCAGGCGCGGATCAGGTCGGCGCTGAGCTTCGAGACGGATGGCGTCAGTTCGGACGGCTTAAGCACGGCGCAGTTCCCCGCGGAGATCGCGCCGACCAGCGGAGAGAATGCGAGTTGGAACGGATAGTTCCACGGTGCGATCACGAGCGCGACGCCGTAAGGCTCGGGATGAATCGCGCTTGCGCCGCCGGCAATCTGCTCGGAAGTCGGCACGACGCGCGGAGCGGCCCACTGCTCCAGATTCGCAAGCGTGTAATCCAGTTCGCCGAGAACCAGACGGATCTCCGAGCTGTAGCCTTCGGCTTCCGATTTGTTCAGGTCGGCACGCAGCGCGGCCAGAATGCGCGGTTGGTACTCTTCGATGCCCTGCCGCAGACGCTTGAGCGCCTCGATGCGGTACGCGACGCTTTTCGTTTGACCCGTACGGAAAAAGCGGCGCTGCCGCAAAACGAGATCGTGCGCGGAAATCGAATCGGTCGAAGAAGCGGTGTTCGGTTGAGTCGTCATGGAAGTTCAATCTCCTGTCTATTGGGATTTCTGTTTTTGGTTTCTAACAATTAAGTTGTATTCAATGTATAACCAGTATAAAACGAGTTGAACTGTGCTACAATGGTCACGTTATACACGATCGGGGCTTATGCCTCGCAAATAGTTAGAGTGTGGCGAAAATATCCGATAATATTCATTCCTATACAGAAGCAGGAGCGTGTCCCCATGCCCGATCCCTCACAAGAAATGCCCAAACGCCCCGATCCGCGGGTCACGAGAACGCGGGAGCTGCTGCACGGCGCCTTTTTGGAACTGTTGGAAGAAAAGCCGTACGAGCGGATCACGATCGCGGATATTACCGGGCGGGCAACCGTGAACCGCAAAACGTTTTACCTGCATTACGAGACCAAAGACCATCTGCTGCGCAGCGTAACCGACCATATTCTGGACGACCTGTTCGGCGAAGCGAGAGAGTCGCAGCCGCGCGACCTGTCGATCGAGGAGCAGCAGCGCTATATCGCAGGCCGCATTTTTGCGTACGTCAAAAAACATCGCTCCTTTTTCGAAGTGATGTTCGAGCGCAAAGCGATGACGGACTTCGTTCAGTACATGAAGCGTTATTTTGCCCGTTTCTATGAAGAGAAGTTCGCGAACCTGGACGAGAGCCGGCTGCCCGTACAAAAAGACGTAATCGCAAGCTATATCGGTTCTGCTTACGTCGGCGTCATTCACGGCTGGATCGGCGGAGGCATGCAGCAGACGCCCGAAGAAATGACGCGGCAGATGATCGAGCTCAACGTGCAGGGCCCGATTCGGATGGTGCGGGATGCGCAGAGCCGAACGTAAAACCATAATCTATTCAGGGAGGTCTTTATGCGGCTAAAAGAACTGAAAGAGAGCATGCTGGTTCCCGATCGCGAAATCCTGCTTAACCGTCTGTTCACAATCAACAATACCGAAGTTCTGCTGATTTCGATTACGTCGGAGCAGCAAAGTCACAAGCTGTGGACGCTGCGCAAACTGCCCGAACAATTGTTTGAAGAAAAAGCGGTTCATAAGTCCGAAGAGACTCTTACAATCCGCGATCGTTTTCAAGAAAAGATTTTTTTTAACGGTCAAGGAGATTATATCTCCAAGATGATTATTCAGGGCCAGACCCTGACTTTTAATCTGGCACAGTCTGATTATTGCACGGAGCAGGACCACGGAACATATATGAAGCTGCAGCATTTTATCGAAAAAGGACTGCAGCTCGGAAGTTTTGCGGACGCTGAGTTAAATCGTTTGTTTCTCACTTGTTATGAGCAGGACCCTTCCGAACCTTGCCCGAACTTTGACTTGAACAAAGAAATGGATATCACGCTGAAGTTCAATAGTACTTTTTGCAGTGTTCCTATAGACACCGAGCCAATTGTGCTGGAATTCGGAAATACGCAAAAAGAAATCAAGCGTGTCTTTTATGATCCTTTTAACCAGAAAAATCGTTTCTTTTATATTCATGCATTAACACGGGATGATATTTGGAAACAAGTCGAAGAAAACTTCGCAAAGCCTACCCCTGAGAGTTCTACAGAAGAAGAATGGCAAGAATTCAAACAACAATATCTGGAAGGCCTTGAATCGGCTTGTTCCAAAGGAGAAGATCTTGCTGTTATTGAATACGAAGCTGAGGACAATATCCAGTTGAATTTTTTGGCGAAAAATTATTTGGATGCACAACCTCGGGCCTGGACCGGCGGTTTAGGATTTTCCGTTTTTTATAAAACCGAACGCGGGTTGGGACGCAACGGATTAAAATGTCGGGTAGACACCGTCGGTATGGTGGACAAAACGTTTAGCGGAAGTTTTGTCGTCGAACTGCTCTCTTATTCGCTGGAGCTGCCGGAATTGACTATTAAGCTTTAAGCTGAAAACGCAGAACATAAGCCGTATACTCCGTTATCGGGCATGGTCAGGCAAGCAGCAACAAAAAGCACGACTTCATTTTTATCCAGGGAGGTCTTTATGCGGCTCAAAGAACTGCAAGAAATGATGCTAATCCCCGATCGCGAAATTCTGCTCAACCGTTTGGTCACAATCAACAATACCGAAGTTCTGCTAATTTCGATCACCTCGGAGCAGCAGGGTCACAAGCTGTGGATGCTGAGCCGAATGCCGGAAACGCCGGACGCGCAAGAAACGGTGTACAGATCCGAAGAGCCCCGTTCAAATCGGGAAAAGATCCAGCAGCAAACCGATTTTGGACATCAAGAAGATTTTATTTCCCAAATGATCATTCAAGGCCAGACCTTGACGTTCCATTCGTCGGAGTCCAATTTCATTACGGAACAGGACTTCGGAGCCTATATGAAGCTGCAGCATTTTGTCGAAAAAGGGGCGGATTTTACAAGTTTTGCGGACGTTGAATTGAACCGCTTGTGTCTGACCGTCAACGAACAGGACCCGTCCTTGCCTTTCCCGGACCTTGATCTCGACAAAGAGCTCGATATCACGCTGAAGTTCGACGGTACCGTTCGCAGCGTCCCTGTGCAGATCGAACCGATCGTGCTGGAATTCGGAGAGGTTCAGCCAGCAATCCAGTATTCGTTCCACGATTCTGTTCACGACAAATCTCGTTTCTTCTACATCAACGCCGTGACCCGCTACGATATTTGGCAAGAAGCGTTAGCAACCTTCGAAAAACCGATGCCGCAGGGATACACGGACAAAGAATGGCAGTCTTACCAAGATCAATATAGGGAAAGCCTTGAATCCGCGTATTCCAAAAATGAAGAGCTGGTTCTGGTCGAATACGAATCCGAAGACGATATCCAGTTGAATTTTTATGCACAAGATCATTTGGATGCAAAGCCCCGATCTGTAGCGGGGAGCGGTGATCTGGCCTTGTTTTTCAAACCTGACCGGGAGTTGGGACCCCATGGGTTAAAGAGTCGAATCTGCATGGTGGGTCCGGTAGATAAAGAGTTTGGCGGGAGCGTCACGGTCGAACTGCTATCTGGTTACGTAGAGCTGCCGGAAAAAGTGATCAAGCTTTAAAAGGCTACGCCTCTTATCTTTTCAAAAGGTTCGTCGGGGTCGGCTCGGGGAATAGGGATGATCAAAGGCGCTTCAAGAGAAGGCGTGGCACTGATTTCTATGCCGTTTTTCACTTTGCGTTCGTTTTTGTTTTCCGTTTCGGTATGCGGCTTGTCGGAAGAGTGAGAATCTAAAAACGCGAAAAAGGAGAAAGATACAAGGGCGCTTGCAGCGACGTAAAGGATACGTTTGTTCACTTGTTTACCTCCGACTGCGAATTTGGCGTACGGCCAATACTTAGTTTATCGTGTGTTTAAAATGAAAATAAGGACTTAAAGACCGAATCTTTACTATCCATTAGTAAAAAGGAAAACGTAAATGGAGGCAAAACAATGAACCAAATAGGTATTTTGGGAGTGGTACATAACGAAGAACTGCGGATGCAGCACGGGCTCACACTGGAGACAATTCAGGCGCTCATTCTTGAATTCGATCCGGACGTAATCTGTGGGGAAGTGCTGCCGGCGAGCTGGGAAAAATACAGACAGAACCCGCTTGATCGGGGATACTGGGGAGAACCGCCGAGCGAATATTACGAGCTGATTTTGCCATTGTGCGAAGAGAAAGGATACGCGTTCGAGCCGATCGATTGGGTGGAACTCGACCTATGGAACGATTTCGATCCTATACGGCACTATTCGGGGGAAGAACGGGCCGACCTTGAGGCCGAGTCGGACAAATGGTGGGACAAGCAGCTTACGGCGGCGGGAAAAGGAGAAATCGCGTTCAACTGCGCAGCTTTTGACGAAACGACAAGCCTGAAATATAGATGGCTGGAGCAGTTGGACGCCGAAGCGCATGTATTTCGCTGGACGGGGAGACACATCATTATGATGCAGCGGATCAAGAATGCGATCAAGCGGCATCCGGGCAAGAAAATGCTGTGTATCGTTGGAGCCGATCATAATCATGTGCTGAACGAGGAGCTGCGGAAGCTGGAGCAAGTTGAAGTCATTTATCCGCTTAAATAAATATTTAACATAATGAAAAATTCACAATAGAAAAACAACAAAAACCAGAAAAAGAGCCGACCGAAAAATTCGGCGGCTCTTTTTCTGGTTTTTTATTTAAGGTTGAACAAGGGAAGGAATCGCAATGGTGAATTTACCGGTACTTGTATCGATCGGTCCTACGGGTATTTCGGAAGGAGATAGAATAAGGAACGGACTGACGGTAAGAATGACTCCTTCATCAGGGATAAAAGCATGATCTCCCAAAGTGATCATGAGGGATGTCGCGAAGTCCGGGGAATAGCTACTATTATATCCCGAAAACTCAAGCTTGCTTCCTACTCCAAAAGTATAGCTCGAATTTACCTCTTTTAACGCCTGTTCGAAATTTTGCATGGTTTGAGCAGTTCCAGCAGGTAATTTAACTGCGGTGCCATAAGTAAAGGCTAAGGTAATGCCCTGTCCGGGCTTATAACTGGTGTCTTGTGGGACATACACGTCTGTAAGCATAGGTTGTCTCTGATCGATCGTAAAATACGTGGATGTTTTTTGACCGGCATAATCCATGATCGTCAGTTTGTAAGAGCCGTTTGCCGTGATTGGGCTGCCCAGCTTGTAATTGGTTACCGGATAAGTGTATTCGTAAGGATGTCCTTGAATATATGAAATGTCTGTCTCGAGATTTCTCTCCAACATCACGCTTTTCAGATCTCCGTCTTTGGAATCCGGAGTCAAAGGGCGGGGCGAAAACAACTGGTTCTCCGGTTGAGCAATCGTAGGCACCGCATCCGTAAATACGGGAGCCGGATCCGTTACCGCAAAAGCTTCGGAAAAGACCGGCTGGCCGGTTTGCCCGGAAGCGTCGATCGGCGTCACTTCGAAGATGATTTTTTTGCCGGCGTCCGCGACCGTCAGGATATACAACGTACTGGTCGCCCCGCTGATCTCTACTTTCGAACCGTCGCTTTCTTGTCTGTACCATTTGTAGGTCGAGCCTTGTTCCCGGTCGAGATCGATATCCTGGAACGAGTAGCTGCCGTTAATCCGTTGGCCTACTTCAAAAGTGCCTTTGATCGTGACCTCGGTAGCGCTCGGCGCATGCACAACCGGTTCGGCCGGCAGCACGGTGAAGGAGGAACTTACCGCATAAGCCAGGCCGATTTTACCTGCAGCGTCGACAGGCGTCACTTCAAAAGCAATGCCGTGATCCGCGTCTTCCGCAACCAGCGTATAGGTCGGGCCGGCGCCGACTTCGGTGCGTTTGCCTTGGAGGTCTACGCGATACCATTTGAGCGACGTTCCTTGTTCTTTGTCCTGCTCGGCATCTTCGAACAGATATCCTCCGCTCAACTTTTCGCCCACTTTGAGCTTGCCGCTGATTTTCAAATGCGTCGCTTTGGGCGCGGCGTTCTCAGGCTCGGGAACCGGGGTCGGCTCCGGCGCAGGGACCGGTGTTGGAACCGGCGTCGTAACCGGCGTCGGGTCCGGGATATAGACCGGTATCGGGTCCGGTGTCGGAACGGGTGTTGGAGCAGGTGCCGGTACAGGCGCGGGAGCCGGAACGGGCGTTGGAGCAGGCGTTGGAACAGGTACCGGAACCGACGCTTGTTCTTGTTTGACCGCATAAGTACGAATCGCGACCATAGCGGCTTCTTGACGCTGCGTGCGCACGGTAGGTTCGAACTTGGAACCGTTACCGACCATCAGGCCGGACTTGATCGCGCTGGCTACGTAACGAGCCGCCCAATCATGTATGGTATCGGCATCTTCGAATTGGCTCAGAGATGCAGCGTTGGCTTCCAAAGGCAGGTTGAGCGTCTTGACGATCACGATCGCGAGCTGCTCGCGCGTGAGAAGCTGCTTGGGGTTGAAGCGTCCGTCGCCGGTGCCGAGCATGATGCCGGCTTGCTGTACCGCTGCGATATAAGGCGCGCTCCAGGCGGTAGCGGGTACGTCTTTGAACCGGGTATCCGTATCTTCGTTCAGAGGCAGTTCCAACAGATTGACGATAATTTTTGCCATTTCTTCCCGGGTGATCTGATCGCTCGGCCGGAAGTTTCCGTTCACGTCTCCGGCAAACAAGTTCAATAATTTGGCTTGGGTAATCGCATCCCGGGACCAGGTGGCCGCTTTGTCCAAATCTTTAAAAGCCGGTGCAGGCTCTGCCGCGAACGCGGTCAATGGGGAAGTAAGGCTGGTTGCGATTAACAAAGAGGCTATCATTTTTTTGCTGGAATTCAATCTCTGTTCCTCCTTAATTTTAAAACTACCCCTTTCTTATCGGTAGGCGGAAAAAGATTTTTTAGAGCAATAATATTTTTTTGAAGATAACATGTTAAAAAGCGCCGATCGGCATCCCCGATCCGGCGCTTTTTGGGTGGGTTCTCTTTTCCCAGTCAAACTTCGAGAAATCTCTTCATATCGTCTTCGACATTCGTAATTCCGCCGATTCCGAAGCTGTCGATTAGCACCTGCGCGACATTCGGAGACAGGAAAGCCGGCAGGGTTGGGCCGAGATGAATGTTTCGGATCCCGAGATGCAGCAGGGCCAGCAGGACGATGACCGCTTTTTGCTCGTACCACGCGATGTTGTAGGAGATCGGCAGATCGTTGATATCGTCCAGGCCGAACGCTTCCTGAAGCTTCATCGCAATCACGACGAGCGAATAGGAATCGTTGCACTGTCCGGCGTCGAGCACGCGCGGAAGGCCGGCAATCTCGCCGAGATCGAGCTTGTTGTATTTGTATTTGGCGCAGCCGGCGGTCAGGATGACCGTGTCCTGCGGCAGTTCGCGGGCGAAGTCCGTGTAATAATTGCGCGATTTCATCCGTCCGTCGCAGCCGGCCATGACGAAGAAACGCCGGATCTCGCCGCTTTTGACGGCTTCGACGACCCGATCGGCGACGCCGAGCACCGTATGGTGCGCGAAGCCTCCCGTAATCTCGCCGGTCTCGATCTCTGTCGGCGGCGGGCAGGACCGGGCCTGTTCGATCAGCGCGGAATAGTCTTTCGGTGCGCCGTCCACGCCGTCTGGAATATGTGCCACGCCCGGATAGCCGGTATGGCCGGTCGTGTACAACCGTCCGATATAGCTGCCCTTGGGAGGTACGATGCAGTTGGTCGTCATCAGGATCGGGCCGTTGAACGTTTCGAATTCTCGGGTCTGCTTCCACCAGGCGCTGCCGTAATTGCCGTAGAAATGCTCATACCGCTTGAACGCCGGATAGTAGTGGGCCGGAAGCATCTCGCTGTGGGTGTAGACGTCTATGCCCTGACCTTCGGTCTGAATCAGCAGTTCCTCCAGGTCTTTGAGATCGTGGCCGCTGATCAGGATGCCCGGCCGGCTGCCCGTTCCGATCTTGACCTTCGTGACCTCGGGATGGCCGTAGGCGCCGGTATTGGCTTTGTCGAGCATCGCCATCGCGTCGACGCCGTATTTGCCGGCTTCGAGATTGAGCGCGACGAGGTCGGCGGCTTCCAGCGTATCGTCGAGCGTCGCGGCCAGTGCCCGGCGAACGAACGCATCAAGCGCCGGATCGATCTCGCCCAGCTGGCCGGCATGGTAGCTGTAGGCGGCCATGCCTTTGAGTCCGTAGGTCAGCAGTTCGCGCAGCGAACGAATGTCTTCGTCTGCCGTGCGCAGCACGCCGACCGTCCACGCTTTGCCGTCGAAGCCGTGCTCGTCGGCTGTCCATACGGCGGCGTCGGGCAGAGAAGCGGAAGCATGGGGGAACAGGGAGCCGCGCAGCGCCCGGACTTCGTCCCGCAGTTTCAGCGCTTCGCTATTTTTGCATACAAAATAGTCCCGGTCGAAGTTGGCGTTCGTTATGGTCGCAAACAGCGAGTCCATGATGAACAGCGACACCCGGCGCTCCAGTTCGGTCGGCAGATCGAGATCCAGGCTGAGAAAAGAGAGCCCTTTGAGCGTGTAGATCAGCAGGTCCATGAGATTAGCGACGTCATGCGGTTTGCCGCATACGCCGACGACGGTGCAGCCCGTTCCTTGGGACGCTTCCTGGCATTGAAAACAGAACATGGACGGCGGGGCAATCTCCGATGCGGCAGGCTCTGCGATCGAGCGCGCCGGGCGGGGGTAGATGGTCATGGGATGAAATTCCTCCGATTCGTATGGAAATGACGGGATGTGTGCGCGTATCCGTAAGCCTATATTGTTCATTGTAAAAGTTTTAAAAGGCAGGCTTGTGATTCCGCGCACAACAAACCCGGCGACTTTGTGAGCGGAGAGACGGGAAGGCAGGGGAGCAAGATGATTTTTAAAAAAATATTTAATATAATGAAAAATTCACAATAGAAAAACCAAAATCAAAACCAGAAAAAATTAAAAGAAAAACCGCCCACCAACTAATCCGTCCGACGCAGCGTCTACCTCCACAAGGAACAAACCTTATTTCTATTCAAAAGAACAGGTGGGGGAGCATGGGCGGCAGATACGAAGCGGTACACGCATTGGAGCCGATCATCCGGCAGGTGATCGAGAAGCTTGAACCGGATGAAGGGCCGGATGAACAAGAGCGGAGAACACCAACGACATACGGAAAAAGAGCGCCGCAGCGCATTGTCAGTGACGACAAACGCTGGGACGCTCTTTCTTTTTGAACACGTTCAAGAGCCGGATCGTTCGCGCGACTTCGCCCGGGCTCCGATCACGGCCACGGTCAGGGCCGCAGCGGCGAGGAACGCCGTGATGCCGGCCACGACGACGACGAACGAAGCATCGAACGCGGATCGTCCCGCTTCCCGCAGCGCTGCCGCCGATGCCGCCGGCAGGCTGTCCGCGGCCAGCAGCGCTTCGTCCAGGCTGTCCCTGACGTTGGCCGGGACAGGCAGCCCTGCCGGAATCCGCATGGACAGCGTGTAGAGCAGCGCCGACAGACTGCCGATAATGGCAATGCCGGATGCCCCGCCCATCTCGTAGGCGACTTCTTCGATCGAAGCGGCCATGCCCGCTTTGTGGGGCGGCGCTTCGTTCATGATCGAATGCGAAGCCGCCGTCATGCCCGCGCCGAGACCGGCGCCGAGCAGCAGCAGTCCCGCAATTTGCAAGGCGGGCTCTCCGTCGAAGCGCCAGGCGTAGAGACCCGTGCCGAGAGCGGCGGCGAACAGGGCGAACACCTTGAGCCGGATCGGATCTGCCTGGTGCAGCCGTATACCGACGAACAGACCCGCGACGACCGCGGCCAGCGGAATGCTGACCGTGAACCAGCCCGCCTGAAGCGGGCTCAGGTTCTCGACGAGCTGAAGCCGCTGCGTTACGAGATATTGCAGGCCCATCTGGCCGAACATGCCGACGAACGCCACGATAAAGCCGGCGGCAAAGCGCGGAATCTTGAACAACGACAGGTCGATCAGCGGATCTGCGCTGCGAATCTGCCGACGGACAAACAAGGCTAAAGCGACCAGCCCAAGCGCGGCGCTTGCCGCGGCAAGCGCCGGAGAACCGTCTCGCCGGGCAAATTCCTTGATCGCGTAGATCAGGGCGACCATCGCGACCATGATCTGGAACGACCCGAACAGGTCCCACTTTTTCCCCGGATCGCCTTGATGTCGGGGCACGATCCACAAGGTCAACAGCAGGGCGGCCAGCGCGATCGGCAGATTGATCAGGAAGACCGAGCCCCAATGGAAATGGGCCAGCAGCAGCCCGCCGACGATCGGACCGAGTCCGGCTCCCCCGGAAGCGATCGCGCCCCAGACGCCGATCGCAAGTCCCCGTTCCCGTTCGTCGGTGAACGTGACGCGAATGATCGACAGCGTGGCCGGCATCATCATGGAAGCGCCGACAGCCAGCAGTACGCGCGAAGCGATCAGCACGGCGGGAACCGGCGAGAACGCGGCCGTAAGCGAAGCTGCGAGAAACACGAGCAGGCCGAGCGTGAAAATGCGGCGGTATCCGAGTCGGTCGCCAAGGGTGCCCATCGCGGGCAGCAGTCCCGCCATGACGAGCGAATACCCGTTCAGGATCCACAGTTTCTCCGAAGCGGACGCCCCGAGGTCGCGAGTCAGGATCGGCAGCGCCGTGTACAGAATCGTCATATCCATCACGATCAGCAGCAGCGCGCTTGAGACGATCGCAAGAATAATCCAGCGTTTGAAAGCAGTCATGTCTATCCTCCGTATCCAACTGATTTGAATCCGTTTCGATTCACTCTTGCAGCATAAAGTATCGGGTTACCCTATAGTCAATCTTCTTTTTGGCGGCTACAATAAAAAGAGGCAACTCGAACCGACCGAATGCCGACAAGGAGGCCGACCGATGCCGGAATCGCACGAACCTTATCTGACGACCGGCGAATTCGCCGAGATCTGCGGGGTAAGCAAACATACGCTGTTTCATTACGACGAAATCGGGCTGCTGCAGCCGGAGTTCGTGAACGACAAAGGCTATCGATTTTATTCCGTGCACCAGACGTACGCGTTCGACATCATCAACGTGCTCAAGCAGACGGGAACACCGTTGAAAGACATCGGAACTTTTTTGCAAAACCGGAACAAGGACGCGTTGATCGGGTTAGTCCGTCAAAAGCTCGGGGATCTGGAAAAGGAACGGCGGAAGATCGAGCGGATGCAGCATTTTCTGGCCGATACGCTGACGATGGCGCAACAGGCCTCGGAGGGCCTGGAACACGGAATCCGGATCGAGGAGTGCGGGGAAGAGACTCTTGTCGGCGTCGAGATTCGTCCGGAAGGCGGGGACAAAGAGTTTATCCGCAAACTCGGCCAGCACCGGAAAGTCTGCGAGGAGCGGCAGATCGACTGCCAATCCGCGATCTGGAGCATCATCGGGCAGGAACGCTTTGCTGCGGGGGAATACTATCCGGATTATATCGGCAACAAGCTGGCGAACCGCAATGTCGACGCGGACGTGCGGATCAAGCCGGCCGGCCTCTACGCGGCGGCGAATCATCGGGGTTCCTACGAGACGATGCCGGATACGTACGCCCGGATGAACGCTTTCATCGAAGAACAGGGTTACGCCGTGAACGGAGATACGTATTCTATCGACCTGCTCAGCTACCTGGCCGAGCCGGATCCGTCCGATTATGTCATACGCGTATGGATCGAAGTAACGCCAAAAAAGCCAAAGCCCACATGAACGGGGCTTTGGCTTTGGTTTTGTTTTGGAATCAGCGAATGTGACAAATGCTTCGCTCGGCCGGGATCGGCCGCGTTCAGCCGAGCGCCAGACGGGCATGCCGGCGATACCACAGCGCGCACAGGATCGCGACGACCGCGGCGACCGACAGGCCCCAATAGATATTGGAGTAGGCGGTACCGAGCGGCAGCGTATGCTGCCATTCCAGCGCGGTCGTCGCCATGGCGACGCTGAACGCTCCGCTGAAAAATTGAAGCAGCTGGAACAAGCCCATGCCCGAACCGATAAACGATTCCGGCAGTACGCGCGACAGTTCGTTCGACAGACTGCTGGACAGCGCGGCGAACGACAGGCTGAGGATCATGTACGTCAGCATCGCGGCGATCCAGGAATGGCCAATAAACAGCGCGAACAGCAGCGTCGAGAGCAGCAGCATCACCGGGCCGAGGCGCAGAATACCGTGGTTGCCGTGCCGGTCGATAATGCGTCCGATTTTGCGCGACGCGATGATCGCGAGCAGCGAACCCGGGAAGATGACCAATCCGGCATAGCCGGCCGTGAATTCGAAATTTTTGGTCAAAATTTGCGGCAGCAGGAACAGCGTTGCGAAGTTGCAAATATAGGCCGTCATGCCGGCGAGCACGAGCAGCATATAGCGGCGGTTCGCGAACAGCGAAGGCAGGACGAACGGGTCCGGCGTCTTGCGGATGCGCAGGACGAACAAGACGAGCGAGACGATGCCGATCAGCAGCACGATCCACGCCCGGCTCGTCAGGAACAGCAGCAGGCAGGTGATGCCGACGGCCAGCAGTACGCCGCCGAGCGCGTCGAACGATCCGCGCTGCGGAAGTTCTTTGGGCAGCAGCCAGGCGAAGAACGGCACGAGCAGCAGCACGGCCGCCGTGATCGCGAACAGCCAATGCCAGCTGAGGTTCTCGACGATCAGTCCGCCGACGACCGGGCCGAGCCCGAGTCCGAGCGACACGGCGGACATGATCGTCGCCATGGCGCCGCCGCGGCGCTTGAGCGGAATATACCGGGTGAACAGCACCATGGAGAGCGAGACGGCGCCGCCTGCGCCCGCGGCCTGAACGATCCGGCACAGCAGCAGCACGACGAAGCTCTGGCTAAAAAATCCGACGACGCCGGCGAGGCCGAGCGCGATCAGTCCCGTAATGAGCAGCCGGCGCAGCGGCACGAAGTCCGACAGGCGGCTGAACGTGATCGACGAGATCGCGAACATGATCGAGTAGCCGGTCACGATCCAGGAAGCCGAAGTGCCGGAGATGCCGAACTCGGCGGTCACGTCGGGCAGTGCCATATTGAACATGGCCGTATTCATGATGACCAGAATAATGGCGATGCTGAACACGAGGATGGTCAGGCCTTCTCGGGCCAGAACGGGGTGGTTCGAGTCCTGCGAGATCTCCTCGGCAGGCGGATTTGCGGGTGGGTTCATGGTGATTGCTCCTTTTTCTATAGTTCGGTCATAAACGAACATTTGAAGTATAGCAGGCGATGCTGTAAAATACAATTGAAACTTCATCCGTCAATCGAACGCCCGTAAGGAGGACTTCGCATGAAACTTCTTCATCATCCGGACCGCAAAGACATCCGGCTTCCGTCCGTTTTGTATGCGCTGAGTGACCCGGTTCGGCTGCAGATGGTTGCGCAAATCTACGAGAGCGGCGAAGAACAGGCCTGCAAATGCTTCGATGTACCGATTGCCAAATCGACGTTGTCCCAGCATGCGCGGGCGCTGCGCGAAGCCGGCATTACCCATACCCGGGCGCAGGGCACCCAGCGGCTGCTTTCGCTGCGAACCGACGATCTGAACACCCGTTTTCCGGGACTGATCGACACGGTTATGCAGGCGTACCGGCAGGATCGGCTCGAAGAAAGCGCAAGAGCCGGCGCGGCGGCGGAGTAGCTGCCTATCTGCGCCGTCCCTGCCGGTGAGCATAAGAGTAAGCGCTATCATACGCAAGAAGCAAAACCCGCGTTTTCCCGTTCAGGGAAAACGCGGGTTTTTAATTTGTCCGTTCACGCCATCCACAAGCCGATTTGCCAATACGAACAGGGCGCTTCTCTTTTATCGCCAAACAATATATATGTATCGTTTAATAAAAAGAGTAAAAACCGCTTTCGCCAGAATGAGTCAAGGGGCCTTCCTCCGGTTAAGGCGATTACGCAGGAATAAAAGAGTCCCCGTCCTACTCGCACCGCATATACCGAGAAAGAGAGGCTGACAACATGGCAATCAAACTTCCTATTTGGGGCGACTCCGTTCCACACAACACCGGACAAAGCAAATTCGACGAGCTGGAGCTCAAAAACAAGCATCCTTCCGAAGCGTTGTCTGGACTCAAAGCGCTTGCGGTGCTGAAAAAAGACGAGTACAACAGCAAACGCCGCCACTGGGTTCACGAGGCGACGTATGCGGCCGAGATTCGGCACGGAGAAGGCAGGGAGACGTATGACGACCAACCCACGCTGACCCCGTACATGGCGCCGGGCAGCGACCGGGCGGTCATCGTCGTGCCGGGCGGCGGCTACATGACCAAAGACGTCAAGCATGAAGGCGAAGGCGTCGCCCGTTCGTTGAACGAAGCCGGCATTTCCGCGTTCGTGCTCGATTACCGGCTTAATCCGTACAAAGTGCCTATCCCGATGCTCGATATGCAGCGCGCCGTCCGTTACGTGCGGTATCATGCGCCGGGGTACGGCATCGATCCGGCCAAGATCGGAGCGGTCGGCTTTTCCGCCGGCGGCCATCTGGTGTCTTCCCTCATTACGCTGCGACGCGGCTTGCCTGTCGAATACGCCGGGTATACGGCCGATTCGATCGACCGGACAGACGATTCCCTCGCGCTGGCCGGGCTGATCTATCCGCTGATCTCGTGCACGGATCTTCCGTCGATCGCGATCTCGATGTTCAGCCGGGAAGATGCCGAAGATCCGGCGGAACGCGAGCGGCTGCTGGACCATTATTCGCTGGCGCAGCATGTGCGTGCGGGGCACCCGCCGCAGTTTCTCTGTTACGGCGACCATGACCACCTGCTCGGCAGCGAAGGCGTACGGGCGTATCAGCGGGCGCTGGACGCGCACGGCGTTCCGAACCGGCTGCTTGCGATCGAAGGCGCCGACCACGGATTCGGGGACTGCGAGCGGGGAAGCTTCATGGACAAAGTGATGAGCCTCAAGCCGTACGCGTATTGGAAAAAAGAATTCACGGATTGGGCGAACGCGAGTTTCGACCAAATTCGGCTGTACCCGTCCGATCGGGTATAAACATCTATACTTGTGTTGAACCGGGGAAAGTTCCGGTTCAACCTTCCTGCGCGTACGCTTCGCCCGACGTGCGGATCAGCACGACCGACAAGCTGGAGTTGACGGCGCCGCCGCGGTAAGCGAACGATTCGTGGCCGGCGACCTGCACGAGATCGCCGACCGTAACCGGCGTCTCCCGATCGTCCGCGATCATGAAGCCGCGGCCTTCGAGCACCGTCAGATAGACGGTTGCGCCGGGATGGTTGTGCGCGGGCAGCGTTTGGCCGGGCGCGAAATTCAGCACGAAGACGACATGGTCTTGTTCCTTGAAGACGATTTTTTTGGTGAACCGGTCTTCCCGGTATTCCTGAAAAGCTTGAAGCGCTTGCTGGTGCATAAGATCCACTCCCCGGATTCGGATAACAGCTATGAACGAAAGTCTTTACTTTTTTATTATAAAAGAGATCGGGAGCAGCCTCGTGATTTGAATCACAAAGCGCGCCGTACAAAAAAAAGCCCGGTTCTCCCAGAGAGAATCGGGCTGTTCCCGTATGACCGCCAGAATGGCCGCTTACGACTTCTGCAAATCGACGAACCCTTTGCCGAACACGTCCTGTACGCTGTGGATCGTCAGAAATGCTTCGCGGTCCGCCGCTTTGACGATCGTTGTGAGCAGCGGCAGTTCTTTTTTGCTCACGACGATATAGAGGATGTACACCGCATTTTGCGTGTAATACCCGTGGCCGCTCAGGACCGTGACGCCGCGGTCCATAAGCGTGCTGACCTGCCGGGCGATCTCGTCTTTTTGCCGGGAGATGATCGTAACGGACTTTTGCGGATTCAGCCCGGTCGTCACGAGATCGATGATCTTGGTCGCGACGACAAGCATGACGATCGTATACATGAGCTTCTCCGCGCCGATGATGAAATACGACGAAGCCGCGACCAGCACGTCGCAGAGCAGCAGCGCGTAGCTGATCTTCCAGCCCCAGAACTTGTGCATCAGCCGGGCGATGATGACCGTGCCCGCCGTCGTGCCTTCCACGCGCAGGATCAGTCCGATCCCCAGCCCGATAATCGCGCCCCCGAACAGGGCATTGACCATCAGGTCGTCCGACGCCACCTGCCAGCCGGTCGTCACGTGCAAGAACAGCGAATGCAGCGCCACGGCGATTACGGTATATCCGACCGTCTTCTTGGGCAGCAGCCGGCAGCCGATGCCGAGCAGCGCCATGTTGAGAATCAGGCTGCTCCAGCCCGGCGACCAGTCCAGCAAATAATACAGAATGATCGTGATCCCGACCACGCCGCCTTCGCCCAGTTCGTGGGGGATGACGAATACGTTGATCCCGAGCGCAAAAGCAAACGCGCCAAGCGCGATGATGGCGATGTCCCCAACCGTTCTTTTCATGATCCGCAGTCCTCTTTTCCGCGATGCCGCGTCCTTAACGAATACGCACGCACGAATCTGCATTCATTTAAGCACGGAATTCCGCACGTTCTCAAGAACTTGGACTACCAAGATACCATGCTAACCGAGCAGCCGACTAAAGCATGGCGAGTTTCGATTTATATTTGACTGCGCGGTCAACAACTGATAAGATCCGGGTATGAGCAGACCTAGAGAGTTTGACGCCGACGCCGCGCTTCACCAATGTATGGAGGTTTTCTGGGAAAAAGGCTTCCATGCCACTTCCTATGAAGACCTGACCCGCAGCACGCAGGTGAAGAAGCAGAGTCTGTACGGCGCGTTCAATAACAAACGGCAGTTGTTTCTGCAATCGCTTCGCGTCTATCGGCAGCAAGTCCTCGAAGCGTTGGAACGCCGCGTCGCTTCGGCGAAGACGCCTGTCGCGAAGCTGGAAGCGATCTGCGAGGCGGCGATGCAGCCAGGCGGAGAGCATACAAGGCGAGGCTGCCTGATGATCAATGCGTCGCTGGAGTTCGGCGATGCCGACGAAGAAGTCGCCCGCGAAGTGCGCACGATGCTATTGCGGGTGCAAGAGATCATCGAGCAGGTCGTCCGAAGCGGGCAGGAACAAGGAACGATCACTGAGCAGATGGGCAGCCGCGCTTTGGCCGCCCATCTGAACAACGCGCTCGGCGGAGCGAAGATCATGGAGAAATCCGGTGCTTCCCGGGAAGAAATCGCGGACGTGCTGCATACGGCGGTCGCATTGATGAAGAAGATTTGCTAAAAAATGTTTGCTAAACCAACAGCCACAGGAGGATTTATCCAATGACCGAGAACGCATCCGTTCAATCGTTGTTTCAACCGTTTCAGGGCGGAGGTCTATCGCTGTCCAACCGGATCGTGATGGCGCCGATGACCCGCCAATTTTCGCCGGAAGGCGTACCGGGCGAAGACGTCGCCGCCTATTACCGCCGCAGAGCCGAGAACAAGGTCGGCCTGATCGTCACGGAAGGCACGGTCATCGACCATGCCGACGCGTCGAACCAGAAGAACGTGCCGCATTTTTACGGCGAAGCGGCCCTGGCCGGCTGGCGCAAAGTCGTGGAAGACGTGCATGCGGCCGGCGGCAGGATCATTCCGCAGATCTGGCATATGGGCGCCCGCGGCCAGGTCGGTGAATACACCGAGTCGGAGATCGAAGAGCTCGTGCGCCAGTTCGCCCTGTCGGCCGCGGCCGCCAAACAACTCGGCTTCGACGGGATCGAGCTGCACGGCGCGCACGAATATCTGATCGACCAATTTTTCTGGGCCAAAACAAATCCGCGTACCGATCGTTACGGCGGCGATATGGTGGAACGGACCCGCTTTGCGGTCGAAGTGATCGAAGCGTGCCGCGAAGCCGTCGGCCCGGACTTCCCGATCGTGTTCCGCTTCTCGCAGTGGAAAGGAAGCGATTATACGGCGAAGCTTGCGCAGACGCCGGAAGAACTGGAAGCTTTCCTCAAGCCGCTGAGCGCGGCGGGCGTCGACGTGTTCCACTGCTCCACGCGCCGCTTCTGGCAGCCGGAATTCGAAGGTTCCGATCTGAACCTGGCCGGCTGGACCAAGAAGCTGACCGGCAAACCGACGATTACCGTCGGATCGGTCGGGCTGGACGGCGAATTCCTGAGCTTGTTCAAGGAAGGCAAAGGCGCCGGCGTCAGCGGCATCGACGATCTGCTGAAGCGTCTGGAGAACGGCGAGTTCGATCTGGTCGCGATCGGCCGCGCGCTGCTCGCCGATCCGGCCTGGGCGAGCAAAGTCGAAGGCGGACGCCAGGATCAGCTGGTCGCGTTCTCGCCGACCGCTTTGCAGACGTTGAACTGAATGCTTTGACCACAAGGCCCCCGCGAAACTTTTGCGGGGGCCTTTTTTGAATTGCGGTTAACGGTGGGGGATTCCGGGTTCGTTGAACAGGCAATCGCCCCGTGATACGATCAAACCACGGCGGGCGCGGCGGACGGACTGCGCGAAGTACGCGAAACGAAATACGCGAAACACGCGGAATAAGCGCAATCCTGCACCCGCGCCCGATTCGACCCCGGCAAAGGAGAGAAGCTCCATGACTTCGGCAACAGAAAAATTGAACCGGATGCGCAGCGAAGGCGCGTCGCAGGAAGAAGCGTTTGCGCTGTTCGACAGCCTGGAAGCGGCCGATTCGCCCGGCATGCTCGATTTGTGGAGAGGAAGCGAGATCGCGACCGGACATCCGCTCGAAGGGCTGCTGACGGTATCGGGCTGGTACGGCAAACAGTTCGATAGCGCCGAGCACGTCCACCCGCTTGTTTTTCAGAAAAAGAACGGCGATCTGTACGCGGTCAATCCGATCTGGATTCCGATGAACCTGCCGTTCGACAAAATCCCGCGCGGTCCGATCCGCCCGGCCATGACGCTTGCCCGCCCGTTCGTTCGAACGCGCAAAAGCGCCGCCCGGCTGCGGCAGATCGAATATCGGGGAACCGTAAGCGCCGCGATGGTCTACGACCATAAAGACATCATCGACGTGTTCCGCAAAGTGGACGAGGACACACGGCTTGCCGTCATGGACATCAAAAGCCTGAATAGCGACAAAAGTTACTTTTTCGTGCTGGAACGCATGCGGGGCAAAGCTTTTCGTCCGTGATGAGTCCCTAATGAGTCCCTGATGATTTGTATGAAAAAATTTTAATCCGGTCTTCAGCGGCCTTTTATTGAAGTACGATAGACTGGGATGGAGGAGGACGCGCATGCGCATTTTGGTCATAGAAGACGAAGAAGCCCTGTCCGATTTCGTCGTGCTGGAGCTTCGGCATGAAGGGTACGAAGCCGTGCCCGTGTACGAAGGGCGGGAAGGGCTGGAAACGGCGCTAAACGGAGAGTGGGATCTGGTGCTGCTCGACCTGATGCTGCCGGGCCTGAGCGGAATCGAAGTGTGCAGACGCCTCAAAGCGGCCAAAGACACGCCGGTGATCATGATCACGGCCCGGGGCGGCGTCATGGACCGGGTGACGGGACTCGATACGGGCGCCGACGATTACATGCCCAAGCCGTTCGCGATCGAAGAACTACTGGCCCGGATCCGGGTCATTCGCAGGCGGCAGGAGAAAGCGGGCGCTTCCGCCCCGATGACGCTGACGTTCAAAGACGTGGAACTGAATATCGAGTCGCGCATGGCCAGGCAGGGCGACCGCTGGATCGAGTTGACCAAAAAAGAATACGAGCTGCTGTTTACGTTCATGAAAAACGTCGGCCGGGTGCTGCCGCGCGACCTGCTCGTGGAGCGGATCTGGGGACACGACGTGGGAATCGAGACGAATATCGTCGACGTATATGTCCGGCACGTACGCAACAAGCTGGATACAGGCGGCGATATCGAGACGTATATCCGGACCGTCCGGGGAATCGGCTATGTCATGCGGCACGAGAACGAGTAGGGCACCGTGCGGACCAAGTTGAAACTCAAATGGAAACTTACGCTGTGGGGCGCGTTTCACCTGATCCTGCTGTTCCTGTTCTATAATCTCATCCAGTTCTCCGTTCTGCAGAGCTGGGTGCACAACCACGAGAAGGACATTATTCGCAAAAACATGGAAGAAGTCGTCGCGTACCTCGAACTGATCGAGCCGGGCGGGAAGCTTGCGGACAGCCGGGATTTTCTCGCGGTCCTGAACGAACGCTACCAGATGATCCGCATCGTGGACGAATCCGGTACGCCGGTCGTGTCCGTCTCGGATCAGATGCCCGCAAACGGAGTGCCTGCGGCGTACGGCGCTTCGGAAAGTCTGGAAAGCGTGGCGACCGAAGGGGATACGCTGCTGCTCTACCGCAAGCCGATTCGATTCGCTTCCGCGGCGCTGTCGGTCGAAATCGTGCGCAATCCGGAAAATTTCGAGAGTCTGCTGCACCTGATCGCGAGCCTGCTCGTCGTGACCTCTTTCGTGTCGATCGCGCTCAGCCTCGTCGGCGGCCGCCTGTTGTCGTATCAACTGCTCAGCCCGATCAACGATATGATCCGTACAATGAAGGGCATTCGGGAAAAAGGACTCAAAGAACGGGTGCAGATCGGCGATCACCGCGACGAATTGACGGAACTGTCGACGATGTTCAACGAACTGATGGACAATCTGTCCCATTCGTTCGACCAGCAGCAGCGGTTCATCGAAGACGCTTCGCACGAATTGAAGACGCCGCTGTCGATCATCCACGGCCATCTGTCGCTGATCAAGCGCTGGGGCAAAGACGACCCCGCCGTGCTGGAGCGTTCGATCCAGCTCAGCTTGAACGAGACGAACCGGATGATCCAGATGGTATCGGAACTGCTTGTGTTGACCCGGATCGACGAAGACGCTTCGGCGCTCGGCAGCGGGCCGGAACAGATCCGGGTCAAGCCGGCGCTGGAAGAGATCGTCGAGAATTTCCAGACGGTGCATCGACAATTCGAGATTCGCGCACGGCTTGAACTGGACGAAGAAGCATCGCTGCCGATTCGCAAAAGCCATCTGCAGCAAATCTTGATCATCGTGCTCGATAACGCGATCAAGTATGCCGGAGACGTCAAACGGATCGAAGTGACAGCGGCGATCGAAAACGGGCAGCTGCGCCTTGCGGTCAAAGACTACGGCACCGGCATTCCCGCAGACGAGCTGCCGCTGGTGACGAACCGGTTCTACCGGGTCGACAAATCGCGCAGCCGCAAGCAGGGCGGGAACGGACTGGGGCTCGCGATCGCCAGCCGGCTGCTGGACCTGTACGGCGGAGACCTCAAGCTCGGCAGTCTATACGGGGAATGGACGGAAGCGGTCATCCGGATTCCCGCGAGAGGAGAACAGACATGATTCAATCCAGCAATTCCAAGCTGCACCAGTCGCTGCTTCAGGCGCTGAACGCGCGGCACGAAGTTACGGTCAACAATATCGCCAACGCCGACACGCCGCATTACAAAAGAAAGACGGTGCAGTTCGAAGACGCGCTTCGGCGCGCGGTCGAAGGCGAGCAGGGCAAAGAGCTGGACCTCAAACGCACGCATGCGCGGCATATCACGCTTCGGGCTCCCGGCGAGGCGCTCGTGCCTTACCGGGTCGTCCAGGACGCGAACGCCAAGATGAACAATAACAACAACAGCGTGGACATCGACAAGGAAATGGCGACGCTGTCGGAGAACCAACTGATGTACAATTACGTCTCCGACCGGGTCAGCGGGCATTACAAGAAGTACAAAGAGCTGCTTCAGAACCTGAAGTAAACCCGCATTAACCTTCGGAATCGACAGTGAAAAAGAAGCGGGGCGCGAGCGGCGTTCGGCTTCTTTTTTAAAAATAAATAAAAAAACCCCGTTAAGGATTGCGTTTAAGGAAAAGATGGGTTATAGTAAGGGTATAGCAAATGCAAACGCAATCTAAACTCACTTATTTCAGAGGGTTATAGTTTGGTAGAGCAATAACCTTGTGAAATATGTGATTTTTTATTTTATCGGATTCTTTCTGAATAAACAAAGTCATGTAAATATAATATTTGGAGGTACCTCACATGCAAACAGGTACAGTAAAATGGTTCAACGCGGATAAAGGATTTGGCTTCATCGAAATCGAAGGCGGCAACGACGTATTCGTTCACTTCTCCGCAATCCAAGACGAAGGTTTCAAAACCCTCGACGAAGGTCAACGCGTAGAATTCAACGTTGTTCAAGGCAGCCGTGGACCACAAGCGGAAAACGTTGTAAAACTGTAATTCCGTTATCAAAACACCTTTAGCTCACGCTAAAGGTGTTTTTTTGTGTGAAAAAAACGGATATAAATGATATGATAGGATATGTTATATGGTTGTTCCATACAAATCCAATATAAAGGTGATGTTATGCCAGACCTGTCTTTGTCTTTAAAACCGAGATATGAACGCATGTATATCGAACTTCGCGCACGTCTGCGGCGGGGTCTCTACAAAGTGGGCGACAAGCTGCCGTCGGAGAAAGAACTGATGAAACAGTTCGACGTTAGCCGTATCACTTCGAAAAAAGCGCTCGATATGCTGGTACAGGAAGGATATATCGTTCGCCAGCCCGGCCGGGGGTCGTTCGTTATCCGTGAGGATGACGAGCAAGGCCGGGCCGACTCGGTAGGCGAGCCGCTTGATCCGCGGGAACAGGCCGCAGCCCGGCGGCGCCCGGCCAACAAGCAGATCGTGATCGGCTTGATCCTCGAAGATTTTAGCGACAGCTACGGCAAAGAGATGCTGGCCGAGATGGAGCGGACCGCCCAGCGGCTGAACGTCTATCTGATGATCCGCCTGTCGTTTTCGCAGCCGACGATCGAAGAAAACGCAATTCGCAGCCTGCGCGAATACGGAGTAGACGGACTGATCATCTATCCGACACGCGGGCAAAGCTTCAGCTCGGAAATTTTGCGGCTGGTGATCGACCGCTTCCCTCACGTGCTCGTCGACCGCTATTTCAAAGGGACGGAATCGGCTTCGATCAGCACGGACAACATAGAGGCGGCGCGGACCGGCATGAACCATCTGCTGGATCTGGGCCATCGCCATATCGGGCTGCTCGCTTCCAAAGTGACGGACAACGTGGCGATCGAAGAGCGGATCGAAGGATTCGTGCGGGCGCATGCCGAGCGCGGCGTCGTGCTGGATCGCAGCTACTGGCTGACCGATCTCGCCTGGAACGCGGAGACGGAAGCGGAAGAACTGCAGCACGTTCGCGGCAACGTGGAGTTGATCCGGCGCATGGTGGAGCAGCATCCGCAGATGACAGCCATTTTCGCGATGCAGTACGAACTTGCGCTGTTCGCCAAAGAAGCGCTGGATCATGCGGGTATCCGGATTCCGGAACAAATCTCGCTGATTTGTTTCGACAGCCCGCAGGCAAGCGCAGCTTTGTATCCGTTTACACACCTGCAGCAGGATCAGCATTCACTCGGCCGCCTCGCCGTGAAGAATGTTCTGAAACTGATCGCCGGCGAGACACTGCCCGGACGAATCTCGTTGACGGCCGATCTGATCGACGGCCTGTCCACCGCGCCGGCTCCGGACGTCGGATCGAACGCGGGAGCCAACCCGAACACTTGACCCCTGATTCAAGGAACTGCAGCTTGAAATTCATCTCCAAAAAGCCGGACGGGATAAGATCCCGTCCGGCTTTTTTTGCCGTTGTTCAATTAAATATTATATTATAATGTATTGACATACTATTTAGAGCGGACTATGATAATCGCATCAATGTAAGCGCTCTATATAAGGAGGGTTGTCATGAATGAGCAGAAGAACAAAATTATTCCTCTGTCGGTGGAAAGACTTATCGCGGACGTGACCGAAAAGTTGGGAACGCGCACGAAGTTGGCTTGCATGTTCGGGAACTGTATCCGCAACACGTTGACGACGACGCTTCGCCCGCAGCAGGACGGGACCGTATTCGTCATTACCGGCGATATTCCGGCCATGTGGCTGCGGGATTCGGCGGCGCAGGTGAGGCCGTACCTGCTGCTGGCGAACGAAGACGAAGCGATCAGCGATCTCGTGAAGGGGGTGGTGCAGCGGCAGATTCGCTGCATTTTGCATGATCCGTATGCCAATGCGTTTAACGAGAGCGCGAACGGCAGCGGACACCAGGACGATCGGACGGAGATGACGCCGTGGATCTGGGAACGCAAATACGAGATCGACTCGCTCTGTTATCCGCTGCAGCTCGCGTATCTGCTCTGGCAAAAGACGGGACGTACGGACCATTTCGACGACGAATTCCGCCTGGCCTGCCTGACGATTCTGGACGTGTGGCGGACCGAACAACATCACGGAGAAGAGTCGGGCTATCGCTTCGAACGGCTGCACGGTCCGGCTTCCGATACGCTGCCGCATGCGGGCAGAGGCAATCCCGTTGTCGTGACCGGCATGACCTGGTCGGGCTTCCGCCCGAGCGACGATGCGTGCGAGTACGGGTATCTGATCCCGGCGAACCTGTTTGCCGTCGTCGTGCTCGACTGCATGCAGCGCATCGCAAGCGACGTCTACGAAGACGCGGAGCTGAGCCGCTCCGCGGCCGAGCTGCAGGCGGAGATTCGCGGCGGCGTCGAGCGGCACGGCATCGTGGACCATCCGGAATTCGGCCCGATGTACGCCTACGAGACGGACGGGAAAGGGAATTACAACCTGATGGACGACGCCAACGTCCCGAGCCTGCTCTCGCTGCCTTACTTCGGCTACGGCAGGGCGGACGACGAGCTGTATGTCAACACGAGGCGCTTCATCCTCAGCGAGCATAATCCTTATTATTACAGCGGCACTGCCGCGCAGGGGATCGGCAGTCCGCATACGCCGCCGCGCTATATCTGGCATATATCGCTGGCGATGCAGGCGCTGACTTCCACGGACCGGGAAGAGCGGGGACGGCTGCTCTTGCTGCTCGAGAACACCGACGCGGACACCGGATTTCTGCACGAAGGCTTTCACGCCGACGACCCTGCCCAATACACCCGGGAATGGTTCTCGTGGGCGAACGCACTGTTCAGCGAACTCGTCTTGACCTACTGCGGCTATGACGTGCCCGGCATGCAAATGAAATAACCGAATGGCTAACCAATTAGGCAAAGGGGCGATTGTGATGAAAAAGCAAACTTACAAATGGACGGCCGGCGTACTGCTCAGCTTGTCCGTGTTCACCGCGGCTTGTTCTTCCGGGGGTACGGGGGCGACGCCGGCGAATACGGCCGACGGCGGTTCGGCGGCCGACAGCAAAGTAGTGAAAGTGGCCTACGGCAAATGGAACGATACCGACGTATGGGGCAAATGGCTTACCGGGGTCAAAAGCGAATTCGAACAGCAAAATCCGGGCGTCACGGTAGAACTTCAGCCGATCCAGGGCGCGCAGTACGCGACCAAAATCCCGCTGTTGATGTCCGATACGAAGACGGCCCCGGAAGTGCTGGCTGAAGACTCGTTCATGATCAACGCCGATAGCGCGGCCGGATATCTGGAACCGCTCGCAGTCGACGAGTGGAGCGATTGGGGCCAATTCAACGAAGGAATCAAAGCGGCCGTTCAAGGCAAAGACGAAAAAAGTTACGGCGTGCCGTTCTCAACCGACGTACGCGGCCTGTACTACAACAAAGCGCTGTTCGAAAAAGCCGGCCTGCCTGTCCCGTGGGAACCGAAAAACTGGCAGGATATCCTGACGGCCGCGCAGGCGCTCAAAGATACACAGCCCGACATCATCCCGTTCTGGATGAACTCCGGCAAAGCCGGACAGGAAGCGACGACGATGCAGACATTCGAGATGCTGCTGTACGGCACGCAGGATACGCTGTTCGAAGACGGCAAATGGGTCACGCAGAGCCCCGGCGTCATGAGTACCCTGCAATTCATCGACGACATTTACAGCAAGGGCCTCGGTCCGCAGCTGTCGCAGGTCATGACCGCGCAGGCCGGGCAAGTGCTGGAGACCGACCTGATGCCGAACCAGAAAGTGGGCATCGTGCTGAACGGCAGCTGGCTGCCGGCTACATGGGCTTCGACCGGCAGCAAGCCTTGGCCGGAAGCGCTGGACGTGTACGATTTCGTCAAAATGCCGACCGAAACCGGCCAAGCGCCCGGTTACACGTCGATGTCCGGCGGCTGGACGCTTGCGGTCGGAGCCAACTCCGCCGAGAAAGACCTTGGCTGGAAATTTGTCCAGATGGCGGTCAACGAAAAGCATAACAAGACCTATGCCATGCTCGATAGCGCACTGACGCCGCGCACCGACGTAGCCGCGGATACCGAATACGTCAATCAGCCCGGCACGCTGTATGCCAAAGCGGCCGACGTGATCGAGTACACCCACGTCCGCCCGAGCAACTCCGATTATCCGCTCGTCTCGACCGCGATTCAGGAAACGGTCGAAAAAGTCGTGACCGGCGGAGCCGATCCGCAGGATGCGATGACCCAATTCACGCAAAGCGTGCAGCGAAGCGTCGGGGCCGACAAAGTCATGACGAAGTAAGCACTCCCCCGCCGATCCGGACAGGCGGCCGGTCGCCGGGCAAGCGGGCAGACGGGCCGCCTGTCCGGTGTACGGCCGCAAGAGGCGCAACAAACAGGTCGTGAGCGGCCCCCGCAGGCGGACGCAAGACGGGTCCGCGGCGGAGGCGATCACGTCAAGCTACCGAGGAGGAGACCGCAGATGGAGACCGTACAAGCGCGCAATTCCGGGATGAAGCGCCGCCGCAATGCCGAACAATGGCGCGCGTTCGTTTTTTTGTCGCCAAGCTTTGTTTTGCTGCTCGCTTTCTTTTTCGTTCCGACCCTGCTGACGTTTTATTTTGCTTTTACGAACATGGCACTGACCGGAGCCGCGGCGGTGGATACGCAGTTTATCGGCTTTGAAAATTTCAAAAACATGTTCCAGGATGACAGCTTCCGCACTTCGGTCTGGAATACGCTGATCTTCTTGATCTTCTCGGCGGTGATCGGCCAGCAGGTGATGGGCTTTATTATCGCGGTGCTGATGAACGGGCGCAGCCGGACGTTCCGCAGCGTGATCGGCTCGATCGTGATCGCGGGCTGGGTCGCGCCGGAAGTCGTCTGCGCGTTCGTCTGGTTCGCTTTTCTGAACGATACGGGCACAGTCAACGCTTTCTTGCAGTCGGCCGATATCAAACCGATCGCCTGGCTGTACACCTTCCCGATGGTCTCGGTCATTATCGCCAATATCTGGCACGGGACCGCTTTTTCGATGATGGTGTTCCAGGCCGCGCTCGGCGACGTGCCGCGCGAGGTGGAAGAATCGGCCATGATCGACGGCGCGAACGCCTGGCAGCGGCTGACCCGCATCACGCTTCCGATGATCATAAGCTCCGTCACGACCAACATGGTGTTGGTGACGCTGCAAACGCTCGGTTCGTTTACGCTGATCTATGCGCTGACCGGCGGTGGGCCGGGCCTGGCGACAGAGACGCTGCCGATCTATATGTACCATCAGGCGTTCGTGAATTACCAGTTGGGCTACGGCACGGCGATTTCGCTGATGCTGCTTGTGATCGGTATCGTCGCAAGTTTGCTCTATATGCGGATGCTTAAAGTGAAGTTGTAGAAAAGGAGGACAACCCGATGACTACCGTTCACAAAGTTCCCCGTGTCGGAACTCGCAAGCGCAAGCCGAACCGGTACGCGGTCGCGCGCGTGCTGCCTTACCTCATCTTGAGCGTGATCGGCCTGCTGTTCCTGCTGCCGCTGTTATGGCTCATTTTCGCGTCGTTCGACAAGGAAGCGAGCCTCGCGCTCAAGTTCCCGGTTCAATTCACGCTCGACAACTATCGGGACACGCTCTCCAGCTCCGAGAACCGGCTGTCGTTCGCCAACGGGCTGCTGCTCGCCCTGGGCCAGGCGCTGCTCGTGGTAATCGTGGCGGGGCTGGCGTCCTATCCGCTGTCGCGCTACCAGATGCGGTACAAACGTCCGTTCATGTACGTGATTTTGTTCGCCACGGGGCTGCCGCTTACCGCGGTCATGGTGCCGGTGTATCAATTCTTTCTCTTTTTCGGGATGCAGGACTCGCTGTTTTTCACCATTTTGTTCCTGACCGCTTCGGCGCTGCCGTATTCGATCTGGATGATGAAAAACTTTATGGATTCCGTGCCGCTGGAACTGGAAGAAGCGGCCTGGGTCGACGGGGCATCGGTCTGGACGACGCTGCGCCTGATCGTCGTGCCGCTGATGCTGCCGGGCATTTTCACGGTCGGAATCTTCGCTTTTTCGGGGAGTTGGGGCAATTTTCTCGTCCCGTTCATTTTGCTGCAAAGCGCGGACAAACTGCCGGCGGCCGTTACGATCTATCAGTATTTCGGGCAAAACGGCATGGTGCAGTACGGCATGCTGGCTTCGTTCTCGGTACTGTACACGATTCCGGCCGTTGCGCTGTACGTGATCGGCCAGCGTTATATGTCGCAGGGCTTCAGCTTCGGCGGCGCAACCAAAGGTTGAGTCCGGGAGCAAGCCGCGCCCAACTGTCCCGCTACCCTTCCCGCATGCGCCGGATATCCGCGCGGGGCGACAAGCCGAACAGCCGCGAATATTCGCGGCTGAACTGCGACTGGCTCTCGTAACCGACCCGAAGCGCGATCTCCGCCACGTCCGCCGATTCCGAGAGCAGCAGGCGCCGGGCTTCCTGCAGCCGCAGCTGCTTCTGGAATTGGATCGGGCTCATGGCCGTCACTTCCTTGAACTGCCGATGCAGCGAAGACACGCTCATATGGGCAAGTTCCGCCAATTCTTGAATCCGAAACGGATCGGCGTAACGGACGAGGATATGGTCGATCACCTGCCGGACCCGCTTGGCGCTGCCGGCTTCCAGCGCCAACTGCCGCAGCGCTTCGCCGCTCGGACCGTGCAGCAACCAGTACAACGCTTCTTTTTTGTACAGCGGGGCGAGGGTCGAGATATGTTGAGGGCGGTCCAGCAGCGACGCAAGCCGAAACATGGCGTCCGCAAGCATCGGCTCGCTCTGGCCGACGAACAAGGCGCGCTTCGGCTGGGTACGCCGGGGCGGAAGCAGATCGCGCTCCGTCAGCAGGTCGAGCACTTCGCCCGGCGAGAATTCGAATTTGATCGCCAGATAAGGGACGTCATCCGTTGCTTCGGTCACCTGACCGGTCAGCGGCAGTTCCATCGACGTGACGATATAATCGCCGGTCCCGTAACGGAAACGTTCTTCGCCGAGCAGTACTTCTTTTTGTCCCTGCACGATCAGGCAAAACGAACTTTCGCTCACCCGCGCGATCCGCTCCGTGACGGCGGACTCGCGGATCAGGAACAGCCGCGGAATCGCGGTGTCGTGCACGCCGTCCTGCAGGGCATGGCGTTCGATCAGCCGGCTCAAGGTGTACACCGCTCCGGCTGTGTGCGTCAAACGGGTCGTCATGCTCGTCATACATCTTCCTCCTTTTTTTAAATCCGTCTGTACGCTTCAAGACCTTCCGGTTTCTGTCCGATGTTTCTGCTACTTCCACTGTACCCGATGTTCGCCGCTTGAGAAAGAGCGCCGGGAGGATTGGGCAAAAATTCGCGCGGAATGGACGTCGAAACAAAAGGTGGTATATGGCATAATGGGAAGCAATCGGAAGCCGGATCGGTTGCGCCGGCTCGCCAGAAGGAGGAAGACAAAGATGGAATATGTGAAGCTTGGACGTACAGGATTGGACGTCTCCAGATTCTGCCTCGGCTGCATGGGCTTCGGCGACGCGAAGAAATGGGTGCACCCGTGGGTGCTGAACGAAGCGGACAGCCGGCCGGTCATCCGCCAAGCGCTGGAGCTCGGCATCAACTTTTTCGATACGGCCAACGTGTATTCGCTGGGCGCCAGCGAGGAAATTCTCGGCCGCGCGATCCGCGATTACGCCAACCGCGACGAAGTGGTGCTCGCCACGAAGCTGCACGGGCGCATGCACGAAGGACCGAACGGCGCGGGCTTGTCCCGCAAAGCGATCCTGAGCGAAATCGACAAAAGCCTGGCCCGGCTCGGGACGGATTACGTCGATTTGTATATCATTCACCGCTGGGACCCGCATACGCCGATCGAAGAGACGATGGAGGCGCTGCACGACGTGGTCAAGTCCGGCAAAGCCCGCTATATCGGCGCTTCCGCCATGTACGCGTGGCAGTTCCAGAAAGCGCTGCATACGGCGGACAAGCACGGTTGGACGAAATTCGTCTCGATGCAGAACCATTTGAACCTGATCTACCGCGAGGAAGAACGGGAAATGCTGCCGCTGTGCCGGGAAGAAGGGATCGGCGTGACGCCGTACAGTCCGCTCGCTTCCGGAAGATTGACGCGCAGTCCGTCGGAGACGACGAACCGCTCGGAGACCGACCGGGTGCAGAAGGCCAAATACGACGCGACCGCAGACGGCGATGGTCTGATCGTCGACCGGGTCGCGGCGCTTGCCGCCGAACGCGGCGTCCCGCGCAGCCATATCGCGTTGGCGTGGCTGCTGCAAAAAGAGCCGGTCGCGGCCCCAATCGTTGGCGCGACAAAGATCGCCCATCTCGAAGACGCGCTCGGCGCGCTGGACGTGCAGCTGACGGCTCGGGAAGTCGCTTTTCTGGAAGAACCGTATGTACCGCACGGGATCGTGGGACACGAATAAGCGTCCGCCGGAACCTCTTGACAGATCTCGGTTTGAGGCATCGCGCGGCCGCCCCGGATCAGGCGCCTCGATCTCGCGGCTGCCGCTTCAATCCGCCGGATCATCCCCGGAGAGAGTCCGGCGCAGCGTTTCGAGGAAAAGTTCGGCCGCGGCGGAGAACGTCTGGTGCTTGCGCCAGACGAGGTTCAAGCCGGATTCCAGCGGCGGGGCGAGCGGACGGAAACAAAGAGGGCTTTCGCGCGACGTATTGACGATCCGGTCGAGCGCAAGCGCGCAGCCGATCCCTTCTTCGACCAGAATCGCGGCATTGTAAGCCAGATTGTACGTCGTCACGACGTTCAGTTTGTCGAAGTCTGCGCCGAACCAGGCCGTAAAGCGATTCTCGGAAAAAGTCTGCTTCATCGCCTGCCGGGAACAAATCAGGGGAACGTTCATCAGGTCCGACCGATGAACGTTCTTTTTTGCGGCCAACGGGTTGTCTTTGCGCATGACGACGCCCCACGTATCGGTATCCGGCAGAGGGAGGTAGTGATATTTGGCGACGTCGGCCGGCTGGATCAGCACTCCGAAATCGAGCAGCCCCTGGTCGAGCCGCTCGGTCACGTCGTCTTCGTTACCGCTGTGCAGATGATACCGGATATCCGGATGGTCGGTCCGCAATCGGCCTACAGCGCGCGCGATCCGCTTCATCGCCTGCGTCTCGCCGCCACCGATATGCACGTCTCCGCCGATCGTCTCTTCCATCGAGCCGAATTCCGCTTCCAGCCGGTCGGCCAGCTCGACGATCTCTTCCGCCCTGCGGCGCAGCAGACGGCCTTCGTCCGTAAGACTCAGGCGGCGGCCGCGCGTGAACAGCGGTTTGCCCAACTGCCGCTCCAGGTCTTTGAGCTGCCTCGACAGCGTGGGCTGCGTAAGATGCAGCCGTTCGGCCGCTCCCGTCAGGCTGCCTTCGCGGGCGACCGCCAAAAAGTAACGCAGTACGCGGATTTCCATCTGTGCTCCTCCTTCACGGGTGTTTGTCTTTGTTTACGGTATGCCTGATAGGCATAGTCTACTATCCGATATGAGTATTGGCTATACCTGTACAGCTCGTTAAACTAAAAGTATTCGACAAACAGGAGGAATACGCCTATGCAATCGCATCTACAAGACGGCTCAAAGCGCACGCCGCCGCTCGTCCCTATTCTCATGCTCGGCGTGTTCGGCCTTCTCAATACGGAGATGGGCGTGATCGGCATCCTGCCGATGATCGCGGAGCGGTACGGCGTCAGCATCTCGACCGCCGGCTGGGTCGTCAGCTCGTTCGCGCTGGCCGTGGCCGTATCCGGCCCGGTTCTGCCGCTGCTGCTCTCGCGGATCAATCGCAAGCATCTGATGCTGTTCGTGCTCGGGCTGTTTGTCGCCGGCAATCTGGTCTCGGCGTTCACTTCGAACTTTGCGGTTCTGCTGATCGCCCGGATCGTGCCCGCTTTGTTCCACCCGGTCTACTGCTCGATGGCGTTCAGCGTCGCCGCGGAATCGGTGCCCCGGGAAGAATCGTCCCGGGCGGTCGCCAAAGTGTTCGTCGGCGTATCCGCGGGCATGGTGCTCGGCGTGCCGCTCTCCAGTCTGATCGCGAACACGGCTTCGCTGGCGTACGCGATGCTGTTCTTCGCGGCGGTGACGGCGGTCGCTTTCGTCGCGACACTGCGGTTCGTGCCGTCCATGCCGGTATCCGGCCGCCTCTCCGGCGCGGCGCAGCTGCATGTCTTGAAGCGAAGCGTCATATGGCTGTCGCTGGCCGCGGTGATCGGCATCAACGGCGCGCTGTTTGGCCTGTACAGCTATCTGGCCGAATATTTGGAACTCGTGACGCGGTACGATTGGCGGACGATCAGCGTCATGCTGTTCGTGTACGGCTTGTCCAATATCGCCGGCAATCTGCTGGCGGGTCGTCTGTTGACCGGCAATCCGCGGCGCTTGAGCCGGATTTATCCGCTTGCGCTGAGCGGCGTCTATACCTTGATGCTGCTGTTCGGGCAATCCGGCGTCGTGATGGCGGTCTTGCTCGTGCTGTGGGGCATGCTCGGCGGACTCGGCGGCAATCTGATGCAGTATTGGATCGTGTCCGCGGCGCCGGAAGCGCCCGAATTCGCCAACGGACTGTTTCTCACTTCGGCCAATCTGGGCACGACGTTCGGAACGAGCATATGCGGGCTGCTGCTGGCCGGGATGGACACGCGTTACGTCGTGCTCGGAGGACTGCTGTTCGTCGCATTCGGCATGACGGCGAACGGGCTGCGCATGGCGCAGAACGAGCGCGGAGCGGCATTTCCTTTTTCAAAAAAGATCGGATAAGCTTAGACGGGAGCGCGTAAAGCGCTTGCCGAATCGCCGGTTTACAGGCTCGTTAGAAGAAGGGGTGTTCGGAATGGACATCAGGGAAAAATTGCACAACGGGGATTTGTATTTGCCGGGCGACGAGACGCTGGCCCGGGAACAGGCGCGCTGCATGGAGCGGCTGTACGATTACAACCACACGCGTCCGCTGGAACAGGAACGGCGCACGGCACTGCTGCAAGAAATGTTCGCCGAGATCGGGGAGAACTGCTACATCGAACCGCCGCTGCGCGCGAATTGGGCCGGCAAGCATGTTCATTTCGGCACAGGGGTCTATGCGAACTTCAATCTGACGCTCGTGGACGATACGCATATCCATGTCGGCGATTATACGATGTTCGGGCCCAACGTCGTCGTCGCGACCGCCGGGCATCCGATCCTGCCGGAGCTGCGGGAACAAGCGTATCAGTACAATGCTCCCGTACGCATCGGCCGCAACTGCTGGATCGGCGCGGGCGCCATCCTGCTTCCGGGCGTCACTATCGGCGACAACGCCGTGATCGGAGCGGGCAGCGTCGTCACGAAGGACATTCCCGCGAACGTCGTCGCCGTAGGCAATCCGTGCCACGTGCTGCGCGAGATCAACGAGCGGGATCGGGCCTATTATTTCAAAAATCGCCTGATCGAATCCGAACCCGAATCCAAATCCGAACCCGAATCGAGAAAGTAGCCGAATCGCAAAAGCAGCCCAATCTCTTGGCCGACCGTCCGGGCTCGACCTGTCCGATTACGACGTGCGGCCTGCGCAGCTTGTCGCCGCCGGCGATTCCCGGTAACGCTTCCCACCGCTATACTGAAGGCGTGACGGAACACGATCATTCAGGTTGAATCGGGAGGTGCAAGCATGGGCGAAGCAAGCGCAGGAGCCGGATTGTACGAAAAAGGCAACCATACCGCGACCTACGCGGAACTGCCGTTGCCGGATACAGGCCGGGCGTGGCGGGAAGGCATGGTCAGCGGCAACGGCGAGAACGGCTATGTCACGTCGGGCGCGCCTTACGCGGACACGTTTATTTTTCAACATATGGCTTTTAATTATCCGTCGGCGCATCCGCGGGAGATTCCGGCGGAGCTGACCGGGCAGCTGGGCGAAGCGCGGGAAAATGTGTTTCGGCAAAACGCGGCGTGGACGATCAAGTTCCCGGACGGCACGAAGCGGGAGCGGACTTTTCTGTACGCCTATCATCCGGGGCATCAGCTTCGGCTGAACGCCGATCGCCGGGGAGAACTGTCCGGTTACGTCAGATGGACGAACCATGAGACGGCCGAGACCGGCGTGCGTTATACGGACGAAGACGGGGAGTGGACGCGGACGTCGTTCACGTCCCGCGTCGACAACGTCTCGATTACGCGGATTCAATCGTCCTCGACCGGGGCCAAAGTCAATCTGATGCTGTCGATCGACGACATCTCGCATATGTGCAAAGCGCGGGACGATCTGTCGGAAGTGTCGGCGCTGCGTTACAAGAAGCTTGCAGGCCCGGAGGCCGATTATCTTGCCCAGGTCGTGCACTATCCGGCTTATCCGGGCAGCGAACTGAGCCGCGGCGGGTATGCCGGGCTGACGCGGGTCGTTACGGTAGGCGGCAGCCGGAAAGCGATCCTGCTGGAACACACGAACGAAGCGCTGAACGTGGGCGCGGCGCCCAATCCCGCGATCCGGGTAACCGGTGCAGACGCCGTCTATCTCATTACGCAGTGCGACCGGACGTTCGAACTTGGACGCATGGAAGACTTCGCCGCGGATACGGCGTATCGCCTCGTGGATCGTCTGGCCGAATCCACGCAGGCGGTCGCCGCCGAATACGGCAGCGCCCCGGCCGGCTTCGATTACGGCCGGGCGCTGGCCGCGCATGTCCGGCTGCATGCGGCCGAATTCAACGCGGTCCGCTTCGCGCTCCACGAAGGCGAAGCGCTTCAAGGCGCGGACAACGCGGCGCTGATCGGTGCGCAGCGGAACTCTCCGGAGCGGATACTTCCGGCCTTGATCCGCCGGCTGTACGATCAGGGGCGGTACGCGCTGATCTGCTGCGGGGGGATCAACGCGCCGCGGCTGTGCGGCTTGTGGACCGGCGAATGGAATCCCGGCTGGCGGGGCATCCATACGCTGGACGCCAACGTCAATTTGCAGGTGTCCCCGATGAATACCGGGCATCTGACGCATGCGCCGCTCGGGTATATCGCTTTTTTCCTGAGAAACGCGCCCGACTTCGCGGACAATGCGCGGATGGCGTACGGCATGCACGATGCGCTGCAGGTGTCGGTCAACTCGGACGGGGACCGCGCCATGCACGTGGAATACGACAACGATTATCCGTTCCAATACTGGAATGCCGGAGCGAGCTGGTGCCTGCTGCCGATCTACGAATATTGGCAGTGCTTCGGCAATAGGCGTATTCCGATCACGGAGCGGATGAATATGGGAGCGCTGCGATCGGTGCTGAACGTGGCGGACGGAGAGCGGAGCGAAGCCGAATGGAACGCGCTGCTTCGGGGCGGGGAGCTGGATCTGGAGACGGATATCCTGCTGCCGCTGCTGACCCGGCAGAGTCATTTCTGGGAGCAGCTGTGCACGCCGGAATATTTCACGGATACGTCGGGCCGGTCGCGGCACGAACCCGGCAAGACCGCGCTTGCGCCCGGCGAGACCTACATGCTCCTTCCGGCGTATTCGCCGGAAAACGCGCCGCTCGGCTATACGAGCACGCTGACGGCCAACGCGACGATGGACATTTCGGCGGCGCGCGACGGGCTGCATATGACGATCGGCATGGAAAAAGCGGTCCGGCGCCCGGGGTACGAATCCGCCGTGCGGCGCTGGGAAGAGCTGCTTGCGAAGCTGCCGGATTACCGGTTCGACGTCTCCGGCGCGCTGCGCGAATGGGCGATGGAAGAGTATGCCGAGAATAACGATCATCGGCATCTGAGCCATCTGTACCCGGCCTGGCCGGCGTACGAGGCGCAGAGCGATCGCCGACTGGCCGAAGCGTGCCGGATCGCGGTCTCGAACCGGGACCGGTTCAATACCGGCGACGCGACGGCGGGGCACGGCTGGATGCACAAAGCGCTCGTCTACGCCCGGCTCAAGAACGGCGCGGGCGTCGCCGCTTCGCTGCTGCCGATGATCGCGGGCGACGGATGCTACTCGTCTCTTATGACGGATCACGATACGAACCGCCGCTGCGACACGTACTGCACCGATACGCTGCTTGGTACGGTCGGCGCGATCAACGAAGCGCTGCTGTTCTCGAACAGCGGCGAGATCGAGATCCTGCCGGCACTGCCGCCGGACTGGAACGAAGGCCGCGTGGAAGGGCTGATGGCCCGCACCCGGGTCGAGGTCGCGGTGCTGGAGTGGAACCTGGCGGCCGGCCGGGCCAGCGTGGCGTTGAAGTCGCTCGTCGACGGCAACGTCGTCCGGCTGACGTCGGGCCGCGCCTGGACGGCGGCCCGCGTGGACGGCCGATCGGCCGACGCCGCTTCGGGCGGGGCGGAACCCGGTCTGTCGCTGACGCTTGCGGCCGAGGCGGAGATTACCGTCGAGTTCGTGCTCTCCTGACGGGACATCCCGGACGTCCCGGACGGCTCCGACGGTCCCTACGGACCTGAAGCCTGGACGCGTTTTCGCCCTAACGGATACGCTCTCGCCTTACCGGGAGCGTTCTCACCCTGACGGATGATCTCAGCGTTCTGCCTGCCGGCGTTCGCGGTATTCGCCCGCCGATATTCCGGTCGCTTTTTTGAAAAACGTGCAAAAGCTTTCCAACGTGGCAAATCCGACGCGCCCGGCGATCCGACCGATCGGGAGCGTCGTCGTCACAAGCAGGCTGCAGGCCGCGCTGAGGCGCGCCTGCCGCTTTTTTTGCGTAAAAGACAATCCGTAATGCTGCTTGAGCGTACGCTCGGTCTGCCGGATACCGAGCCCTAGCGTCTGCGCCAGACCGGGCAGCGTCAGCGTGTCGGAAGCGGACAGGAAGCTGTGCTCGATCAGCACGAGCCGTTTGTCGTCCAGCGTTTTCTGCGGCGCGGCGTGAGCGGACAGCGGGTTGCGCGCGTAATTGCGAACTGTGGCGATTACGATTTGCTCGACGAGGCTGCGGATCGACATGTAATACCCGATCGATTGCAGGTCCGCTTCGCGCGACAGCCGTTCGAATAAGTCCGACAGCTGCTGCGTATCCGTGCCGTGCCAGAACGACGTCCGCAGAAAAAGCTCCGCGATCGCCGACGAATCGGGATCGGCGTGTTCGCCGGCCGACAGCGCTTCGAAGCAGATGCAGTATTCGCGCATCGGATCGCCGGGGTCGGGAATCTGTTCGTGCACGATATCGGGACCGGTCATGTACAGCGTATGCGGCCCGATCGGATAACGGATTCCGTCCGCGATCAGCTGTCCGCGTCCGGCCGGCACGTAATGCAGTTCGTAACTTTTGCTGCTGTGCGCATGGGCGGGCATCGACTGCAAAAAAGTGCCGGAGCGGATATACAGCACGTTCAGCCGCAGTCCGCCGATCGCAGCGTGCATCTGCATATGTTCGACGTCAAGAGCGGGCAGGGACGGGGGGAAGGTCATCGGTTCAGCTCCTCGGTTCGGGAATGGGCAACGATCAGGGTAGGCATGACGCGGGTTCGCCGCGTCGGGCCTGCCCTTTTGGGCATGGCCTAGACATGTTTGGCGTATTTCTTGCGGTAGTTGAGCGGAGAGACGCTTTCCCTTTTCCGGAACGCATTGGAGAAAGTGGACAGTTCCATGCCCACTTCCTCGGCAATTTTCTCGATGGAATAACCGGTATTCAGCAGCATCTTTTTGGCGATGTTCAAGCGGTGTTCCATCAGGTATTCCAGCGGTGTCACGCCGAACTGCTTGCGCATGCAGCGGGCGATATAGTTCGGATGAAAATTGAACGTTTCCTGGAGCAGCCCGTTGTTGATCGGTTGGTTGAAGCGTTCGTGCAAAAAGCGCTGCACTTTCTCCGCCACGCGGATCGACGTGAGATCCTGTTCCAGCGACTGCTCGCAATCCATCGCCTGCAGCAGCTGCTGGAACACGGTCTGCTGCGCCCACGCCGCGATCGCGCGCGGTTCGTCCTGCAGGCGCAGCAGTTCCCGCATGAGAGACAGTCCCTTGTCGGACAGCCGGAACCGTTTGGGCAGCGAGATCGGATTGATATAGCTCGCATAGATGCCGTGAATGGAATGCTTGCTCTTCATATCCTGCTGCCGAAGCAGATATTCGCCCATGCTCTGATGTTCGGCCCAGATCCCTACCGTATTAAAATGGATCCACATGATTTCGGTGGGGGTCTCGCAGCCTTCCGCCCCGTAATGGTACAGGTCCGGCCGAAGAATGATCCCTTCGTGTTCCCCGAGCCGCCACCGATTCTCTTCCTCGCCGATATGCAGGCTGCCCGTCGCGACGACGATGATGTCGAAGATTCCGATCGCGTGACGATGGATATGCCGTTCTCCGGCCGCGTACGGCTGATTGCCGCACCCGACGAAATACGGAATCGGAGGAGACATAAAATTAAGTACGGCGTTTTCCAAAATCTTCGTCCTCCTTTGTGTGAAATTCAAAAAAACAGGTTGTAAACAGCCATAGTGTATAGCGCTTTCATTCATTATACTACAGGTAATCACACAAGTTAATCGCTTTCATTCAGCTTTTCGAGAAGCGATAACCCGATAATCGATGGATTGAAAAACAAAAAAAGCCAGTGCTAAGCAAGCTTGCAGAAAAAGAAAAAGGGAGGGTTTCACGATGAGATCCGGCAAAAAAATTCCATTGGCCATGAGCAGCGTCGTTCTGCTCGCTATTCTGGCCAGCTGCTCCGACGGAGGCGACAAAGCGGACACAAGCACAAGCGCGACAGAGCTCGAAGCGTGGGTCAGCAACGAAAAAGTGACAAGCGACGCGTACCTGTTCAGCGAAATCGAAAAAGAGTTCGGCGTGAACATCAACGTCAAAATGCGGGGCGTAGGCGCCCAGGATTATGTGGACAAACTTAACGTTCAGATTTCAAGCGGCGAGATTCCGGATTGGATCAACGATTACGCCGTCAACGTAGGGTTGTTCGACAAATACGTCGAGCAGGGTATCCTGGCCGAAGTCCCGGTCGAGATGATCAAGGCGAACATGCCGAATTACATGGCCTGGGTAGACAAATACAAAGAGATCTTCAAGGGAGATCCGTTTGCCCTGTTCGAACGGAACGGCAAAAACTACACGATTCCGACCGCGAACCCGGATCTGACCAAATTTCTCGTCATGTACTACCGCCAAGACTGGCTGGACGCGGTCGGCATCAAGAAAACGCCGGAGTCGCTGGCCGAGATGGAAGAAGCGCTCGTCAAATTCCGCAACGACGACCCGGACGGCAACGGACAAAAAGATACGTACGGCTACCTGGGCATCCAGAAAGATCCGATGTGGGCGTTCAGCCCGATCTACGGCGCTTACGGCATGTACCCGGGCCTTTGGACAGAGAAGGAAGGCCGAATCGCCCGTGACGAAATCGATCCGAAGATGAAAGAGGTCCTGACGCTTCTGAACGACTGGTACAACAAAGACCTGATCGATCCGGAATGGGTCGCGCTGGACTTCGATCAGGCCCGCAACAAAATTATCAGTTCCAAGGTGGGCGCCACCTGGCAGAACATCAACGCCGGACAGGAAGGGACAGGCTGGTATGCCCCGATCAAAGACGTGGCGCCGAAAGCGTCGTGGGCGCTGTCGCCGGGGCCGACAGGGCCAAACGGAGATCACGGCATCATGCACTTCAATCCGATTGCGGGCATGGGCATCATGTTCGGCAAGCAGCTGGAGAAAAATCCGGAGAAAATGAAAAAATATTTACAGATCTTCGACAAGGTGAACAACGACATCACCTGGCTGGAAAAACGCTCGTACGGCGAAGAAGGCAAAACGTTCAAAAAAGAAAACGGCGGATACACCTGGCTGCCGCCATATGACAAAGCGGACGAGAGACAAAAGCTCGGCTTGGGCGAAGCCCGCTTCCCGACGCTGGAACCGCCGTTCCTCGACGTGGACAAAGAAAACGAGCTGCTGCCGACGGCCAAAGACCGGGAATACAAAATCAAAGCCCAGACGATTGCGACAGGCAAATACGATTTGTTGACTCCGTTCTCGAAGCCCGAATACGACAAAGTGTCGACGAAACTGACGGATTTGACGACCAAGGCGTATACCGATTTTATTACGGGCAAACGCCCGATATCCGAATTCGACGCTTACGTGGCGGAGTGGAAAAAGCTGGGCGGCGATCAAGCGATGGAAGAAGCGCAGCAAATTTACGACAAAGTGTACAAATAAAGCGTACCGACAGGGAGCGCAGGCTCCCTTTCTTTTTCCAAACATGAAGGGGGAACGGAACGGTGAACAAGAAACGGTATGGAACCTATCTTCCTTTGTACTTGTTGCTCCTTCCCGGGATCGTCTATTTTGTTATTTTCTGTTATGCGCCCATGTACGGCATTTTGATCGCGTTCAAGGACTACAGAATGATGGACGGTATCCTGGGCAGTCCCTGGGTCGGATTCGAGCAGTTCAGGGAACTTTTCTCCGATCCTTATTTCTACACGGTATTTAAAAATACGCTGATTATCAGCTTCCTGAAACTGTTTCTCGGGTTTCCGGTTCCGATCCTGTTCGCCGTGCTGCTGAACGAAGTTCGTCAGTTGGCGTTCAAGAAATTCGTTCAGACGGCTTCGTACTTGCCGCATTTCATTTCCTGGATCGCGCTTGCTGGCATTATGGAGAGCCTGCTCTCGCTGGAAGGCACGGTCAATGCGATCCTCGGCCTGTTCGGATTCGAGAAGGTGATTTTCATGGCGGAACCGGACTACTTCCGGGCAATCCTCGTCCTTTCCGACATCTGGAAAAACTTCGGCTGGGGAGCGGTCATTTATTTCGCCGCCATCGCCGGAATCGACAACAGCCTGTACGAAGCGTCCGCGATCGACGGCGCTACCCGCCTGCAGCGCATTATCTATATCACGCTGCCGAGCATTGCCAACATTATCGTGATCATGCTGATCCTGTCCATGGCCGGCATTCTGGACGCCGGGTTTGACCAGATCTTCAATTTGTACAACTCGTCGGTCATGGACGTCTCGGACATTATCGATACGTATGTGTACCGCGTCGGCATACAGGACCTCGATTACAGCCGTTCCACCGCGGTCGGCATTTTCAAATCCGTCATCGCGCTGATCCTGATCCTGTTCACGAACTGGCTGGCCAAGCGATTGAACAAAGATCACAACACCTTGTGGTAGGAAGGAGGAGCCTCATGGACAAATCGAACTCTTTGGGCGACCGTATTTTCCATATTTTCAATTACGCTTTTATGAGTTTCCTGCTGATCGTCACGTTGTTCCCGTTCTGGAATCAGGTCTTGATCTCGCTCAGTTCCCGCGAATTTCTGTACACGGTCGGAACGCTCTGGTATCCGAAAAGTCTGAATTTCGACAGTTACATCGCGATTTTTCATTTTGACGCTTTCTGGCGCGGCTACTGGAACACGATTACCCGGACGGTACTTGGGGTCGTACTGAGCCTGCTGTTCACTTCGATTACGGCGTATCCGTTATCCAAAGCCAAACTGCCGTTCAACAAGACGATTACGCTGTTCGTGTTATTCCCCCTGCTGTTCAGCGGCGGGTTGATCCCGACGTACATGCTGATCAAAAGTCTGGGACTGATGAATTCGATCTGGGCGCTCGTCCTTCCCGGCCTGATCGCTCCGGTAAACGTCTTCATCATCCGCAACTATTTCCGTTCGCTGCCGGCGGAACTGGAAGAGTCGGCCGTCATCGACGGCGCGAGCCACCTCAAAATTTTCTTCCGCATCGTGCTGCCGCTGTCCGTACCCATCCTCGCCACGATCGCGCTCTGGGTCGGCGTCGCACATTGGCTGGCGTGGTACGACGCTTTCCTGTACATGTCGGATACGACCAAATGGGTCTTGCAGCTCGTGATCCGCCGCATCCTGATCGAGAACAGGCCGCAGGAAGCGATGAGCGCCGCGACGCAGGTGTTCGGCGATGCCGAAGCCGTCGATATCCGGCAGTTGGAAGCGGCCGTCGTCATGGTGTCGATCCTCCCCATGCTGCTCGTCTATCCGTTCCTGCAAAAGTTTTTCGTCAAAGGTCTGCTGCACGGCGCGGTCAAAGGTTGATCGTCGCCCTAGCTGGATCATGGATACCGATACGATACACCGATCCGATACACTCTGGAGGGATTTATTTTGAACCATACGTTGTCTTCATCCCGCATGCTGCCTCTGGCCGATGTCCATATTCGCGACCCGTTCTGGTCGGCCTATGTCGACCTCGTTCGCGGCGTCGTCGTTCCGTACCAGTGGGAAGCGCTGAATGACCGTATTCCGAACGCCGAGCCAAGCCGTGCGATTCAGAACTTCAAGATCGCCGCCGGCCTTGCGGAAGGCGAATTCTACGGCATGGTATTTCAGGACAGCGACGTCGCCAAATGGCTGGAAGCCGTCGCCTACCTGCTGACGACGCAGCGGGACAACGAACTCGAAGCTATCGCGGACGGCGTCGTCGACCTTATTGCGCAGGCCCAGCATGAAGACGGTTACCTGAATACGTATTATACGTTAAAAGAACCCGGCAAACGGTGGACGAACTTGACGGAGTGCCACGAATTGTACTGCGCGGGCCATCTGATCGAAGCCGGCGTCGCTTATTTCCAGTCGACCGGCAAACGCAAAATACTCGAAGTCGTCTGCAAATTCGCGGATTATATCGACGAGGTGTTCGGCTCGGCTCCCGGCAAGCTTCAGGGCTATGACGGGCATCAGGAGATCAAGCTTGCGCTTATGCGGCTGTACGACGCGACCGGCAGCGAGAAGTATATGCGCCTATGCCGATTTTTCGTCGAAGAAAGAGGACGGCAGCAGAACCCGCACTTCTACGATGCCGAACTGGAGCAAAGAGACGGATCGACGCATTTCGGCCGCTGGGTGATCGACGACAAGACGTACAGCCAGGCCCACAAGCCGATTCGCGAGCAGGATCAAGCGGTCGGTCATGCGGTGCGGTTCGTCTATATGTGCACCGGTATGGCGCATCTGGCCGCGGCGACCGGCGACGTCAAGCTGCTCGAAGACTGCAAAAGACTGTGGGACAACATGGAACGCAAGCAGATGTACATTACCGGCGGCATCGGTTCCCAGAGCCACGGCGAAGCGTTCAGCATGGATTACGACCTGCCCAACGATACGGTCTATGCCGAGACGTGCGCGTCGATCGGGTTGATCTTCTTCGCGCAGCGGATGCTGATGCTGCAGCCGCAGGGTCGTTACGCGGACGCGATGGAGCGGGCTTTGTACAACACCGTAATCAGCGGCATGTCGATGGACGGAAAAAGCTTTTTCTACGTCAATCCGCTTGAGGTTCATCCCAAAGCGTGCTGCGCGAACCATAAATACCATCACGTGAAGACGGTTCGGCAGGGCTGGTTCGGCTGCGCGTGCTGCCCGCCGAACGTAGCCCGCCTGCTCGCTTCGCTCGGCCAATATATCTACACCGTGCAGGACCATACGGTGTACGCGAATCTGTATATCAGCGGCGAATCGAAGCTGGAACTCGGCGGTCAGGCGTTCGTGCTGCATCAGCAGTCCAACTATCCGTGGGACGGCGATATCCGCTTCACGGTCGAGGCGGAGACGCCTGTCACGTTCGAACTGGCGCTGCGGATCCCGAATTGGTGCGAACATCCGGCGCTCTCGATCAACGGCGTCAAGGTGCCGCTCGATGGCCGGATTCACGCCGGTTACGTCAAGCTGGAGCGGGAATGGCAAGCGGGCGATAGCGTCGAGCTTGCGCTGCCGATGACGGTCGCGCGCATGAAAGGCCACCCTCTCGTTCGGCAGACGGCCGGCAAAACGGCGCTGCAGCGCGGCCCGCTCGTCTACTGTCTGGAGGAAGCGGACAATGGCGCGGATCTGCATCAGGTTCTGCTGTCTCCGCAAGCGGCGTTCGAAGTCAAGGAAGACGATACGTCGTTTGGCCGCATCCCGTTCATTACGGCCGCAGGTCTCAAACGGGATCCCGGTAGCTGGGGCGAAGAGCTGTACAGACGCGATGCGGCGCAGCAAGAAGTGGAGACGCAGCTGAAATTTATCCCGTATTTCGCCTGGGCGAACCGCGGCGAAGGCGAGATGCGCGTATGGGTCGACGAGAAGTAAGCGAAGCAGAAGCACGATCGCAGGGAGAGGAGCACGGCTTATGAAATCGGACGGTCCGCTGTCAGAACACGGTATCACGCTGGAAAATGAGACTTTCGTCGCCAAATTCGATACCGGCCGGGGAGGATTTATTTCTCTTCGCTGCCGGGAAGACCGGCAGTCGACCGAATATTTGCTTGATCCTGCCGAATTCCCGGAGATGGACATTCCGGACGCGAAATGGTTCGGCCATATCGTCACCCGATACCGCATCGGGAATAGGGAATGGACGGCGGGAAATACCGCTCCTTCGTCGGATATCCGCACGGTTCGGCAGCGCGGGAACGCCGTGAACGTGACTTATAAGGGCGATTCGGTGCATGCGGACGGTATCCGGCATTTCGATCTGGAGACGGATTTTCGTCTGGAAGACGACGGGTTGTATTGGACGATCGGATTGACCAACCGCTCGGAGCATACGCTTGAATTCGATTCGATCGGCGTTCCGCTGCTGTTCAATCAGATCTTCAGGAACGATTCCGTCTACAAATACGAACAGAACGTGCTGCGCCATACTTTTATTAGCGAAGAAGGGTCGTACGTGTACTGGGCGAGGTCAAGCGGCAAGCCGCCGTTTCTCGTCATGCTGACCCGCGACGGGACGGGTCTTGAAAGCACGGAGAGAGACGACCGGAACAATCTCAAAGCGGAACCCGGCACGGGCAGCCCGTTCGGTCCGTACACCTCGTTCGACGAAAGCTGGGAGGGCCTGGTCACCGCGGTGTTGCAAGGAAGCCGCGCGTTGATCCTGCCTCCGGGGAACCGCTTGACTTACAGGTTCAAACTCGCCTGGGCGCAAAGCTTCGCGGATATCGGCCGCCTCGCCCATGAGAGCGGACAGATCGATATCGAGGTGCTGCCGGGATTGGTCGTGCCGCGCGACGATCAGGCGGTCGTCCTGCTTCGTTCCACGAAGACGATTCATGCCGTGACGGCGTCCGTTCCCGAACTGACGGATATTCGGGACGAAGGCGAGCAGGCAGGCGGATACCGCCTGTACCGCATTCGCTTTCATCATCTCGGCGAGAATGACGTGACGATCCATTACGGGGACGGAGAGCGGAGCGTGCTGCACTTTTTTGCGATCGACACGCTGGAGCGTTTGATTACCGGGCATGCGGCCTTTATCGCGGAGCACCAGTACGAGACGAATCCGGGCGATCCGTGTTATCACGGCCTGCTCATGTGGGACATGACGATGAAGAGCCGGATCAACTCGACCTGCAATCCGTTCGGCGACGACTGGTGGGCGGGCGGAAGCGACGAGATCGGACTCGTCAGCGGCTTGTTCCTGTCGGAGAAAAACGTCTATCGCCCGGACGAAGCGCAGCTGCGCATTCTGGAAGCCTATCTGTCCGATTTCGTCGAAGAGCGCTTGACGGAGCAGCCGGGATACCGGGTGCACCGCATGGTGCCGTGGCATACGATGTTCGAGCCGTGGGAAGGCCACGGCGCCGACGACGTCTGGCGGGCGTTCAATTACGTACATGTAATCAACACGTACTTCAATATGTACCGCATTCAGGAACGGTTCGGCTATACGCATCTGAGAACGGCCGAAGATTATCTGCGCCAGGCGTTCTTGTATACGCAGGCGATGTTCCGGTTCTGGATGTTTCCGGACGGCGTCGGCGCGACCGAATACGGCAATATGGGGGAGTCGACGATTCCGCTGTATCTCGCCGACGCGCTGGCTGGCAAAGGCATGACCGAAGAAGCGGAATGGGTCCGGGAGACGGCGGCTTCCAAAGCTTCTTTCTTCACAAAATCGGCTTACCCGTTCGGTTCGGAAATGGCTTACGATTCCACGGCGTACGAAGCGGTCTACGGCTATGCCAAAAGCGCCGGAGACACGCAGACGATGGAAAAAGCGGTGCAGGCGTCGTTCGCCAACCGGGGCCATCAGCCGGATTGGCGCTTTTACAACACCGACCTTCGTCAACAGGGCGAAACGTATTGGAACGTCAGCTATATGACGCATCTGGGCGGCTGGGTGCTGTACGATTACGCCCTGAACGAAGGCCGCGCGGATTACGAACTGATCAAATCGGCGTATGCGTCGTACCTGGCAGGATGGTCTCTGATCAATTCCGGACAGTGGAACGACGACCCGGAGACGATCGGAAGTTCGTGCTGGGTGCTGCATACGGGCTGGGCGAACACGAAGGAGATCAGGCCCGGGCAGGTCCCGTTGATCAAAAACGCGTGGCAGATGTCCGGCGAGAGCAGCCTCGGCTATTTTATGGCACTCAAAATGGCGGCTTCGGTCGTAATCGATCACCCGATCCTTGGCATCTACGGCTTCGGGTGCGATGTCCAGACGAACGAGCGGGAATGGGTTATCCGTCCGCGAGACGGCGTGAACGTGCGTATCCACGACACCGTCCACGCCTGGAGCCTAGAGACGGAGCGCGGCCATATTACGGAGCTGCGGGTCGATCCGTATACCCGGACGCTGTACGTCCGGATTGAAGAGCTAGGCCAGGGTCTGTCCGACACGGACGTCAAAGTCGTATCGCGGGAGACTTGGCGGGTTATCCTCGCGAAATGACGGTTATGCTTGATGCGCGAGATTGAACGTAGGCCAGGCCGGAATTTGAGAAGATAGAAAACGGAATTTGAAGATGGAAAAAGAGTCCGAAGACGCGGCTGCGACGCGTGTTCCGGACTCTTTTTGCGTTATTCGTAATAAATGGCGTCGTAAGGAAACTCCAGCGTGTTCAGGCGATATTCCGTCGGGGACATGGACATATACTGCTTGAACACTTTGCCAAAATAGCTCGGGCTCTCGAAGCCGCACTGCCGCCCGATCCGCGAGATCGGCAGTTCGGTCGTGCGCAGCAGCTTGAGCGCCGCTTCGATCCGCCTGTTTTTGAGATACGCAAGCGGCGAGATCCGTTCGGAGCGCTGGAACAGGCGGCACAGATAATGTTTGTTCAGGTCGCAGTGCTCGGCGAGCAGGTCCAGCGTGACCGGCGACGCGTAATGTTCCCGCATGAACGTCTTGCACTTCTCGATCGTCGTGATCGCGACGACGCCGATCTCGTTCTCCGCTTCGCGGCTTGTCTGTACCAGCGTCAGCATCCACTGATACGCCTGCACGGACAAGCGGTACTTGTCCGTCACGTTCTCCCGATTGATCAGGCCGATGATGTCCCACAGCTGCCGGATCAGGGGCGAGTCCGCGCCGCGCTTGATCACATGTCCTTCCCGCTCGATAATCAGGCTCCAGATTCGGCTTGCTTCTTCGCCCCGGATATTGATCCATACGAATTCCCACGGTTCGGTGCTGTCTGCCTTGTAGTAATAACAATGCGGATCGGACACTTGCACGACGAGCGCGTGTCCCTTCGGCAGCGGCAGTACCTGATCTGCGATGTCCACATAACCCTGACCGCTGAGCGTGTATTGAAAAACGACATGACCGTAGTCCGGCCTGGCGTCGCTCGAACAGCGGTAATTGGCGCGCGAGATGTTCTGCCAACCTACGGAATCGACGGTCATGATCGACAAATCGTCGCTGCGAAAAGCATAAGAGACCGTATTTTTCATCTTCTCATCTCCCGTAAAAAGTCAATTTTGTTAGAGTGGAAGTCTTATTTTTAAGATTGTGCGGCTTTTTAGACCCTTGTAGAATAAATGTAAACGCTATCAAAAAAGGAGGCGTACTGACCGAATCGCAGATTTTTTGTCCGAACCAAAAAAATATTTTCACAAACAGGAGGTCTTTATTTGATGAATCGTACCCAACGTGCCGTCCGGAAATCCGTAATCGCCGCGTTTCTTGCTTTACTGATGGTCGTGACGATCGCTGTTCCGGCCGCGCCTGCGCGCGCCGAAAGTGCAGCTTCGCCTGCGGCCCGCCAAGCGGAATATCTCGACCGGGGGCTCGTCGCGGTGCTCACGGACGAAGGCGTGTTTCTAAGCTGGAGGTATTTGCATACGGATTCCGATGAGATCGCTTTCAATATATATAAAAACGGAATCAAAGTAAACGCGGCTCCGATCGGCGGCGCGACGAACTATGTCGATCCGACCGGCTTCGACAGTTCGCAGTATCAGCTCTCGACCGTGACCGCGGGCCGTGAAGAGATGCAGCCGGAAGTCGCGTCGGTCTGGCACGACGACTACCTGCCGATCCCGCTGGACAAGCCGGCGGACGGGCGAACGAAAGACGGCGGCACCTATACGTATTATGCGGGCGATGCGTCCGTCGCGGATCTGGACGGCGACGGCGAATACGAGATCGTCTTTTTGTGGAGCCCGAGCAACGCCAAAGACAATTCGCAAGCCGGTTATACCGGTAACGTATATATCGACGCGGTCAAGCTCGACGGCACGAAGCTGTGGCGGATCGATCTGGGCGTCAATATCCGGGCCGGCGCCCACTACACCCAACTGATGGTGTACGATCTGGACGGAAACGGCAAAGCCGAAGTCGTGGTGAAAACAGCGGACGGCACGGTGGACGGGCAGGGCACGGTTATCGGCGACGCGTCCAAAGATTACCGCAACGACGGCGGGTATATCCTGTCGGGGCCGGAGTTCCTCACGCTGTTCGACGGCGAGAGCGGAGCGGCCGTCTCGACGGTGGCGTACGATCCGCCCCGGGGGAATGTCGGCGACTGGGGCGACGGGTACGGCAACCGGGTAGACCGCTTCCTCGGCGGCATCGCTTACCTGGACGGCTCCAAGCCGAGTGTCATTATGAGCCGCGGCTATTATACGCGCACGGTCGTGGCCGCTTACGATTACGTCGGCGGGCAGCTTGTGCGGCGCTGGACGTTCGATACGAACGAAGCCGGTAAAGCGTACGAATCGCAGGGCAACCATAACCTGAGCGTGCTGGACGCCGACGGAGACGGCAAAGACGAGATCATGTTCGGCGCGCTTGCGATCGACGACGACGGCACGCTGCTGTACAGCACCGGGCTCGGCCACGGCGACGCGATTCATGCGGGCAAGCTTGACCCGAACCGCGCAGGCTATCAGGTCATGAGCGTGCATGAGCACACGACGGCCGCTTACGGCCTCGAAATGCGCGACGCCGGCACGGGCGAGATTCTCTGGGGCGAATACACGGGGCGGGATACCGGACGCGGGATGTCGGCGGATATCGATCCGAATTATCCGGGCTATGAATCGTGGGCCACGACGATTACGGACGGCCAAAGCGTTCCGGTCACGAGCACGTATTCGGCGGCGGGAGAAGCCGTCTATACGCCGGAACAGTCGCCGAAAAGCGCGAACTTCGCAATCTGGTGGGACGGCGACCTGCAGCGCGAACTGCTGGACCACGAATGGAACGCGGCCGCGGCCCAAGGCACCCCGCTCGTCTACAAGTGGGACCCCGCCGGCAAAAAGCTGAACGAAATCTTTCGCGCAAACGGCGCGCTGACGAACAACCATACCAAAGGCAATCCGGCGCTTCAGGCGGATCTGCTGGGCGATTGGCGCGAAGAGATTCTGGTGCGCAGCGCGGACAGTTCGGAATACCGCCTGTATACGACGACGATCCCGAGCGAATACCGAATCCCGGCGCTGATGCAGGACCCGGTCTATCGGCTCGGGGTGGCGTGGCAGAACGTCGCGTATAACCAGCCGCCGCACCCGGGCTTTTATATCGGCGCGGAAGCTACCGAATTCCCCAAAGCCAATCTGGCGCTGACCGGCGGAAGTCCTGCGACGGAACCGGTCTACCGGTTCGACTTCGGCACGGATGCCGCACCAGGCCATACGGGCGTGCAGGATACGCTCTATAGCGGGCAGCAGGGATACGGCTTCACGGAGACCGGCGGCTTGCGCGTAGGCGCGCATCACGTGTCCGCCGCGGCCGGTGCGACGTTTGCGGTAGATCTGCCGAACGCCAATTATAAGGTGACGTTGACGCTTGGCAGCGACGAGCGCGATTCGAACGTCGGCGTGAAATCGGAATTCGTGCAGAAGCTGGCGCAGACTTCGGTCGCGGCGGGCGAACCGCTGAGCTATGCGTACGACGCGGCGCTGGTGGACGGCCGGCTTGAATTTGTCTTCACCGGCTCGGCGATCGATATTCAGGAACTTGAGATCGAGCGGTATCCGGAAAAAGAAGCCGGAGCCGCCGCCACGATCTATATGGCCGGCGATTCGACGATGCAGGCGTACAGCGAATCACAGGCGCCTCAAGCCGGTTGGGGCCAGGCTTTTGGCCGCTACTTCGCAAACGGCGCCGTAGTCGCAAACGAAGCGATCGGCGGGCGCAGCAGCAAATCGTTTCTGGTCGACGGGCGGCTCGATCGAATCTTGAATCGTATCAAGCCGGGCGATTATGTCTTCGTGTCGTTCGGGCATAACGACGCCAGCGCCGGCATTCCGGACCGCTACGCGTCGCCGGCGGATTACAAGACTTACCTGGCCCGCTACGTCAACGGGGCCAAGCAGCGCGGCGCGACTCCGGTGCTGCTTACGCCGGTAGGACGCCGGGACTTCAATCCGGCGACGCAGACGTTTAACGTCAGCTTCCCGGAATACGTGCAGGCCGCCAGGGAAGCCGCGCAGCAGCTCGATGTGCCGCTGATCGACCTCAGCGCGCTCAGCCTTGCGTATTATAATTCGATCGGCAATGCGGCGGCGGAAAAATTGTTCCTGTATGCCAATCCGGGCGAATATCCGAAATATCCGAACGGAGTCGGCGACAATACGCACTTCAGCGGCTACGGAGCGCAGCAAATCGCCGGCCTGGTCGCGAACGCGGTCAAAGATCTGAATCTCGGCCTGTCCCCGCTGGTCATCGACCCGGATCTCGAACAACCGGAGCCGGAGCCGCAAGCGCAGCTGTATGAAGAAGATTTCGAAGGCGATCCGGCCGCCGCCCGGTACGCGCTGGTCAATGCGGCCGGATTCGGCGGCACCATGGCAGGCACCGTGACAGAGCAAGCCGGCGGCAAAGTGCTGTCTTTGAGCGGCAGCGGTTCCGGCCATCGGGCCAAAACGTTCCGCTTGTTCGATGCCGTGAACGGCGACAAGGTGCAGGTACAGTTCGATTGGAACTCCGGCAGCGTGGGCGCCTCCCCGTCGGAAGGCCATCTGACGCTGCAGGATGCCAATGACAATGCGCTGATTACGCTGGTGTCCAAAACTAGCGCCGACAAGCTGCATTACTTCGTCGGTCCGTATGCGGCGGATTACGGCACGGGCACGACGGCGATTCCCGGCGGCGGCGTCGCCACGACGATTCCGAAAAACGACTGGGTCCGCGTGGACGCCGCGATCAACTTCGCGAACCGTACAATGGATCTGACGCTGCGCAGCCTGAGCGACCCGTCGGTGACGCAGACGGTCGAAGGTCTTGCGCTCAGCCCGGCCGCTTATGCCGACAACGTCCGCTCGATCCGTTTCCTCGGCACGAGAAAAAGCGGTTCCGGGACGCTGAATTGGACGACGGCGATCGACAACGTACGGATCGAAGGCACGCAGCTGCCGCCGCAGACCGGCAGCAAGGAAGCGCTCATGAAGCTGCATGCAGAGCTGCAGGCGCTTGATCTGTCGCCGTATACCGCCGCTTCCCAAGCGGTGCTCCGCCGCGCTTTGGCGGCTGCGCAAGAGATACTGGATACGGCCGCCGCGACGCAGGCGCAAGTCGACCATGCCCGCCATACGCTGCAGGTCGCCAAAGATTCGCTCACCCGCGAAGAGAGCGCGCCGGTTAGCGGCTACCGGTTTGACTTCGGCTCCGGCGAAGCGGCGGAAGGGTACACGCAAGTTCAGGCCGCGCATGCCTATATCGAAGGCAACGGGTACGGCTTTGCCGATACGGCGCTGACCGAAGACGGCAATAGGGCAGCGGGCGACGCGCTGACGGGAGACTTCGTCCGGGTTAACGGCACTTCGTTTCGGGTCGAATTGGAGCCGGCCAATTACCGGGTATCGATGACGGTCGGCGACGCCGAAGAAGCGACGGGCGCAAGCGTCATCGCCGAGCAGATGCCCAAGCTGCCGCTGACGGCGATCCCGGCAGGTGAGTTCCGGGACATCACGTATGACGTGGCGCTGATCGACGGCGTATTCGATTTCGAATTTGCCGGCCATGCGCCGAAGATCAACGCGCTGACGATCGAACGGCTGCCGGATCAAGGATCGGCGGATCAGCCGACGATCTATCTGGCCAGCGATTCGACCGTCGCCCCTTACGCGGACAGCTACCGCCCGCAGGCGGGATGGGGCGAGACGCTGGGCCAATCCTTCGATCCGCAGAAAGTGAAGATCGACAACCGGGCCGTCGGCGGCCTCAGCAGCAAGACGTTCCTCGTCGGCGGACACCTGAACGAGCTGCTGCTGGACGTACGCGCCGGCGATTATCTGTTCATGCAGTGGTCGCATAACGACTCCACGCCGTCCCGGCCGGAACGTTATGTGACGCCGGAACAGTTCAAAGTCTACCTGAACACGTATATCGACGGCGCAAGGCAGCGCGGAGCGACGCCGGTGCTCGTGACGCCGGTGAACCGGCGCGACTATACCGGCGACGTACTGAACAAAAGTTTTCCGGAATATGTGCAGGCGATGACCGAAGTCGCCGGGGAGACCGATACGCTGCTCGTCGATCTCAATCAGGCGAGTTGGGACTATTTCCGCGAACTCGGCCCCGAAGGGACCAAAAGCTTGTTCATGTGGGTCGGAACGAAAGAAGACAATACGCATCTGCAAATGGACGGCGCGATTCAAGTATCCAGACTTGTAGCGGGTCTGGTCAAAGACCTGAACATTCCGCTGTCGGCTGCCGTGACGCTGGGCGACGAGCCGGTCGAAGAACCGGGCGAAGAACCCGCGGAGACGCCGGCCGGTGTGCCGGGAACGCCGGTGCTGTCCGACGATAACGGTCACGACACCGGCCTGAAGGACGGCGATTACGCGGTCACGATGAATCTGTGGTGGGGCGTCAACGGAAGTTCGTTCAAGCTGTACGAAGACGGGAAATTGATCGAAGAGCGGAAGCTTGCCGAACAGTCGCCGGCCGCGCAGTCGGTGCGGATCGATATCGCCGGCAAGCCGAACGGCACGTACGTCTACACCGGCGAGCTGGTCAACGCGGCGGGAAGCACGGCAAGCGCGCCGCTGACCGTGACGGTTACGGATGCCAATCCGGCGCAGGCCGTTTTGTCGCACGATAATTGGGATGAGAACGGAAGCTACCGTATCGATATGAATCTGTGGTGGGGGACCCAGGCTTCGGAGTATGAGTTGTACGAGAACGGCGTTCTCATAGACAAGCAGACGCTGCAAGGCAAGACGCCAGGCGCGCAGTCGGCGATGACCGAGATTGCCGATCGGGCGCCGGGCATTTACGAATACGAAGGCGTGCTGATCAACGACGCCGGAGAGACCCGGACAGCGAAGATCACGGTGACGGTATCCGGCAGTTAGCGCATGGCTTCGGGGTTCCGGAAAATCGAAGCCGCCTATAGACGATCTTCAACCCGTCTATGCTTCGACCCGTCCGCTCTTTAACCCGCTCAGTCTTCAACCCGTCGATTCGGTTCTGCCGAATCGGTGGGTTTTTCGATTTAGACATTCACTTCCGGCAAGAAAGAGAGTACTATTTAGAAAGTAAATGGATATTCAGGACGTAACATTCATGTTTATAAAGAAAATTCCTCAAGGGGGAACCATTATGGGATCCAGCAGTTACCGCAGTTCGTATCAATCTTACTTAAGCCGCCAGGGCGTGGAAGCCGACAAGATGAACGTGATCCTGATCGTCAACGCCGCCGAAGGCTTGCAAAAATACATGAAGCGCAGCAATATGCAGACGGTGTTCAACAAGCTGTCCCCGCTGACGTTTGCCGGACCGGTCAAAGTGGTGGCGCAGTCGGACGGGTCCTTTTACCGGCTGCCGCCGTTCACGCACGAGAATACCCACACTTATCTCAAAGACGAGATCTACGCCAAAGACCCGCTGCGCGGCGAGCGGATCGACCTCTTTTCCAAACTGTTTACGACGAGCGAATTGACGCATATTATCTGGTTCACGGACGAGGAAGTGACGCCTTACCTGAGTCCGATCGCCTCCATGAATGCCCCGCACCTGTTCTGGAACTTCATCTCGATCAAAGGCTATCCGCTGCGCTGCACGCAGAAAACGCCCAAAAACATCACGCTGACGCACGCCCCGAAAATTTCGGGTCTGGCGACGTCGGTCCTCTACCGCAAAATTTTCAACAAGTTTACCCAATATATCAACAAAACGGATCTGCCGATGAGCGGACGGGTACGCGTTATTCGAACGGAAGACCGCTCGGACTCCCAAAGCGTCGTCAAAGGTTCCAAAACGCCGGTCGGGCACAGCAGCCTGAAGGTGGGCATCGGCTGGAAAACGTCGGAAGGCGAATGCCTGACGGCGGGCATGCTGCTGACGAACAATCGGCTGCCGGACGCGGAAAGCATCGCCTTTTTCGGCAACAAGTCGACGGTCGGGGTGACGCATGTGGACGGACGCGAGCTGCCGACGGAAGACATGGAGGTGTATACGGTCAATCTGGCGGCGCTCGGACAGGCGGGACTGGACAAAATCCTGTTTACGCTCGTTATGCCAAACGGCATCCCGGAAGAGCTGTATCTCCGCGTCATGACGTATGATAACCGGGAAATGCTGCGCTACGACGTCGAGATGGAGAACGGTTCCGGCAATACGGCTCTGGAACTGGGAGCGCTCTACGCCTACAAAGACGAATGGCGCTTTAACGCGATCGGCAACGGCTACGAGGCGGGCATGGAGCAGGTGGCGCAGAGCTACGGCATCCCCGATCTGACGACGACCTATTCGTTTACCCCGGCAGTGCTGGAAGAGATTGCGCTCGACGGTCGTACGTTCGAATACCATATGCAGGACCTGTTTACCAAACTCGGCTATGACGTCGAAGTGCCGACGAGCGACCCGTATGCGCCGGACTATGGAGTGGATCTCATTCTGGTCAAAAGCGGCGTCCGCAAAGCGGTGCAGCTCAAATGCTTCAGCAACGTCGTGCCGGTAAGAGCGATCCAGGAAGTGTACGCGGGCGCGAATATGTATGACTGCCAGAGCTACATGGTCGTGGCGACGAGCTATTTCAGCCGCGCGGCGCTGCAGATGGCGGAGCAGCTCGGCGTGGAAGTGTGGGACAAGACGCAGCTCGACAAGACGGAAGAGCGGCTGCGTTCGCGCATCGGCGTCTCGGCGGAGAATGTCTTGACGCTCAAGCTGTCCAAGCTCAACTCGGAAGACGAAGTCGATATCGACCTGTCGGCGTTCCTCGTGAACGAGCACGACGTATGCGCAGGCGAAGACGACTTCATTTTCTACAATCAGGCGGAACATCCGAGCGGCTGCGTGCAGCTGATCAACGACAATGTGTGGGAAAAGCTGCTCATGCTCGACCTGGCCAAGCTGCCGGCACACTGCACGCGCATCGTGATCGTCGGCTCGCTGGATACGTACAAGCGCAAAGTGGAACTGACGATCGACAACGAACTGGATCTGTACCACACGTTCGAATATATGCCGAGCGCCGTATGCGACACGCTGGTGCTGGGCCAATTCCGCAAAATCGACGGAGAATGGGCGTTCACGACGTCGGAGACGTTCTTCGCCGGCGGTTTGGAAGAAGCCTGCCGGGCTTACGGGTTGGAAGTGGGTTGAACACTTGACGGGAATTTATTGTTAAATAGGATGGATTCTCTCCCATTGAAAAAGCGCGAACTCTTGGAGGAGTTCGCGCTTTTGCGTGATGCGGACCTATCAGGACCGCGGAATTAGCGTCTGCTCGGGAACCCGTATCGCTTAGCGCCTGCTGCGGTCAATAGTGAAGCAGCCAGCAGAACCAGAAGCACGACCGAAAAAGATTGCACTCCGATCCATTCGATCAGAACTCCGCCTGCGATTCCGCCTCCCGCGATAGCCGCGTTCCATACGGTGGTATTGATCGGCATGATCAAGTCTACGCTTTCCTCGCCGCCCGCTAAGGCAAGTGCTGTTTGCAGCAGAGTAGCCGCTCCGCCAAAGCTCAAGCCCCACAGTACAACTGCCGTATAGACAACAGGCGCAGATGTACTGCCTGCCCACAGCGCAGCGGAAGCAAGCAGAAAGCCTGACAAACTGAGTAGAACCAGCAGCCTCGGATGCCGGTCCACCCAGAGTCCGACGATCCAGATCGACGCAAGCGACGCCGCTCCGAAAGTGAGCAGCACCAAATCGGTCCGATTGGCCAGACCGGAATGTTCGAGGAAAGGCGAGATATAGGTATACAGAATATTGTGGGCCAGCATCCATCCCAGCACGACCAGCAGAATAGGTCGGATACCGGGACGCGTCAGCACATGGCGGATCGTCATTTTGCGTTCCAAAGGTTGTCCGGGATAATCCGGTACTTTCCACGCCACCCAGACAATCAGTACCAGCGCGAGCAGCGACATCGTTGCGAATATAGCCCGCCATCCGATTAACCCGCCGAGGAGGGTTCCGGCCGGAACTCCAAAGGTCAGAGCGATTGGCGTACCCACCATCGCAACGGCCAGCGCCCGGCCTTTAAGTGCTTCGGGCACCATACGACGAGCATAACCGGCGAGCATTCCCCATGCGGCGCCAGCCGCCATTCCAGCCAGAAAGCGGGCGGTCAGAGTCAGAAAATAATGGGAAGATAGCGCAGTTACGGTATTGAAGACCAGAAACGCGACGATAATCGTCAGCAGCAGCGGCTTTCTCCGCACACTGCCGGTAAACATGGCGAACGGAATCGCCGCTACGATTGATCCTGCGGCGTAGAACGTCACGAGCTGTCCGGTCATCGACTCGGAAACGTTCAGCCCAAGCCCGATTTGGGGCAGCAGCCCGGCCGGGAGAGTCTCGGTGAGGATACAGATAAATCCGGTCATAGCGAGCGCGAGCAGCGCAAGCCATGGAAGACGATCGGAAACGTTCGCCGATTCGCTTGACTGATGAACTTTTTCAGGTGAAGACATGTGTGTATCCCTCCTTGTCTGATATGTGGATCGATCAATCCATATGTTAATCGAGAGAGGGTTTCTTGTCAACGAATTCTGGATCGATTAATATAAAAGTAAGAAAAAGGAGGGGTTGTTATGGTACGCACAGGTCGTCCGCGCTCTTTCGACCGCGATCAAGCGGTCGTCGCGGCGATGTTCTTATTTTGGGAACAAGGATTTGAGTCCACCTCGTTGGCTCAGCTTCGCGCCGCCATGGGCAATCTGTCGGCAGCCAGTTTCTACGCGGCATTCGAATCGAAAGAAGCGCTGTTTCGCGAAGCGGTAGAGCAGTATATGAACTCTTACGGACGGGTAACCGAGAGCTTTAAAGACGCCAGTCTGTCTCCCGGGGCGGCTGTCGAAGAGGGCCTTCGACGATCCGCGCGTATGCAGACCGAAGCGGGTCACCCTACAGGCTGCATGATGGTCTTGTCGGCTTCAACCTGCTCTCCCGAGAATCGACATATCCGCGAAGTGCTCACGCTGGAACGCGAACAAACGCGAGGTTGGCTGCAAGACTGCGTACAGCGCGGCATCAGCGTCGGCGAACTTCCCGCGCATACCGATGTCCGGACGCTGACGACGCTGTTCGACACCTTTATGCGCGGCTTCTCCAGTCAGGCCCGGGACGGCGTACCGCTGGAAGCGCTGGAATCCGCGATCACGCAGGTGATGACCGTCTGGTACGGACAGGCTTGAACGATCGAGGGGCGTTCACGACGTCGGAGACGTTCTTCGCCGGCGGTTTGGAAGAAGCCTGCCGGGCTTACGGGTTGGAAGTGGGTTGAACACGGCATCCGAATGGATAAGTGTTGGCGAGTGATCACAAAGAACCGTTTTGCCCGACACCTGTCGGGCAAAACGGTTCTTTGTTGATTCGACTGTTTTTTTGGCGGCCTAGTGCACGTCCAGATTCCGTTCCAGCAAAGAGCCGACTCGTTGAGCCATCAAGGAGGGAGCAAGCGGCATGCCCTGTTCAAACCACCATTCGACGATCCCTACGATAGCCGCTCCCAAAAACTGAATATCGACCTCGTCCGGGCAGGCGACCTCGTTTTTTTTCAATTCATGCAGGAAAAAATCAAGCAGTCGGCTTCGAAAAAAAGAGCTGCCTTTATTCGTCAATGCGGCGGAGAAGAACAGGGCATGACGTTCCAGATACTCAAACCATAACAAGCCCATCTCCCGGTAGCCGGCGTCTTGTTCGGTCGACTCGCAGAGCTGGCGCATCCGGTCGATCTGTTCTTCGATCAGTTGATCGAGCAGGTCGAACTTGTCCATATAGTGAAGATAGAACGTTCTTCGGCTGATATCCGCGTGGTCGACAATCTCCTGGATCGTAATCCGATCGAACGGTTTGACCGCCATCCGTTCAACGACGGCCTGTTTGATCGCTTCTTGGGACTTGCGCGTTCTTCGATCGATACCCACTTTATAAAAACCTCCCGCTTTTCGGAAAATCGTGCACAATATCCGCTCGGGTGTGCATGAATGCACGAAAGCGGCCTGTTTGATCATTGCCGCCGACTTGCATTTCCCTACAATTATACCTAACGGCTTCTTGGTGCACGAATATGCATTTGAGCAGGATCGGCTGTCGAAAGGGGAATAGGGATGAGAATCGCGGTTATCGGAGCAACGGGAAGTACCGGCCGAAAAGTGGTGGAGCGGCTGTTGGAATGGGAATATGAAGTGGTAGCGGTCGCTCGGCGGCCGGAAAATATTCAGGCGGCCAAAGGACTTTGTACCCGTCAGGCGGACGTCTATGACGCGGCAAGCCTGGCGGAAGCCGTCGCGGGCACGGATGCGGTAATCAGCTGCATCGGCCCAAGCGGCCGTTCCGCAAGCCCGGCTTCGTCCAAAAGCGTGCTGGACATCATGGCGGCCAACTTCTCGCCCGGCACCGTGATGTCGGAAGGGATGCGCAATATCGTCGAAGCCTGCCGGCGTACCGGAGTCCATCGTCTCGTCATGCAGAGCGGAATCGGCCTGAGCGACGGGAAAGAGCTGTCTGCTTTGGATCGGTGCATGCTCGGACTTAATCGGCGCGTCTTCTCCAAAGCGATTCACGATAAAGCATCTGCCGAACAGTCGGTGCGGGGAAGCGGCCTGGAATGGGTGATCGTGCGGCCGGCGGGATTGAACGAGTCCGCGGCTACGGCGGATTATACGGCAGGTCCTGCGGCGCGGATCGCTGCGTTTCGCCCTTTGTCTTTTGCCGATTGTGCCGACTGCCTGGCGCGAGCTGCCGTGAGCGAACCGACCTGGATCGGACAGATCGTGAACGTTGGGCGATAGGGTTACGTCAAGATAGGCTTATATCAAACGGACTGGTACGCATCGGTCCGTTTTTGCTTTTGACAAGAGACGACATACGATGATAATCTGACGTTGTAATACTTATTACGTAAAAAGAAAGGAGGTTGAGCAGATGAACAAAAAATCAACCCGCAGCGTCGTGATCTCGGTAAGGCTGGATGAAACGACGCTCACGGCGGTAGATCTGCTGGTGAACGCCGGTCTTGCGCAGAGCCGTTCGGAAGCCGCTTCGCAGTTTATCGCTATCGGCGTGCAATCGTCGGAAGAGTTGATCATAAAAGCCAAGGAACTGGAACAAAACGTACGGCGGTTGAAAAATGAGATGTTGAAAGCGGTCAAAAGCCAAAATCTCGATCAAGTCAAGTATTTGCTTGAGATCGACGAGAAGCTGAAAGATGCCAAGTCGGAAGAAGGGCAGACGGCCGTACTGATGGCTGCGTATGACCGGGCTCACGAGATTCGGGAACTGCTTCTGCAAAAAGGCGCCGAACTTAACGTGTACGAAGCGGCATCGGTCGGTCATACGGCGCGGATCGCGGAAATCGTGGATGAGACACCGACACTCGTGAACAGCCACAGCTTCGACGGATATACGCCTCTTGGACTTGCCGCTCATTTCGGGCAGGAAGAAGCAGCGGCTTATTTATTAAGTCAGGGTGCGGATCCGAACCTCAAGGGAACAGACGGGAAGCTCAACAATACGCCTTTGCACGCTTCGATAGCCGGCAATCACATGAACCTTGTCCACATGCTGCTTGAAAAAGGGGCGGACATCGATTCGAGGTGCGAAGGCGAGCTGCGCAAAGGATTTACGCCGCTGCATGTCGCCGTGCATTTTGACCGGTTGGAGATCGCCAAGTTGCTTATTGCACAGGGCGCAAATCTCTCGATTCCCAATAGCGAATCGTTGACGCCGTTGGCGTATGCCTCGTCGAAAGGCAGCGCGGAAATGGCGGAGCTGATCCAAACGGCACTTAATCAATGAAAAGGAAGTGGACAATTCGTGGGATTACCCGTTATAAACGAAACATTGGCTAAACGTCTGGTAGCATGCGAAACGGAATATTTGGCTTCAAGGATCAGATCGATCGGCGAGCGGGACGGCAATCCGGAAGGCGTCGAAATTGCGCAGTTCGGACATACGACCGCTTTTTATGTGCAAACGATGCCGTGGGGATTATTCAATTCGGTCAAAGGTTTCTCGCACGGCGATGCCGACCAACTGGAAGGGATTATTGCTTTTTACCGATCCAGAAACAGGGCTTTTCAGTTGGACATCAATCCGGCAGGCAGTCATCCGGAGATGTTGAAGCAGTTAACCGAACAAGGCTTGTATCAAGATAGTTTTCATTCCGTGCTGTACGGGCTGCCCAGCGCCGAATTGCCCGAACTGCCTTCAAGGATCAAGATCCGTCAGATCGAGACCGAAGCGGATTTTGATCTCTATGCAGGCATTCATTGTATCGGAGCCGGCATGGATCTCGTACATAAACATCATTTTGCAAACAACAATATCGGGCTGCTGCATCGTCCGGGTTGGAAAATGTTCCTGGCCGCATGGGACGACGAACCGGCTGCCGTAGCCGTTATGCATATCGGCAGCGATCGTATCGCTTCTCTGACCTTGGCGGCCACGGCTCCCGCATTCAGGCGCAAAGGCTTGCAAACGGCGCTGCTGCTGCGGCGAATGCACGAAGCCCATAAAGCGAACTGCGAACTGGTCGTGGCTCAAGCGGCTTTCGGCAGCTCCAGCCAAAATAATATGGAACGGGTAGGCCTGCAAATGGCGTGGACTAGAGCGGTCTGGGCGCCGTTGAACGAAGCATAAACGGAAATATGTAACGTAATTAAAAGCAGAAAGCCGAAAAGCCGGATTACCGGAACGAACCGGGACGATGAGGCTTTTCGGCTGCTTATAGACATATGTACAAAATACTGATTTTGTGAAGAAATATATCGAAAATAAGCGGATAGTTTCGGATTGTCTGCTCATCATCGAAATTTTTTAACTTTGCGAAAAATTGGCTTGGTCGTCGTGGCGGCTTCAAATCATCCGGATTCAGACCGCAAAAGACCTTAACGCCCGAATCCATAAATTATTGCCAAAAAAGGCCGTTTCTCGGCATACTGCCGGGAAATAGCCTTTTTGCCGCGCTTTGATTGTGCTTTGCTGAACTAAAGTGACGCTTTATGCGAGTCGTCGCCGATCTTCGCGGCTTGTTTTTTTACACAGTATACACCTGGTTAATAACCTGCCCTGAAGTGCCCGTGCAATACAGCGTGAGCGTTAGCGGCGCTTGCGACGGATCGGAAAATTGAAGGCTGCCCGCGCTTTGACCGGAGCTGCGGAGCTGTCCGTCGGACGTCGTCAGCTGGATCGTGGAGCAATTACGCACTTTCCACGACAAGTAATATCGGTACGTGTCCGGTGAACGGCCGGTGCGATAATAAGTAACTTCTTCCACATCCAGGTAATCGGTTACGGTAATCGTAAGGTTTTGTCGGATCAGCCCTTCCGTTCCCATACCGCTCAAAGTGTACACGGTCTCGGGTCTTGCGGGCAGCACCGAGATCGAACTGCCGCGCACCCGCCCGATCCCTTGATTCAGATACAGATCACAGCCGTTCGTCGCGGCATAAGACAGCGTGATCCGCTCGCCGTACTTCGTTTCATTGTGCGGACAATCCGAGACGAAACGGGTAATTGCGGGAGTTTCCGCATACACCGTGACCGTACGGGCGACCTGCCGATCCTCGCCGAATACGTACAACCGGAACGGGGTATCTTCGAACACCTGAACTTCCAGACTGCCTATGCGGTCCACGGCCGTATCGCCCGGCGTAAGCACGCATCGTTCGACATCGCCGGCAACGGCCCAGCGGAGCGTGACCGTGTCGCCTACCGCCACGCGGGTCCGATCGCAGTCGAAGCTTGGGATATGCAGCGGCGCCCTTTTTTTGAAAAAGGCCAAAAAGTCCGTTCCGCCCGCCGTAACGCTCTCTCCCGCCGCCTGCCGCTTCGCATCGTCAAGTCCGCCGTACATCGCCACAGCGGGAAAGCGGACAGCCGCATATACCATTTTCTCCAAGTCGCCGAACGCGATCACATTGCCGATGCTGATATAAAACTTGTCTCTCGGAGCCAGATCGTACGCGTACAGCGGATACAGCTTGAAGTACATGCCGTAAGCCGGATCAAACGCCTGCTCGACGGCCCAGTTGTACGGAGCGTACGCGACCATTTTGGAAGCCCACTCTTCCGTCGTCAGATACGCATCGCCGGTGCCGAGCGGGAAATACACATAGATGACCGAGACGGCGTTATGTTCTTCTTCGATCCCGGGAATCGGCGATCCTTCCGGCAGATCGTTCACAAAAGAAGCCGTCTCGGCGCAGCTGACATTGACGATTTCGATATTCAGCGTATTCGGAAACAGCAGATCCGTATGCGCGCTGCGCTCGCTCAGCCGCACCGTTTTGCTGCCCTGCACGTTCGCCTGAATCAAACGATCCATTGCGCCGCCTCCCCTTCCAAACGCAAAATCGGATACGCGCTGCCGTCGCTTTTTGTGCAGACGAGCCGGGCGGCGTGCAGCGGAGCGTCGGATACGTATTCGAACGTGCCGGAAGCGTCCGCGGAGGCGGCATGCCAGAACAGACCGTCTTCGGTAATCTCAAAAGAAACGGTCGCCGCGCCCTGCGTCACCCAGGTCCAACGGCTTTGCACGTAACCGGTGTAGACACGAATACGGCTGCGAAACCGCTGCGGTTGTTCCAGCGTCAATCCTTGCAGGTTCAGCGCGACCGCTTCCCGATAGAGACGGCCGTCCGCACGCAGCGCAAGCTGGGGCTTGACCGGCAGCGCGAGCTGCAGACTGCCGCTCTGCTCGACGGCGCTCCACTCATTCCCCAGACCAAGCCGCAGCGGATTGTCGTAGCGGGACTGCCAGCTTGCCAGACCGGTCGCCGGATCGTAATCCAGCCGCTCGACCTCAGGGGGCTGCACGTACACGTTCACCCACGCGTCCGTCTCCGACCCGCTGCCCGTGATCGACAAGCGGTACGCCATATTCCGGCTCAGTGCCACGTCCGTACCCGGAGCCGGCAGAGAAAAAATATCGATCTCGCCCGGCGTAAGCTGCCCTTTGTCCGCGCCGCTGATCTGCCATTTCAACCGGACGGGTCCGGCGACGCCCACCGTGGTCGGTTCGCCGAAAAAGCGATTGATTTGCGGTACGGCGGCGGTCTTCTGAATCGGGAATACTTTGACCACGTTCTCGATCCCTGCCACGTTGCGGATATCCGCATAGACATACGTGAGTCCCGCCGGCGCATACGACTGGATGTTCACGCAGCGGAAGTACATGCTGAACAGCGTCTCGATCACGTACCGGTTGTAACAGCTCACGACGAAGCTGAGAAAGCCGTCTTCCACGACGCCCTGCGCGACGGACCAATCGCCCGATTCCGTCTCGAACGAGATGAGCTGTCCCCGCTGCGCGTCGATGAAGTCCCCCTGTTCGTCCCCGTAAGGGAAAAAGAACCGGACATAAGACGTATCGCTGACCGGTTCCCGCGCCTGCAGCTTGTTGAGAATCTGTTCGGCCGTAAGCTTGGCCGGGTTATCGAACACCAGCCGGCTGGCGCGCTCCGGGTTCAACAGTTGAAACGTCAATCGGTCCCGTACCGGATAGTCCCGCTTCAGGAGCGTCGGTTCGTTCACTTCGATACGGTTGTCGTCGACATCGAGCAGATACCGGCAGTTGTCGAGCCGTTCGGATTCAGCTTGAAGGTTCGGATTCATGGTCGCCTCCCTTTTTGGATTGCAGCCAGCCTTCGACCGCCATAATCGGCGGTGTGGCCAGAAACGCGTTCCCGTTCGACGGTTGGAGCGGCTGCGTCTCGATCCAGTCTTCGGCCTCGCCGGGCGTGATCAACGCCCATTCCCGGTCCGGCAGCCGGGTCAGCGGCAGCAGCGGACGGCCTTCGCCAAGCAGCAGCGGACCCGTGTACAGCATCACGTAGAGGCGATTCAGCGCCGACTCGATCCGCTCCTGCGGAATACGCTGCTCCGAGACCGGCAGCATGCCGCTGATCAGGCGTATCGAACATAGCGGGTCCAGGATCAGCGAGACGGTCGTGCCTTCCGCTTGTTCGTCCGCCGGAATATCAATCCGGCGATTGCGGCGGAAATAACCGGAAGCTTCATTCTCCGGTGCATGCTCCTGTATATGCTCCGGCGCATACGCGCTGTTGAACTGCCTGTAGCCGTGCTGCGCCGAATCGCCGCTTTGCACGAAAAAGCCGATCATGCCGTCTTCGGTATGCCGCTGTTCCCCGATCCACAGCGGCATCTCGAACGCCCGGATCGAGATATCGGGAATCGGCGGAACCGGCTTGTTGTTCGGTTCCAACTGCTTGTACGCCGCAGGCGGGCCGGCCTGTACGAGCCGTATGCGCGCCCGAGCGAGCACCAGCGGCCGGCCGACGAACAGGCTCAGGCCGCCGGGCGCCGCCGATGAAGGGCGGTCGACGTCCCACAGCGCCGAATCGACCGTCTGCAGAAACGGAGTCAGCACATCTTCGCCTAACTCGCGGCTGCGGCGCAGCATCTCGCCGAGAAATCCCTGCATCTCCGCATTCATCCCAGCCGGCAGTTCGCCCGCCGCGTCCGGAGCGGCCCGCCTGCCGGGGGCGTCCCGCCACTGTACACCGTTCCCGTCGAATGCGGTCGCGATCAAATAGCCGAGCATGGACCCCCGCTCGTCGTAGATCATCAGCGTCTGATCCGCGTGATTGGGCATCAACCAGCCGCACACCGGCGAATCCGCAAGGTCGAAATCGCAAATCTCCGCGCTTCTCGCCTGAATCCAGTCGAATACAAGCCGGCTCGGCTGGATAAACCGCGGCGGAAGCATCACATACTGTCCGAGCACGTCCGCCGAGTCCCGCAGATCTTCGGCCCGCGCGTATTCGCCGCAGTCGATCTCCTGAAGCTGTCCGAACGTGTCGATCAGCCGGAGCTGATCGAACTTGAAGAAGCCGCCGCGCAAAGGCGAGAAAAAAGTGTCGAAGCGCGGCTGCTGCACCGCATAGCCGGTCAGCGCGTTCGCCACGTCGTCCGCCAGTTCGGCGCTTCCGTCAGCCGGAACCATCACGGGGAAGCGCAGCGACAGCAGGCTCATCAGGAACGCTTCGTTGAACCCGTCGAGCGCCTGCGACAAATAATCCGCTTGGTGAAGCGTGCCCAGACTTCCCGGCAAATCGTCCCCGAACGTCTTGGCGGCCATCGCCTGCAGCTGCCGCGCGATATGCGGCGTCAGGAAGATGCGGCCGCTAAGGGTCACCGGATTGCCGGTATCGACCGGAGGGCCGCTGAACGTATAGTCCGACTCGCCGAACGTCCAGTGGTCCAGCGCCGGCCGGCTGCCGATCAATGCTGAGTCCGGATAATACAAGCCGCGCCAGCAGAGCAGGACCGGATTCCACGGCGGCGTCCAGACGGCGGCGAAGATTGCACTCGGCAGCCGTTCTTCCGGGTCGACCGGCTCCGCCGTAAGCTCGCGCTGCATACGGCGGACCTGCGTTTTGACCTGCGCGCGTTCTTCCGGTGAAAAAGGCGCCAGCCCGAGCTGCTGGTTAATCAGCGTAACGATTCGGTCGGCGCTGCCCGGGCAGAGCAGCGCCCCTTCCAGCAGCAGCCGCGGATACTCGCCCTGCACGCTTGCGGCGGGCAGCAGCGCCGCGGCCTGGATGATCGGCGCGTAAGTCTGCCCTCTTGCCGTAATCTCGAAGCGCAGCGCGCTGATCGTCTCCCGCAGCGTCCGGCAAGGCAGCGCCGCCTGCTCGCCTTCCGGCGACTGCGAATCGAACAGCGGCCCGCGGCCGGCGCCCGACAGCAGCAGTACGGGCGGATTCGGCACGTAATACCGGCTGCCGGAAGCCTGCTTCAATTCGTACGCGCCCTGCACGGCAGCCGCCAGCTGTCGCTCAAGCAGCCGCAAACGCTCCTCCGCCTGTTCGAGCGCGATCTCGGCATTGTCCAGCTCAAGGATACGTTGATGGAGCTGCTCCCGGTACGCCGTCATCCATTTTCGGATCGCCGGCTTTTCGTTTGGATTTTTGTTTTGCGCTTTGATCATGTATTTGCACCATAGATCGTAGATTGACGACCGCTTGGCGTCCGCGTCGAACGACAACCGATACCTCTCGTCGATACCGCGCTGCAAATTGCGGTATACCATCCGGTCCGTCGGCGACAGATCGGACCGGTCGGTCTCGTCCGACTCCGGACGGTCGGGCTGAAGCCTGTACGCCTTCTGTTCGGCATGGACGACGAAGCGCCGGTCGTGCTGCGCGTAGTCCGCTTGGTAGATGCCGTTGAGATTGAGCAGCTTGTGGCTCTGATCGTGCAGCAGCACGCTCATCAGGCGCTCGCCGGATCGTTCCCGCTTGCCGTGCAGCGCCGCGACCGCTTCGGCGGACGTATTGCCTACCGCAAGCTTGGGCATCGGCAGATTGCGAATCGTCGGGCCGTTGTAATCGGTCCGGTCGTCGATCCAGCGCAGATCGCTCAGCATGCCGTGCAGCACCGGCGACGCCGGATAGACAAGCGTTTCCGGCGGCTGCCAGCCATAACGTTCGCGGCACTCTTCCGCCGAACGCAGCAGCTTCCGTTCGTCCCGGTACATCCCGCGGACGACGTATTCGATCGATACGTGTTCCAGGCGCCTGCCGGTCTCGTCCGTCAGGTCGTCGTAGAAGCCGAACACGTTCACGTGATACGGATACATCGCCGAAAAGGCCGGGTTGCCCGGACCGAGCGCGGTCAGCGAAGATAATCGTCCGGCCGGCTCGGAGACCGACGCTTCGTACGGATACGATCGGCCGAGAATGCGGTAAAGTCTCCGGGGATCGTCCAGTTCGGGAACCGTCAAACTGTCCGCGTTATGAAGACTCGGGTCCGCTCCCTTTTCGAGCGCGTCGCTCTCCACGATCCAATGCCGGGCCAGCAGCAGATCCGGCTGCGCTTCGGTCGACCACAGCCGGGTTACGATCCACCGCTCCGGCACGTTCGGGTATTCCGGTTCGGTCTCTTCGCGTGCCTGGAAGCCTTGTCTCAACCCTTCCGGGAGACTCCAGTTCAGATGCACGCCGGGCTTCTGCTTCGTCTGCGTACCCATGAGATCGGACGGTACGGCGCTGCCCAGCAGGTCGAGGCTCAACCGGGAGAAATCGTCCGGGATATTCGCGAATACGGTCGGCTTGGGACTTGCTCCCACCGGCATCGCTTCGAGTCGGATCGGCACGCAGATCCGGTTCGCCTCAAGCTCGCTTTGCCTCATGGCGTCATGGCGTCCTCTCTCTACAGGTTCCACAGGTACTCGATCTCGACCGCGAGCTTGGCGTCCCTGCCGGTGTCGATCGCAACGTTCCGATAGCCTTCTTCGGATTCCGAACCGACTTCGAGCGTGACCTGAATACCGAGTCTCATCTTCGCGAGGCTGGCGCTGAAATCCGACGCGACCAGGCGGTTTTTCCATTCTTCGACAGCGGAGAGCTGCAGCAGCCCGGTATCGGGGTCCGGCTTGAAGCTGACGAACTTGGAGTTGTTGCAGTACCGCAGCGCAGGCCCGGACGGCGGCGTCAGCGTAAGCTGCAGATCGCTGTAGTCGAGCAGCTTGAAGCCGTCGGCCAGCTTCATCCGCAGTTCGATCGGCGCGTACAGATCGAGCCGGCTGACGCTGTCCTGGTCGATGTACATCGCGTTCAGCGGATAATTGTAATCGGCGGTCTCGCTGGGCGTGCCGTTCACGATCTGGATCGCGGGCCGGCCGGTCCGGCTGACCGGATGAATGCGGTCGAGCTGCGCCAGCACCGAAGAATTGCCCCGCACCGCGTAGTCTTGGACAAACGTTTTTTGCTGCCGCCCCTTCTCGGTGTTCCAGACAAAGACGAGCCGGGCCGTCAGCTGCTGATCGTCGTCCGGAATGCTCAGACGCATTTTTTCGGCGATCGATTTGACGCTTTTATACGTGTACGTCTGCGATTTGATCTGCTCCTGCGTATTCGTGTCGATCACCGTCGCGATCAGGGCGAGCGAATCCAGCTTGGCAGGAAGCGTGGCGGCAAAGGTCAATTCGTAATCGTCTCCGGCAAAGTTGGGCTCGGATACCGCGATGTTCCATCCGCCGGCCCCGTTTTGATTCTCGCTCTGCATCTCTTCTGCCTCCTTCAATTTGCCGAGCACCGTATCCCGGACGTCCTGGATCATGAGCAGAAAATCGAAATAACCCTGCTGATCCGGCTTCAAAGCCGAATCCACATCCACGATCGACTGCCGCACGGCGTTTTCGTCGTAGCCGTAGGTGACTCCCGTCGCTTCGCTCCAATGCTTTTGCAGGTCGGCGTAGCTCTCGGCATCCGTATTCCATCCGCGAATCAGCGACGGCAGCAGATTGTCGCGCCAATCCGTATCGGACGGAGACTGACCCCTGAACTGGCACAAGAACCCGTAAAGCGCTTTGGCCGTTTTGGCAAAATAGTCGTTGCTGAGCCGGGTATGGCTGTTCATCAACGTGTTATTTTTCAGAATGAACTGGATATTGTAATCGTCGCATACGCGGCCCGTTCTGAAATGGCCCACTTTCGGATACGTTTGGTCCTTAGCCAGCTTATACCGATCCGTAATGTCGGCAAACGTCCGGCTGTTTTTCACTTCCACGATCGTCCAGTCGTTCACATCGCCTGCGTAGCCGTTGAACGGCACGTAAGCGAAGCTGTTCGAGACGATATGCAGCAGCACGCCCAGACGCCGGAGCGCCTGCGTCGAATCGGGATCGCTGACCGGCCGGTACCGCTTCGCCGCGGCGCGAAACAGCCGGGCAAAAGCTTCGCTGCTCTGCAGCGTCTGGATCGGCTGGACCCGGTAGTCCGTATTGTCCTCTTCCCCGTCGTCCGTGAGCGCGGAATCGGTAAAATAGTCAAACGGAATCAGCCGTTCTTTTTGATTGTGCACGTTTGTGAGCTCCGCTTTCCAGGCGTCCGTGTCGCTTTCCGCGTCGATCGCGGACAGCAGCAGCGGAACCTTGCACATATCGGGTCCTTTGGACGTTTCATTTTGGTACAGATGGCGCTGTTTGATCGCTTCGGACAACCGGTCTTTTTTGAGATACACGGGTACGTCCTGATTGTTGTCGGCAATAAACTGGCAGGCGGCCGCGATCGACTGCGCTTCCGGATCGGTGTAGCCCGAGCGGGACGCAATATATTTGACCGTAAAGTACAGGAAATTAATGTTCATGGATGTCCAGCTCCTTTGTGCGGTTTTGCAGCATCGAGTCGCCCATCAGGAATCCGCTGCCGATCATCACCGTCTCGGTATCGAATTCAAAATTGTAGACCGTATCTCCGTAATCCGACCAACCCGTCTCCGTGACTGCTTGCAGTCCGTCGACCGTATGGAGCCGCATGCCGGGGATGACTTCAATCGCGCGCATCAGGCCGTGCTCGGTGCACATGATATGGTCGGGCGTCACTCGCACGCTGTAGGAGTCCGTGGACAGCAGATACAGTTTGGCTTCGGGTCCCGTCAGCACTTTGCGGACCGTAACCGCTGCGTCGTTCATGTCGCGAACCTCATCCCCGATTCGAACCTCGTCCGCCCGCTTGAGCGTCCCGTCCGCCATTGCGATCTTCGTCTCGCGGGCGACGCAGCCCCATTGAATAAAAATTTTGGCCGATTGGATATTGAGTGCATCGTAGTCTTTGCCGTCGCTTTTGACCGAGATGCCGACCGGCAGATCGTACGGACCGGACATAAGAACGGCGAACGAGGAATAGAAGTCCACGTCCGTGTACGCTTGGTAGCCGACCTTGGAGAAATCCAAAATATTGTTCCACGATTGGGGAAACGTGAACGTCATGCGGATACACCGGTTCTGGTCGTCGAACGCGTCCTTGTGCTGAATGATCGCATCGGGGTCGCCGTAAAAATTGACCGTGCCGTTGATCATGTTTTTCAGCCACATGCGATAGCCATACGATTCGTCCATGCCTTTGATCCACCATTTGTCTGCCGCTTCGACCGTGACCGAGAACGGAACGCGGACCAAAATTTTCGTATGGTCTCCGTCCACAAATGGCTGGTCGTCGTTCGTGTAATCGTAATCGGGAATGGAGCCTTCGCGGATATAGGAGATTTTGACTTCCTTGTGGTTGGGGTCGTTCAGATGGTCCGGTCGGATCACGGGGTCGTTCAGCGTGAACGATTTGATGATATTCGTATTGCCCTGCAGGGTGAATCCCGTGTTTTTGGTCACGTACGCATTCAAACGGGGCGCTGCGACTTCGTCTCTTGCGCTCGCGCTGGCGGAACAATAAAACGTACTGTGAATCATGAATTGTCGGGGCGTATCTTCGAGGTAGTTGGGATAATCGGCCTGGATCTTGCCGTTATACTGGCGGGAATGTTCGACTTCGTCCGCCGTCGTATGCAGCAGCTCCCCGCTCGTGACGTCGTACAGGTAGGAGACGACGCTGATCCGATCTTTCTGTTCGATGTAGTCGGCCGTGATCTCCGCAAGCGTCAACCCTTCCGGATCGGCGCCTGCTGTAAATCCGGAAGTCGTCTGCGCCGACGGCTGGAACAGCAGATTCTGGATCGCCATCTTGTCGTCCGGGCCTTCGTGGAAGCCGTACTCGTCGGACAGCTTGGATGCTCGAAGCAGCGGAGTGGTGCGAAGTTCCTGAAGCACCGGCAGGAGATGAGGATGCTTCTGTCCAAACGATTCGAGGCCGCCGATCTGTTCCAGGAAAAAATGGTAATGCTCGTCGTCGGAAAAATCCAGCTCCAGCATGCCCGTCTCCGGATCGATCTGATTCAGTACCTTGTTGTGCAGTTCCGGTAAAAATCCATACATCGCAATTCTTCCCCTTTCTCCATGTGAGCCTGTGATGAAGCCTGGCGTCGAGTCTGTCGGTCAGTCCGCGGCATCTCTGCGGACGACCCGGCCGATATAAGGCGTCTTGATCATTTGCAGCGCGAACTCGGCCGAAGTTACGGGCACCTGGAAAAAGCGCTCGATATTTTGGGCGGTCGCACAAACGTCGAGCGTGCGCAGATTGGCGTCCTGCACGACCACGTCAACCGTGTCGCTCTCTTCCAGCAGCGCGCCGGTCTCGAAGCTTCGGAGCCGCTTGCGGTAATGTCCGTCGATCGCCTGGAAACCGAAGAAGAAGCTTTCCGGCGGCTGGGCGATGTCCAGCGTATGCGGCACGCCGTCGAACAGCCCGATCAGCACGTCGTCGGACAGCTGCTCGATGCGGAGCGCCTTCAGCGGTTCGCCGGCTGCGGAACGCGCCTGAAATTCCAGGCCCCGCCAGCCGCGTACCAACGGCGAGCGCAGCAGGAAGCCGAAAATCGTCGTCACCCCTTCCGCCAATTCCTCCGGCGCGACCGCTTTTTTCTGAAGGCGCGGGCGGACCGTTTTGACCTGTTTGCCGATCTGCGCAAACACCGCGTCGATCAGCTGCCGGTCGTGGTCCAGGTCGAGCGAAGCTTGTCGTCCCGGGCTGCACGCTCCGTCAACCAAAGCCTGCTGCCAGTTGGGATTGACGTAGAACAGGCGAATCGCATTGGCGGGCAGCAGAGCTTCGGACGGAACCAAATAATGAAACGGCACGTCGACGAGCAGGCACAGTTCGCTCAGCCAGGAGATCAGTTCGCCGCCTTGGCCGTCCAAATCTTGGGGCAGCTCTTCGGCCAACGTGCCGAAGACGCGGCCGACCTGCGCGCGAAGATCAGGCGCCGAACGTTCCCACTCAGTCCGCAGGTTCATCGTCGATGTCCTCCCCGAGCAGGGACCGATACCGCTCGTTCAACTGCTGCCGCAGCCGCTCCCGGCCGCTGTCCGGCCCTCCGGTTCGCCGATCGCGGCCTGCCGCAAGGACGAAGTCATGTCCGATCGAATCGTCGCCCGGTCCCGGCGCAAGCGTCGCTTCGTCCGAAGGCGCCGACAGATGCGCGCCGAGCAGCCCGCGGTACACCGCGCTGCGGGCCGCCCGCACGTTGCTCTGCCGCCAGGCGTACAAGCGCTGCGCATACGATTGATCCGCCAGCGCCATCGACCTGCCAACCTGCCACGCGCCGGCGAAGCGGATATCCATCATGCCGATCTCCGGGTCGTAACTCAGCCATTGATCGGCGAAGCGCGCGCAGATCAACGGCTCTTTCGGTTCGGCGTAAGGAATAAGCGGCGGCTGGTACCAGGAGACGGTTCGGCTGCCGTCGCGCACCTGATGATTCATCGGCATATAGCCGAGGTCGGACAGTTGGCGCACCGTCTCGTTGGCGCCGGAGTAAGGCGTCGCCAGCATCGCGGCATCCAGCGAAGCGAATGCGGACGCGAAATCGAACGGCGATTTGGCTATCGAGAACGTCCAGCTCGCCAGCACGATCATGCGCGCTTCCCGGCAGCCGTCCAGCGCCTGCCGTCTGCCTTGTTCGTTCTCTAGGCACGCTTCGTAGCCTTCGAGCGAGACGAGGCAGGCGGTGTGGCGAACAGCCCGATCGCCGGCGGGTTCAAGCCCGAAGCGGTTTGTCACAATTGTCGCGAACCACTCGTCCTGCACGGAAGCGTCCGTCACTTTGGGGTCCAGGCTCACGCCTTTGCCGTGTGCCAGCAGCGCCAGCGCTTCCGCATACGGAAGCACGCCGGCCGCAAGCTTCGCGTCCAACTGTACATAGCTGCACGGCGCGTCCGGCTTCTCGTACGCTTCGCGCACCAGAGCCGGGACGAAAGTGCCGGCTTCGGGCTTGAGCGCCTGCTCGCACGTGCTCTCGGTCAAGGTGAAGCTCTCCGTCTCGTCGAACACGAGCAGCGCCAGCCAGGGCATGGATGGCATCCGGCCGATCAGCTGTCTCTCCCACGGCAGCGTGCGGCGGTTCAGCACGATATGCGGCAGGCATTGCGTATAGCTGCCGACCGCTTCGCGAGGCGGGTAGACGGAATAGACCTGATCGGGCGGCAGGCTGAACCGCTCGGTCGCGACCGTAAATTCCGTGAACGCGTCCGTTAAGGTAGCGGTCAGGTCGGTGACCGCTTTGACTTGGATCCCGTACGTGCCCGCTGTCAGAGCCGGTTCGCACCGTTGGGCCAAACGAATCGATTTTCCCATATTGTCTTCTCGCCTCTCTTTCGGGGTACCCGGATTACCCGGGTCTGCATCCTTGCACCGTCCCTGCCGCCGAGCCGGTCGTTCGCAGCGCGGGGACGGCCAACAGGACAGCCTGCGGATCGCTGGCCAACGTACCGATTCGCGCCTGCTCCCACGTGCCGAACGCGGCCGCGGTCTCCGTCAGCAGCCGCTCCCGCTCGGCGGAAGCTCCGATGGTACGCCGGATCTGCTCAAGCGCGGCCGCACGATCGGTCGGATAAGGGACCGCCGGCGCGAACACCGGCTTGCGGGTGACGGCGTGCTTCGTGATCGACTCCCTTGCGTTTAACGCCGACTCTTCGTACGCGCCCCGTTCCGGCAGCAGATGCACCGGAGAAGCGAAGCGCCGCACGCTCACTGACCCGCCGACCGGCATGAGCGGAAGATCGCGGTCCCCGTCATTCCTCCCCCACAGCGCGGCCGGCACGTTGCGGTATTCGGCCGCGGCGTCCATGCCCTCGACAAGCCGGCCGGTCGCGGCGTCGCGGATATTCACGTCGACGTCCATACGGACGTGCTCCCGCTTCATCGGCGGCAGGTCCAGACGGTACTCGCGGTTCAGCAGCGATCGGCCGTTGAACGCAAGCCGGGTGCACGGCACTTTCTGTTCGATCCGGAACGCGGCCCGGAATCCGTCGACCACATAAGCGTCGCGGCCGTTGTGATCCCGGTAGCGGTCCAGCAGACCGTCGGTCACGCCGATGCTGCTGAGACTTGCCGGTTCCGAAGACGTTTCCGGGGATGGGGCCGAGGCCGTAGCCGCCGAAAAGCCGGTCGGCATCCGCTTCGGCGTCCGCTCGTCGGCGTCGAAAGCGCCCGGCAAAAAGCTCGCGGCGAAGTCGTCCCAGCCGATCGCCTGCGGTTCCTGCTCGCTGCCCGCCCCGAAGCCGATCGTGAACGAGATGATATACCAGTCCACGTAGACTTTGGCGGAAAAGTCGGGTCCCCAGAGCTTGATCCCCGCGCCGAGCTCGACCTTGAACGTTTTGCCGATGCCGAACAGGCTGATCCGGTAAGACACGCCGACGCTGATCTGCGCTCTCGCCTGATAGAAAAAAGGTTTCCATTGCAAAATAAAATCGGCGGCCGCGAACAACCATGCTTTGAGATTGCCCCATTCGAACAGCAGCTTGAGGCTTGCGCCCGCCATAAGGCAGGCCGGCGTCAGCGCGAAATACGCTTCTCCTTTGACCGACACGCGGTCGCTCGCGATCCACGAGACGCCAAGCGGCGGAATCTCGGGATAATGTATGTTTTGAAAATTCGGGTGATGGCATCCTCCCAGCGTGACGATAAAATCGCCGCTGTAAGCGCCTTTGAACCAGAATCCGATCGCAAACCCGCCGGTCAGCTTGCACGACGGATCGAACAAAAAGGACGCGTCCGTCAAAGCGGCCGTCAGCATGAAAACGCCCTGGCCCGGATCGAATACCGCCTTGATCGCAAGTTCGGCCCGCATGATCGGATGCGCGTCGGCCAGCTTGGGCGGAATGGAAGCGGTAGACAAGCCAAGCAGCGAAATGACCGTCCGGCCGCCCATCTCGATATTGAGCAGAATGAAACTGTCCAGCACGCCGAACGTCAGGAAACGAAGCCCCGCGGAGATGAAATACTGGCCGGATTCCGGCACGACGAATTCGCTCAGCGCGCCGAGCGCCTGCCTCGGCGGCGTATCCGGCGCAAGCGGCGAAGTATCCCCCATCGCGGCCGAGACGAGCGGGAACGCGCGGACGCCCTGCAGATCGGGCAGCCGGATCGAACGATTCACCCCGAATCCGAATGCAAGCCCGGTGACGAAGAAGAAAGCCGGTCCGCCAAGCGGCAGACCGAGCATCAGATACGCGAAAAAACTTTTCTCTCCGCTGCCGGGCAGCTCGCCGTACGAACCGAGCGCCTGAAAGCTGTACGCGCCGATTCTCAAGCCGAGCGAACCGTTATACAGCGTCTCGTCCGTCGGCGATTGATACAGGCCGCCGGACAAGCTGAAGTTCGGCCGCTCGACGCTGACCGTCAAGCCGCCCAATCCGAACCGGACGTCGGTCAGCTTTTTGAGCGGGGCGGAGACGCGCAGCGCGTAAAAATCGATACGCAGCATGGCGATCGTAAAGCTGGCGTCCAGATACAGCTCGATCTCCGATTCGAACAGGCTGAAGCCGATTTTGGACACGTACAGCACACTGAAGCTTTTGTCGATCTCGAGCCAATGGATAGTGTGGGCAGGAAGGGAAGTCGTGCCGGTCAGCGCGGAAGAAGAGACGTGCGGGAGCGGCGGCTTGAGCGATTGGACGTAATCGACGTCGAATGGCACGGTCGTTCCCTGGATGACCAGCTTCGAGCGCAGGGAAAAAACAACTTCGACGTTCGGCACATACCGAAGAGCGATAGACTCGAAGCGGAAGCCGTCTCCCGGATCGCAAAAGCTGCCGATGATCGGAAGGTCCGACAGCTCCAGCGTGCGGGGAAAAGCCAGATTCAGTTCATACCTGCGCGGCAGCCGGCCGGGAAGTTTGCGCGACTCCAGCCGCAGTTCGCCGAAGTCGCGGATGACCGCCTGGAAGCTCAGGCTGCTGTCGGAAGAAGCATACCGAAGCCGGATCTTGGCGATCCGCCAGTCGAAGTTCAAAAAGTCGGGCAGCACGATATCGAAGTAAGCGGCCGCGTCGTTCAGCTCGAAAGAGCGGTCCCGATTGACCCATTCTCCCGACACTTCGGTTCCGGCTTCGCCGCTGAGCAGCACGACTTGAAACAACGCGTCCTTGATCTGGAACTTGCTGGATAACGCGACGGTTAACGAGGGAGCGGATTCGTCATCGTAGTCTTCCATCGGTTGGCGCCTCCCCCGGATCAGGCCAGCAGCTCGGCAATGTCTTCAAGCTGCATCCGTTCGATGATCTTCTTGCGGTTCGTCTTGTAGACGGCCAGACCCAGTTGATTGATATGGAACAGCTTCAGGCTCTCGTCGGGCTTGACGGGATTCGTGATCACGAAGTTGAACGCGTATTCGCACGTGCCGGAAGGGGTCGCTTCCTCGATCTTGAGCGTATCCGTGTAGATGAACAGCTGCCGGATCTGGACGAAGATATTCGAAAAATCCGGCAGCCCCATCGAATCCAGCGTCTGCTTCATCTCGGCTTCGGTGACCTCTTCTCCGCCGCCGAACGAGGTGATGATTTGGTTGACTTCGGTAATCAGGCTCGTCAGCGTCATGCCCTGCGGCTCCGTGTCGGTCGGCATCACGAGAATTTGCGTCCGCGTCTGCCCCTTCTTGCCTTCGGCCGCCGGGATCGCCTGATACTGGTAGACGCCTTTGAGCTTGCAGTTCAGCAAAGTGAGGTCGATAAACGCTTGAACGCTGCTGCCGGGAGTTTCCTGCGGGTTGGATACGATCAAAGTCATGGGATTCATCCTCTCGAATTGGATCTTGGGCGTGCCGTGATTGTCCGACAAGGAACCGTTCGTGATCCCCGGATCAAGGATACGCCATCATCGTAAAGGAATGCATACTTTCGCACAAGAGGGAAAATAAGGAACTTTCCGATCGTAATAACCGGGAAAAACCGTTATTTATACTCTTGACAATTCTCCTGATTTTAGTAAAAAAATAAAAAAACGGTTTCCGGACAAAAGCAGCGGATGACTCCTGCCGCTTCTGTTCGAAAAACCGTTTTTGTCGCATCCGGAAAAGGGAGGATGCGTCACCATCCGTAGTTCCGACGGATCAATGATTTTTGTTTTTTCCGAGCTCGCTTTGCTTGGCTTTGAGTTTCTCGGGGGTGACGTCGTCGCCCTTCGGATCGACGATCGTCGAGTTCAGCAGAATCTCGTTGACCGAGCCGCGGAACAGACGCAAATATTCTTTGCGCAGCCGCAGCTGCTCTTCTTTTTCCGCTGCCGTCAAGCCTTCCGTTTTTGCTTTTTTCGACAATTCGTTAATGCGTTCCAGACTTGGAATGACCATGTTCGTTCCTCCTTCGTGTTCCGTTATCCTTTGCCTTTGAGCCGTTCCACGTTCGTATTCAATCGACCCAATACTTTGCGCAGCACCGCGAGTTCCGCCTCGTCGATATCGGTCAACAGCTCTTTGGCGAAATGTTCCTTTTCCGTTTGGGAATGCTCGATCAACGCCCGTCCGCGGTCGGTTAACCGAATCCAGGTGACGCGGTTGTTGCCGTCTTTTTTGCGCCGGGCGACGATTTCGTGTTCTTCCAGCTGCTTGAGGTGCCGGGCGACGGCCGCTTTGTCGAGCGTCACTTTGCGCTGCAGGTCGCTTTGACGGATCTCGGTCTCCTGGGCAATCAGGGCGAGAATCTCGAAGCGGGATTGGCTGATGCTGATGTACGCGTCGAACGTGGTGTTGATGGCGTTGTTGACCCGGTAGATCTCGTATAACAACGTCGATTCCTGCGACCAATCCTTGCTCAAAACCATCACGTCTTTCTTGGCGTTATTGGACGGCCGGGGCTTCCCGGCGCACCGGACCTTATCCATTGTACACTCTTTTTTTCGCGGGAGTCCATCTTAAGCATGCAAAAAGGTTATGTAAAAAAAGGATGTAAAAAGCCAAGCCCTCTCCGCGGGAGAAAGGGCTTGGCGTGTCGCAGGCTTGTCGGAGCCGCGCCAGGCGGCCGCGCTTGGATGCGTCAGTAGACCGCGAGCGTACCGTCGTCGTTGATGACCTGTCCGTTACGGTTCTCGCCGTCGAGCAGGAAGCCGACGATGAACTGCGCCGCTTGAGCCGGCGTCTTGACGAAATCGCCGGTCATGCGACCGTTGAGATCGGTCGATACGGCGCCCGGCATGACGGCGAAGATCTGCACCGGCATATTCTCGGCAGCAAAGCTCATCGCCCACGATTTTGTCATCACGTTCAGCGGAGCTTTGGACGTCGCGTAGGCAAACGCATTGAAATAAGGCAGCGGCTCGATCGGGATCGTGACGTTCTGAATCGTGCCGGAATTCGCGATCAGCAGCGGAAGCAGCGCTTTGGACAGCGCGAAAGGTCCGACAAAGTTCACCTGATGCGTCGCCGCCAGCTCTTCCACTTCGAACGCCCAGCCGGCTTTGTGCATGTCGCCCGGGATGCCCGCGTTGTTGATCAGCAGCGCCAAATCGGCATATTGTTCCTTGATGAGGGCTGCCGCGCGCTCGATACTCGCAAGATCCGCAACGTCGAGCGAGATCCAGTGTGCGTCGCCGAATTCGCGCAGCGCCTGCACGGCCGTCTCTCCCCGCTCCCGATCCCGCGCTCCGACCAACACGCGGAAGCCCGCTTCCAGCAGCCGCTTCGCAATCTCGTAACCGATTCCTTTGTTCGCGCCTGTAACCAATGCCGTTTTTGTCATGAGAGTGTGCTCCTTTGATTATGTTGATATATCAACAGTTGATGTATCAACATCATAGCCGAGATTCGGTTGGTGTGCAACTTCTTTTTGTAGGGATCAAAAAGAAGCCTGGCAAACACCAGACTTCCTGCCGGTTTGTCCCGTTCGACGGGCCGCATCGCTTCATGAAGCGCGCTTACGTGACTTCGTACTCCCGTTCCAGCGGATTGTGAATCCGGTATTCGGTCACCTGTCCGTCCTGCCACTCCATGTCCAGCGAGAAGCCGCCGCGCAGCCTCAGCCCTGTCACCTGTCCGCTGGCCATACTGCGGGGAACGGCCGGCAGCAGACGAATCCCGTAGCTGCGGATGACTCCCTGCTCGTCCGTGCGCGGACTGGACTGCGCGATCGCTTCGAGCATCAGGGCCGGCACGCCGCCGCTGATGTCCGCGTTGAACAGCGTCGGACCGTAATCGTGCGAAGACGCGAACGTCACGTAATAATTGTTGAGCGCCATCGACTGGAGCATCGCTTCCACCATCTCGGCGTCGCGCAGGTGAGCCGCCGCCATGCCGGTCTGGACGAGGCCGAACGACATCGTGCCCTGCTCGTTCTTCTTGAGTTCCCGCTTCAGGCGGTACGCCTGCTCGCAGGCCGCGTACAGGGCCGGATCGCGCCGGATCTCTTCGGGAATATCGGCATACAGCATGTACAAATGCGAAGCGTGCCGATGGTCGTAGCGGTCTTCATAGCGCGGGGAAGCCCATTCCGTCAGCGCGCCGTCGGCGTTGATGCGGTAATCGGGCATTTTCGCGAGCATGGCGCTCCATTCGGGAAGCGCAGCGTCTTCGATCCCGAGCGTCCGGCAGCCGGTGATCAGATGCTGCAGCAGTTCTTTGGCGGCGGCGATGTCCATCGTGGCGTTGAGCGCCGTCGAGTTGGTTCTGCCGAGCGGCGTATTCTCCGGCGAATACGAAGGGCTGAACAGCCAGCGCCCGTCTCCGTCTTCGATCAGGAAATCCGCGTAGAACAGCGCGGCTTCCCGCATAAACGGCAGAGCCCGGTCGCGGAAAAAGGCGTCGTCGCCCGTATACAGCCAGTAGTCGTAGTAGAAACGCGAAGCCCATGCCGCGCCCGCCGTCCAGAACGTCATCGGGTATTCCGGACTGAAATGGATATCGTAGCCGCTGCCGCTCGATCGGGTCGGAATATGGATACCCCGGCAGCCGTAAAGCGCCCGGCTGTTCTCGCGGTAATGGTCCAGCATGTCCTCCTGGTAATCGAAATACGAGAGCAGGCTCTCGAAATCCCCGCTCGGCAGCAGTCCGGAGATGACGGTCGGCAGATTGCCGTCCTGCGTATAATCGCTGCACCACGGCACGTTGTGGCTGCCCGCCCAGACGCCCTGCAGGTTCGGCGGCCATTCGCCGCAGCTCGACAGCGTCTCGTAACGTCCCGCGTGGAACATGCGCTCGAGAAAAGCGGGCGGCGCTTCGGCGGCCGCGCGCGCTTCGGTCCACAGCGCTTCGCCGCCGCCAGTTTCGCGGTCCCCGGCGGCGGACAGCGTCCGCAAGCCGCGGACCTCTTCGCCGAGGCGCAGCGAGATCCGGCCGTACCGCTGCGCGTGCACGGCTTCGTGCCGCTGCAGCAGTTCGCCGTACGAAGCGGGCAGCGCGAGCAGCCGCGCGATCTCGTCTTCCGCGGAGAACGCGCGCACGTCCGCGACCGGGATCAGCGACAGCAAGGCTGTCACCGAGCCGGCCGAGCGGATCGAGAGCGTGCCGCCTGCGATCGATGCCTCGCCGTCGCCGGAAGCGATCGTTACGATCGCGGCGTACCCGGCGCCCGTGCCGCCGAATTCGCATACGCACACCGCCGCTTCCGCCGAAGCGTGCGGATGCACGGTGAAGACGGGCTGCCGGCCGAAATAGTCGGCGTAAAAGTCCCGTCCTTCCGGCGTGACCGGCGGCAGCCCGACCGACAGCTCGTAATCGGCCGGCGCGTCTTCGGCGCTCAGCCGCAAGACGCAGGCGGCGTCGCGTCTCGATACGAAGACGCGACGTTCCAGCTTCCGGCCGCCCAGGCGGAAGCGGACCGCCGCTTCGCCGCTTGCGTAATCGAGCGACCGCGCGTAATCGTCCGCTTCGCCGGATACGGCGAGATCCGGCAGCCGGGTGTCGATCCGCAGCTCGATCGCCGGGAGAAACGGATCGGTCCACAGCAGGCCGTCATCGCCGCCGTGCGTCTGGCGGAACAGCCCGACCGGCAGCTCCGCCGCCTCGTCTTCCCGCCCTTCGGCGATCAGCCGCCGGATCTCCGGCAGCCGATCGCCCATTTCGATCGGCCGTTCCTCCCGGTTCATCGGGACGAACAACCGCTCATGGGACACAATAAGCCGTTCGCGCTCCGGCTCGCCCATAACGATGGCACCTATCGTGCCGTTGCCGCACAGCGCCCCTTCTTCCCAGCGCGAAGCCGGGCGATGCAGCGTATAGCCGTTTCGATTCATGCGGTTTCTCCTCCTCTGCCTCGCGGCCTTTGCTCAATCGCCGATCTCTACCATCGCCTTGATCACTTTCGATTCCGGCCGCAGCCAGGACTCGAACCGTTCCGCCGCTTCTTCCAGAGGCGCCCGGTGCGTAATGTACCGATCCGCGTCGATGACGCCGGCGGCCATTGCGTCCAGCACAAAATCGAAGTCCTGCCGCGTGGCGTTGCGGCTGGCCGACAGCGTCAGCTCGCGGCTGTGAAAATGCGGATCGTCGAACGCGATCTGCCCTTTGACCAGGCCGACATAGACGAGCGTGCCGCCGTGCGAGACGAAGCGGAACGCCTGCTGCATCGATTCCGCGCTGCCCGTCGCGTCGATCACGATCGGAACAAGTTCGCCGTCCGTCAGCGCTTCCAGCTGCGCAAGCGAATCGCCTGACGCCGTCAGCGTCTGTTCGACGCCGGCCCAGGAGCGGCAAAATTCCAGCCGCTCCGCGCTCAGGTCCATCGCGATCACGTTCGCGCCGGCATGCCGGGCGAGGACCATGACGCCAAGCCCGATCGGCCCCGCGCCGATGACAAGCACCGTGTCGCCGGCCTGCACGCCGGCGCGCCGGATGCCGTGCGCGCCGATCGCAAGCGGCTCCAGCATCGCCGACTGGTCGAGCGTCAGGCCTTCGGTGCGGATCAGATGGCTGACCGGCATCGAGACCCGCTCGCGCATCCCGCCGTCCGTGTGCACGCCGAACACCTGCATCTGCCGGCAGCAGTTGGTCTTCCCGCTTCGGCAGGCGCCGCATCGGCCGCAGTGTCTATACGGAATCAGGCTCACCTGATCACCGGCGCGCAGCCCCTCGCTGTTGTCGCCGACTTCTTCGATGACGCCCGCCAGTTCATGCCCGAGAATACGCGGATAGTCGAAAAAAGGCTGCCGGCCCCGGTACGCGTGCAGGTCCGTGCCGCAGATGCCGATCCGGCGAATGCGGACGATCGCGTGGCCCGGCGCAGGCGCAGGCTCCGGCAGGTCTTCGCGCCATACGAGGCGCCCGATCTCTTCGCAGACGACGCCCCGGGTCATGGGCGGCCTTCTTCCGACGCGTCCGCCGATAGATCGGCCGCGTCGTTATACTCCGGGCGTCCGCTCGGCCAGGAGAGATGATGCACCGGCTTGAGGATATCCAGCACTTCAAGCAGCAGTTCTTCGTCGAGCGGTTCGTCGACCCAGGCCGCATTCTTGACGATATTGGCCGGCGTCGCCGTGCTGACGAGCGTCGTCGGAACCTGTTCGTTGCGCGTCGAATACTGGATCGCCAGCCTGGCGATGTCGCCGCCTCTCGCCGCGCAGTGTTCCGCCGCCCTGCGGCAGGCAGCTCTCAACGCCTCGCCCGCGGGATGCCAATCGGCGATCGGTCGGGTGCCGAGCAGCCCCATCGACAGCGGCGACGCGTTGACGACGCCGACGCCCCGTTCTTCGAGCAGGGGCAGCAGCCTAAGCAGCGAATCGTCGTTGAGCGAATAATGGCAGTACGACAGAATCGCATCGACGTCGATTCTCGGCAGCACCTGCTCGAATAGCGCGAGCGGCAGTCCGCTGATACCGGAGAAGCGGATCTTGCCCTGCCGCTTGAGCGCCTGCATGGCCGGAACCGCTTCTTCGACGATGATGTCCGCCGAAGCGAATTCGATATCGTGCAGGAACAGGATATCGAGATAGTCCGTGTGCAGCCGCTTGAGGCTGTCTTCGACGCTGCGCACGATCCGCTCCGCCGTGAAGTCGAATTCCGCGTCGCCGTAGCGGCCGGCTTTGGAAGAGAGCAGGAACTTGTCCCGCGGCAGCTCGGAGATCGCCTGCCCGAGCACCGTCTCGGCTTTGGTCAGGCCGTAGTAGGGCGACACGTCGATATAATTGAGGCCGGCGTCGATCGCGCTGTGCACGGTGCGGATACTTTCGCGGTCGTCCGTCTCGCGGAATACCGAGCCGAGCGAGGACGCGCCGAAGCTGAGCGTCGACACCTCCAGTCCGGTGCGGCCGAGTTTGCGTGTTTGCATCATCATCTTCCTCTCTGCTTGGAGTCATTCACCGGGTCCATGGTTTCGCTTACAGTTGGTAAAAGATTTCGGCGTTCCCGCCGAACAGCAGCGCCCGCTCCCGCTCGCCCCACTCCTGCGGAATCGCGCGAAGCAGAATATCCGTCACCTGTTCGTACGACGCGGCGAGCAGGCAGACCGGCCAATCGCTGCCGAACATGACGCGCTCCGGCCCGAACACCTCCAGCGCATGACGGAGATACGGTACGAAGTCTTCTGTTTTCCAGCCGTCATGATCCCCTTCCGTGACGACTCCGGACACTTTGCAGAACAGATTCGGCAGAAGCGCAAGTTCCCTCAACCGGCTCGCCCACGGCTCGAACTGCCGCTGCCGGATGCACGGCTTGGCCAGATGGTCGACGACGCCCCGCAGATGCGGCACCTGCCGCAGCAGCTCCAGCACGGGGTCCAGCTGATCCGCTGTCAGCAGCAGATCGACCGGGACGTCTTCGTCGGCATAACTGCGCAGCGCTTCGACAAACGCCGGTTCCAGAATGCGCGAGACATCCGGCATGTCCTGGATCATCAGGCGGAATCCGGCGAATTTGGCGTGCCCGCTCAGTTCGTCGTAATGGATACGGTGCTCGGGGTCCAGCAGATCCAGCCAGCCGACGACGCCAAGCACGGACGGATCCTGATCCGCAAGTTCAAGCAGATAGCGCGATTCGTCGAGCGTCGGCGCCGCCTGCACCAGAATGCTGCCGTCCAATCCTTCTTCCCGCAGCAGCGGTTCCAGATCGCCAGGCAGGAAGTCGCGGTACAGAATCGGCAGCTCCGGCGTAATCCATCCGTAATCGCCGCGCGTTATTTTCCAATAATGCTGATGGGCGTCAATACGCATCAAGGCTCCCCCTTTCTAATGAAAGCGTTCTATAAACAGTGTATAGTAAGAAAATGAGCTAGAAAATATCCGATTCCCGCATCTTTATAACCTTTTTTGATTTTTTCGCCGAGGAGAACTGCCGATGCCGCCTATTCGCAAGCCTTTTGAAGGCGAACCGTTATTTCCTTTCGAATTGATCCATCTCACTACCAAAAAGCAAAACGACGAACTGCCCGATCATCTGCACGACCGCTATGAGTTGGTCTATATCCACCGGGGTCAGGGCGTGTTTTTTATCGATCAGGATTGGTATGAGAAAAAGCGCGGGGACTTGTTCCTCATTCCCGGCAATACGATTCACCGGTCCCTGCCCCGCGACGAAGATCCGATCGTATCGTCCGCGCTGTTCTTCGCTCCGTCGCTGCTTGCGGCACCTTCGCTTGGAGACGGGTACGATCCGCTGCTGGCGTTCGAGTTTGCGCGGCAGCGCAGAACGTACCGGATCGAGCTGACCGAGTCGTTGATTTCTGTTGTCGAATCGGCACTGGAGCAGATCGAGAACGAACTGCGGGAGCGGCAGCCCGGTTTTCGGGAAGCGGTCAGAGGGATCACTTCCCGGCTGCTGCTTGCGATCAATCGTTTGATTTGGGCGGAAAAAGACTTCGATCTCGCCGCCGAAGCTTCCGTCGGCCCCGTCTGGATGAACGATGTGCTGCGCAGAATCGACGAATCTCCCGAAGCGCAGAACGGTCTGGCCGCACTGGCGCAGCAGGCCAACGTATCGGCTCCGCATTTCTCTCGCGTATTCAAACGGCTGACGACCATGAATCTGACCCAATACGTTAATGCCAAACGGATGATCCGCGCCAAAGAACTGCTGCGGGCCACGGAACTGACGGTCGAAGAAGTGTCCCGAAGCTGCGGCTACGAGACCCCTGCGCATTTCTACCGGGTGTTCAAGACGCTGACGGGACTGACGCCAAAAAGCTACCGAAATGCCGTGAACTTGAGTGTTTAAAAAATCCGAAAAAGACGGCTTGACTTGGAGTGTTCTCCAAGTAGTAGGATGAGGATATCCCGATGCGCAGGGAGTTATACCCTCCATACTTTCCGGAAAGTAGTGAACGAAAATGAATCCAAATCCCACCTATTCGATCAAACAGCTGGGTGAGCTTACGGGAGTAACCTCCGATACCATCCGTTTTTATGAGAAAGCGAAAGTGATGCCCGCACCGTGCAAAAAGGCAAACGGACATCGTATTTATAGCGAAAAAGATCTGCATCGGCTTCAGTTTATTGTGCAGCTCAAAAAAACAAGCATGACCCTTCAAGAGATCAAAGAGTATTTAACTTACTCGGATACCCGACAATACGAACATTGCTACCGGATTCTTTACAATCAGCAGCAGCAGTTTGAGAAAGAAATCGAAGAGATGCAGAAGACTCTCGATTTACTGAATTACAAAGTCAATAACTTCAAACATTTAATTGAATCGACTCGAGGAGTGAGCTTAAATGAAGACCAAACGCTTAAAGAACAGTGAACTTGAAATCTCCGTACTGGGTCTTGGCTGTATGGGAATGTCAGAATACTATGGTGGCCGGGAAGATTCGGAATCAATTCGTACCCTTCACCGTGCCGCCGATCTTGGCGTGAACTTTCTGGACACCGCGGATACGTATGGCGTGGGCGCCAATGAAGAATTGATTGGAAAAGCGTTTAAAGGACGTCGTTCCGAGATCGTACTGGCAACCAAATTTGGCTCCATGCGCGGGGAAGACGGTTCGTTTCTCGGAATCAGCGGACGACCCGAGTATGTTAGGGAAGCTTGCGAAGCCAGCCTTAAGCGCTTGGGAACAGATCATATCGATCTGTACTACCAGCATCGGGTTGATCCGAACGTTCCGATCGAAGAAACGGTAGGCGCTATGAGTGAACTGGTCAAGGAAGGCAAAGTCCGTTATCTCGGTCTTTCCGAAGCTTCGATCCATCAAATCAAGCGGGCTCACGACGTCCATCCCATTACTGCGCTTCAGACCGAATATTCGCTATGGAGCCGCGAGGCCGAAGATGAGCTTTTCCCGTTATGTGAGCAGCTTGGGATCGAATTTGTCGCGTACAGTCCACTCGGACGGGGGTTTCTGACCGGCCAGATCAAGCGTTTCGAAGATCTCGCACAAGACGATGCCCGACGTTATCTGCCCCGCTTCACGGGCGAGAATTTTCAACGCAACGTGGATCTGGTTCGGCATATTGAATCTTTGGCCGGTGAAAAAGGCGTATCTGCTTCCCAACTTGCCTTGGCCTGGATGATCGCGCAAGGCGTAACGCCGATTCCAGGCACCAAAAGAGTCAAGTATTTGGAAGAAAATGCAGCTTCCGCCGAAATCCAACTGACCCCTTCCGAAATGGCGCGTATCGAAGAGATTTCGCCTAAAGGTATTGCAGCGGGAGGCCGTCACCGGGAAGAACAAATTCCCGACTGGTCCGCCGAGTAAACGAGTTTGGGTTTGGACGGGTAGGTAGAATTTCCATCTTTACTTTGAAACAAAAAGCATGTTTCCCGCAGCGGGAAACATGCTTTTTTTGAAGAGATCCTTTGTTCAGTTGGCCGATAAGTCTACCGAATCTTTCCGATACCCGATATACTGAATGCGATTCGCGCTGTTCGACAGCTTGAAAGCCAACAGTAAAGGAGCGTGCCATTATGTTTACCGGACTATCCGCTTTTCCCCTGACGCCGCTGATTCAGGATACCGTTGACGAAAAAGCGTTTGCCGCCCTGATCGACCGGCTCGCCGCGGCCGAAGTGCATTCGATCGGCGTGCTCGGCTCGACGGGCAGCTATATGTACCTGGACCGCGCGGAACGCCGGCGGGTCGTCGAACTTGCCGTGCGGCAGGCGCAGGGCCTGCCCGTCATGGCGGGCATCGGCGCGCTGCGCACGCGGGACGTGCTGCGGCTGGCCGACGACGCGCAGTGTGCGGGCGCGGCGGCCGTGCTGCTGGCGCCGGTGTCGTACCAGCCGCTGACGGACGAGGAAGTGTACGCTCTGTACGCGCAGGTATCGCGCCATCTGTCCGTCCCGCTGTGCGTGTACGACAATCCGCGCACGACGCGCTTTGCGTTCGGCGACGAGCTGCACGCCCGCATCGCCGAGCTGCCGCAGGTGCGCTCGGTCAAGCTTCCCGGCGTGCCTGACGACGCGGCGCAGGCCCGCGTGCGGGTGGAAGCGCTGCGCGCCCTGCTGCCGGACGCCATGCGGATCGGCGTCAGCGGCGACCGGCTGGGTGCGGCCGGACTGCTCGCCGGCTGCGACGTCTGGTATTCGGTCCTCGGCGGCTTGTTCCCGACCGCCTGCCTGGACATCGTGCGCAGCGCGCAGGCCGGCGACGCCGAAGAAGCGCTGCGGCTCTCGGCGGAGCTTGCGCCGATCTGGGCGCTGTTCGAGCGCCACGGCAGCGTGCGCGCGGCGGCGGCGATCGCGGTGCATCAAGGCTGGATGCACCCGGCGGGATTGCCGCAGCCGCTTCGGCCGGCGGCAGCGGCCGGGATCGAGGCGATCGGCGGGCTTTTGAAGACGCTGCGCTGAGGGGCGACCGCGCTGAAGGAGACTGCGCTGAAGGGCGATCGCGCTGAGAAGCGGGGACGGCAGGCAGCGGCAGCTTCAGCTTCAGTGGCGGGCTCGACGAATCTGCGCCGCAATAAAGGGATCCCCGTCCGTCGGAGCGAAAAGTAATCCTATAATGCCTTCCTCGCAAGAGAACGGTCATATTCGGGTTTTCCCGGCGCAAGCCGGAACCCGCAGGGAGGTTGGGTTCAACATGTGGTTTCTATATGCGCTCGGAGCGGCTGCCTGCTTCGGCGTCAGAGGCATTTTGTATCAATGGACGTCGCAGCGGCCGGCGGACCGGAATTTGCTGTTCGTCGGCGTGTATGTCTCCGGGGCGCTGATCTCGCTGCTGCTGAATCTGCAGGCGCGTCAGCCGTGGAACGGCGGCGTGCAGTTCGGCTTGATGATGGGTTTGTTTTCTTTTGCCGCCAATGCGTCGCTGTATCGGGGATATGAAGTGGGCCGCGCGTCGGTGGTCGCTTTTTTCTCCGCGCTGACGCCCGTGATCGTGGTGTTGGCCGCTTACGTGCTGTGGGGCGAATCGCTTGGCTTCGCGCAGGCCGTCGGCTTCGGGATCGTGGTGCTGGCGCTCGTCGTCGTCCGCTATGGACAGGATTTGCGCGGCGGCCAGCTGCGCGGTTGGCAGTGGGGCACGCTTGCCATGCTGCTGTACAGTTTCACGGATCTCAGTTCCAAACAGTCGGTTCTGTCCGGCGCTTCCATGCTTCCGGTGCTGACCGCCATGTTCGGGTCGGGCACGCTGCTGTTTCTCGGCATGTACACGCTGGACCGGGCACGGGCTGGGCGTGGAGCGCAGGCTGCGGAGCCGGGAGGTTCGTCGGCGCTTCGTACAGCCGCCGCCTCCCCTCCCGCCTGGAGCGCGCCGCGTACGCTGCTGTGGGGCATGACGGTCGGATTGACCAATATCGCCGGCATGGTGCTGATGCTGAACGCGCTGCAGGTCGGCATTACGGGCATCGTATCCGCGATCATCGCGCTCAACATCGTGATCGTGCTGCTGTATGCGCGCTTCTATCTCAAAGAAAGCATGAGCCGGCGCGAAGCGTTCGGGATTCTGCTCGCTTTGGCGGGCATTCTCGTGCTGCGGCTGGTGTCCTGAAGTGCGCGGGGCCCTGCAGCCTTCCGCGCAGCTCCACAGGACCCCACGGGATTTTGTGAAACTCTACCGAACTTTACAAGAGGCTAAAAGACTTCGCCGGAATCGGTAGTACTCCGCGAAACTTCACGAAAATCCGCGGCACTTCGCAGAACGCTGTAGACTCCGCTTGGCACGCTAACGAAGCCTGGTCACGCTATTTTCCCATTCATGCGCTTTTTCCTGTTGTAACGAATCGTCAGCACGCTATTCGACTTAAAACGGCCTTAAATCGACTTTTTACAGCCAATAAGGTTATGAGGATTCGTTAAATAGTTGAAAAGACGAAATAGTGTCAAATAGCGATATGAAGGTTCGTTAGGATTTGTGCGCGGCGCAGGAGATAGGGAGAACGCACAAACTTCAGAGTCCAAAAGAACGGGATTTGGCAGATCGGCAGACGAACTCGGCTCAAGCTGTCGCAAAAGGCGCGATCGTCCTAACGTAGGCGCGTATGCGGCACTCAAATCGGAGCGCAAAAAAGGAACCCTACTCTCCACTTGGAGAATGAGGTTCCTTTTTTGCGGTTGGGTGTCCTGCGGCCACAGCCGACTTGAATCGAATGTTGACGTACAGGCAGCATTTTGTCCGAAAAAGCGTCCCGTTAGAGGAAATGTTGACGATCGGTCAGCATTTTGCTTCGGTCCCGCGTATAAACAGCAAATTTCAGGCCAAATGCTGACGAAAAGTCAGCATTCGGCTTGAAAAGGTGGCGCAGCCCGCAAAATGTGGATCAAAAGTCAACCTTTATAGCAGGGCGGGCACGGATTGCATTATGGCTGCAGATCGCATTCCTGTTGAAGCGTGCCGACGGCGTTTAAGCGTGCCACGGCGTTGGAGCGGGTTGGCCGATCTGCAATCCGCCAAACGCCCGGCAAGGGCGGTGTTTTGCGGAGCGGGATAAGCTCAACGCCCAAACCAAAAGTCGAGCGCCAAAACGGCTGCGGCAGCAAGCAGAAGTACGGCGCCTGCGGCGGCGTCTTGGCGGCGAAGAACAAGCGGACGGTAGACGGTCCGGCCGCGGCCGTCTCCGTACGCCCGCGCGTCGATCGCCATCGTCAGATTGTCCGCGCGGCGGACGGTCGTGACGAGCAGCGGGACGAGCACGGGCACGAACGCGAACAGGCGGCGGACCGGATTCAGGCCGGACGGATCGAAGCCCCGGGCCCGCCGGGCCAGCTGAATACGGTCCACCTCTTCCAGCACGGTCGGGATAAAGCGAATCGCGATCACGATCATGAGCGAGAACTGCTCGACCGGAACGCCAAGCTTCGACAGCGGCTTCAGCAGCCGCTCCAATCCCTGTGCCAGAATCAGCGGCCGGGTAGCGGCGGTCAATACGGAAGCCAGCAGGATCAGTAGGGCGATACGCGCGAAGATGCGCAGCCCTTCTTCCGTCCCTTCGCGCGTGATCCGGATGACGCCGTACGAGGCGATCACGCTGTCGCCGCGTCCGAACAGGATATGGTACAGCAGCGTGAACAGCAGCACGGGCAGAATCGGCAGCAGACCGCGCGCATAACGGCGAAGCGGCACGCGGGAGCCGAGCAGGGCGGCCAGAACGAACAAAGCCGCCGCTCCGTACCCGCCCCAGCCGCGGACGTTCAGCAGGACGATCATCAGCAGCAGCATGCCGAGCAGCTTGGTGCGCGGATCGAGCCGGTGCAGCGCAGAATCCGCTTCGACGAATTGACCGATCAGCAGCCTATTCGCCATGGTCGCCGCTCCCTTTTCGATTTTCCTGCCGCGCCTGCCGCAGATCCTCGTGCCCTTCCTGTCGGTCCTGCCCTCGTTCCTCCTGCGGATCTTCCTGCTCTCTCTGCCATCGTTCGTCCCACCATTGCTCCTGTCCTCTTTCCCCATTCCGCTCCTGCCAGGCTTCACGCACGACGCGCAGGATCTCGTCTTCGCGGCAGTTCGCCGGCTGAAGCCGGCGTCCGGCGAGCCGCTCGACCAGCTTCAGCAGCTCTACCGACTCCGGCAGCGCAAGTCCGGCCTGCTCCAGCAGGTCGCTGCGGCGCAGGAACAGTTCGTTCGCTGCCAGATCGCCGGCCAACCGGCCTTCGCTCAGCAGCAGCACCCGGTCCGAATACTCGGCCACGTCTTCCATCCGGTGCGAGATGAACAGCACGGTACGATTGGCTCGCCGCTGCCACTCCCGCAGCAGGTCCAGCAGCTCGCGCCGGCTCAGCGGATCGAGCGCGGCCGTCGGCTCGTCGAGAATGAGCAGCTTCGGCTCCGCGATCAGGACGGAAGCGATCGCGATGCGCCGCTTCTGCCCGCCGCTGAGCAGCAGCGGCGACTGCGGGAGCAGCTCTTCGCCAAGGCCGAGGCGCGGCAGGATGTCCGCGATGGCCGCTTGGATCTCGCGGGGCGAATCGCCCCGCATCCGCAGCGCAAAACCGAGTTCGCGTTCCACCGTCGTCTCGAAAATTTGGTGTTCCGGGTATTGGAACACGAATCCGATGTCCGGCAGCACCTGCGCCCGGCCTTTGCGGTCCGTGGCGGCCGGGCGGCCGTCGATCCGGTAGTCGCCCGTGTACTCGGGGATCAGCCCTTTGAACAGGCGGGCCAGCGTCGATTTGCCGGCGCCGGTCGGACCGACCAGCGACGTCCAGCTTCCCTGCCGAAGCCCGCAGGTGACGTCCCGCAGCACCGGGCGGCCGCCGAGCGCGACCCCGATTTTCCGCAATGCGTACAAGGCCGGACTGCCTATTTCCGTGGAATGTTCCATTGGTCAGCGACACGCTCCTTCCAATCGGCCGACAGCGAACCGGTCAGGCCGAGATTTTCGTGAACGCGCACGGCGAACGGTGTGTCCAGCGCGTAAGATTCCAGATCGGCCGAAGCGAAAAAATCGTCCGGCGTACCGTCGAAAGCAATCTCTCCGCGATCGAGCAGCAGCACCCGGTCCGACGCCGGCACTTCGTCCATATGGTGCGTGATCTGCACGACCGTCAGGCCCTGCCGGTGCAGCTCGCGCATCCTGTGCAGGATGTCCGCCCTGCCGCGCGGATCGAGCATCGACGTCGCTTCGTCGAACAGGATCAGCCGGGGGCGCATAGCCAGCACCGCGGCGATCGCCGCGCGCTGCTTCTGCCCGCCCGACAGTTCGTGCGGCGCCGAATCGGCGTACGGTTCCATCCTCACCGTCCGAAGCGCCTGCCGCACCCGCTCGCCGATCTCTTCCGCGGGTACGCGGATATTTTCCAGGCCGAACACGATCTCGTCGCTTACGCTTGTCGTGATGAACTGGTCGTCGGGGTTTTGGAAAATCAATCCGACGCCCTGGCGCACCGCCTGCAGGTGGGCGGCGTCGGAAGTCGGCCGCGCGTCGAACCGGACCGTTCCGCTGCGCGGAAGCAGCAGGCCGTTCATAAGCTTGGCCAGCGTCGATTTGCCGCTTCCGTTGCCGCCGACGATCGAGAGGAATTCGCCTTCCCGGATACGGAAGCTGACGCCGCGCAGCACTTCCTGTCCCCGCCGGTAATGGTAAGAGACCTGATCGAATTCCAGCATGTCAGGCGCCGTGCACTTTCTCTTCGATCGGGCTGACCGCGCGGGCCTGAATGACGACGACGGCCGCTACGACCGCTTTGATCAGGTCGCCCGGCAGGAAGACGGCGGAAGCGGCGAGTCCCGGCCAGATCGGCGTGTTCGTAATAAGCGCCATGACCGGCGCGCCGATCAGATTGACCAGCAGCACGCCGAACACGGCGTTAATGGCGATCAGCTTCCAGGTCTTCAGGCGGGGCCAGACTTTCTCCGACGCCCAGCCGATGCAGAAAGCCGCGATCGGCCAGCTAAAGATGTAGCCGGCGGTCGGTCCGACGAGCGGCGCCAATCCGCCGGAGCCTCCGGCCAGGATCGGCAGTCCGATCGCGACCAAGACGATAAACAGGATCAGGCTGAGCGCACCCGTTTTTTTGCCCAGAAAACCGCCCGCCAACATGACGCCAAGCGTCTGCAGCGTGATCGGGACCGGAATGAAGCCGAGCGGAATCGGCGGAATCATGCCGAGCACCGCGATCAGCGCGGCGAACAGAGCCGCGTATACCATTTCTTTTGTTTTCAAGAGAATCGACCTCCGAGTAGGATACTGTCAAGTCCGGAACGGGCGTACCGTTCCGGCTTGCTAGCAGTATAGCGTGCCGAAGATTCATTGTAAACTTATATTTTCATACAAGGTTAACAATGAAACGGTACAGCCTGAACGCCTGCACTCAAATGCTTGAACCGGAACGTCTGCACTCAAACGCTTACATCCGAACGCCCGCATCCGACCCTTCGTCTCGCTCCTACTCCGCCCCTCGCCCCCACGCCCCGGCCTAATGCCGAGGCTGCGAGGCGAGGACGTCTTTTTTTACTCAAGACGGCCTGCCCAAATGTTCCGCCGTGGCGCCTTTTCCCGACAACAGCAGGTCTGCCGGCTTGCCGCTGAAGCCTACCTGCCCGCCGCGCACCCCGCCTTCCGGTCCGAGATCGACGACCCAATCCGCGTCCGCGACGACCTGCATATTATGCTCCACGATGATCACGGTGCTGCCGGAATCGACCATCGCGTGCAGCAGCTTGAGAAAATGGTCCACATCAGCCGGATGCAGTCCCGTCGTCGGCTCGTCCATCAGGTACAGGAGGCGTTTGGCTTTGGAGCCGAGCAGTTCGGACGCAAGCTTCAGCCGCTGCGCTTCGCCGCCGGACAGCGTGGTCAGCGTCTGCCCAAGTTCCAAATAACCGAGACCCACTTCGTTCAGCAGATGCAGGATGCGCCGCAGCTTGGGCAGACGCTCGAACACGGTCGCCGCCTCCTCGATCGGCAGCCGCAGCGTCTCGTGAATCGAGCGGCCGAGGTACGTCACGGCGAGCACGTCTTCGCTGAACTGGCGTCCGCCGCAGACGTGGCAGATCTCCTCGATATTTTCGAAAAACAGCATGCTGCTCGTCACCGTTCCGAGTCCTTCGCAGTTTTCGCAGCGGCCGCCCGGGGTGTTGAACGAGAAGCTTTTGGCCGACAGCCCGCGCGCCCGCGCTTCTTCGAGGCTGCCATACAGCTTGCGAATCTCGCCGTAGGCTTCGGAATACGTCGCCACGTTGGAGCGCTTCATGCGCGTGATCGCCGATTGGCGAATCGTGACGACCCGGTCGAACGCCTCCAGGCCGGTGATCTGGCCGCGGCGCCGATCGGGAGCGCTCCCGGGGTCTGCCGCCGCGGCCAGCACGCCGAAGATCAGCGAAGACTTGCCCGAACCGGATACGCCGGTCACGGCAACGAGGCAGCCGGTCGGGATACGCACGTTCACTTCCTGCAAATTGTGCAGCGAAGCGCTTGCGATGCCGATCGACGCGCCGTCTCCTTGGCGGGGCCGGCGCAGAGGCGGCTGCTCCCGCTTCAAGTAAGCGCCCGTCACGGAAGCTTCGCTGCGCATCAGCTCCGCAAGCGTGCCCTGCGCAACGACGCGGCCGCCGTGCCTGCCGGAGCCCGGCCCCAGATCTACGATATGATCGGCGGCCCGCATCACTTCCGGATCGTGCTCGATAACGAGCACGCTGTTGCCCAAGTCCCGCAGGCGCTGAAGAACAGCAATCACGCCTTCCGTGTCGCGGGGATGCAGGCCGATCGTCGGCTCGTCCAGCAGGTACATCATGCCGGTCAGGTCGGAATCGAGCGCCGCGGCCAGCTTGATCCGCTGGCTCTCGCCGCCGGACAGCGTGATCATCTGCCGGTCGATCGACAGATATCCGAGCCCGATCCGCTCCAACCGGCTAATCTTCGTCCGCAGGTCTTCGAGGTAGATGCGTACCGACTGCCCGCCCGAATTGCTGCCCAAATCCTCGCCCGGCTTCCAACCCGAAGCCTTGTCCGATTCCCCGCCTTGCAGAGCCGCCAGCCACTGTCCCAGTTCTTCCAGCGACAGTACGCTCAGTTCCGGCAGTCTCCGCCCGGCGACGGTGACGCTCCGGCTCAGCGGATTCAGCCGTTCTCCGGCGCAGGAAGCGCAGCGTACCGAATCGAAATACCGGTTCAACCCTTTGGCGTCGCCTTCCTTCTCGGACATGCGCCGCCAAAGCGTGGTCAGCACGCCTTCGAAGCGCCCGGCGGAGACGCTTTTGGGCGGCTGGATCTGCGGGAACAGCGCTTTGACCTGCGCCGAATCCGCGCCCCAATGCAGCAGCGCCGTCTGCGCTTCGCCGTATTCGCCGACCGGCGTCTTCCGGTCGGCCGGAACGCCGTAATGCGCCAGCGCTTTGTGCAGCAGATCGACCTGGTAGTCTTGGTACGCCTGCGCCCAATAATCGACCGCTCCGCCTTGCGGAGAGCGCGATGCGTCGATGCAGCGCTCCGGCACGAGGCTGAGCCGGCTGCCGAGTCCCTGGCAGTCCGGGCAGGCGCCTTCCCGCGTATTGGCGGAGAAATGGCTGCGCGTCAGCTTGTCCATACGCTGACCGCAGCGGCTGCAGTCCATATAGACACGGAATTCCCCGTCGATTACGGTCGTCGTCTCGCGGCAGTCCGCCGCCGAGATCCGCTCTCCGCAGTGCGGACAGTCGCGCTCGCCGAGCTTTTCGTACAGCATGCGCAGATCGGTGTAAATATTCGTCTTCGTGCCTACCGTGGAGCGGGGATTGCGGTTCGACTCGCTCTGCGTGATCCGGATCGCGGACGACAGGAAGCGAATCCGGTCCACGTTCGGTTTGCGAATGCCCTGGTAGCCGACCGCTTCGAGGTACTGCCGCTGGCTTTCCCGAAAAATCGTCTCGACCAGCGTCGATTTGCCCGAACCGGACAACCCCGTGAAGACGACCAGCCGTTCTCTCGGAATGTCCAGATCGACGGACTTCAACTGACCTTCCCGGGCTCCCCGGATCTGGATCGTATCGTTCGGGGTGTGCCTGTTTCTATTCATGGGTATGCTCCTCCCTTTTCTTCGCGAACGTTCTTGCTTCGATCATATAACATTGAGGCAATCTTTCGGTTAAAAGAGGGCAGACCCTTGCAGCGCGGCGCTTTTTCCGGTTAAATGTTGTCGTAGCGCTTGAAGGTTCAATTTGAAGGTTGAGCGGAAAAGAAAATAGAATCCGATGTGAAAATAAAATCCAAAATGAACATCCAAAACCCAAAAGCGAAAGGAGCCTGCTCCATGACCGACTCTCGCTCCGCCGTCGATCGGTGGACGCCCAAACAGGCGGCCGAAGCGCTGGGCGTCAGCACGACGACGCTGCGCAGCTACGAACGGCAGCACCTGATTCCCGACGTGCCGCGGATCGGCGCCGGACGCCGCATGTACGGACAGATCCATCTGCATGCTTTTCGCTCGCTCCGCGCGCTGCTTGCGGCGTACAGCATTCCGACCGCTTATTCGGTCATGCGCCTGATCCGGGAGCGGCAGATCGGCGAAGCGCTGTGGGCGCTCAATGCCGAGCAGGCGCAGATTCAGGCGGAGAACAGCCGGCTGACCGAAATTATGCGGCTGATCGAACGGACCGATTTCTCCGCGTACAACGGACGCCGCATCACGGATTGCATGAGCATCGGCGAAGTATCGCAGATTGCGGGCGTCAACCCGTCGGCCGTGCGGCATTGGGAAAAAGAAGGGCTGATCCGGCCGCGCCGCCATCCGCAAAGCGGGTATCGGCAGTTTGCGCCGCGCGAGCTGCGCCGGATCATCGTAATCAGCAGCCTGCGCCAGACCGTCTATTTTATCGAAGCGATCCGGAAGCTGCTGGACGATCTCGATACCGGGAACCTGCCGGCCGTGGAACAATCGTTCCGGATCGCGCTGGAGAAGCTGAACGGCCGGCTTGCCCGGCAGTATGCGGCCATTTCCGAGCTGATGGCGTATATCGGGATGTTGGAAAATGAGGTGCATGCGCCCCATGCGCCTGCCTGAACGCAGAAAGTAAAAAGCCCCTTTTCCGAAACTTTCGGGAAAGGGGCTTTTGCGTAGGCAGCACGATCGAGTCAGGGCATTTTTTCGAAAAAAGGGCGAATCCGCGCATGAACCTCTCGGGTCGCAGTCGTCTGCCGCAGCCTGCCGCTCAGCCGCCGATATACGACATATTGATCTTTTTGCGATTTTTGGCCGTCTGCTCGGTGCGTTCGTCGGAGTAGCGGTCGGCCCGATTTTCCCAGACGCCGACGATCTGCGCCAGCAGCTCCTCGTCGCTCGCGCCGCCGCGCAGTGGGGCCCGCAGATCGAAGCCGCTCGACGCGAACAAGCAGGTATAGAAAATACCGTTCGAAGACAGGCGCGCTCTCGTACAGGACGAACAGAACGATTCGGACACCGAGGTGATAAAGCCGACTTCGGCCTCCGTACCTTTGTATCGATAGCGCGAAGCGACTTCCCCGAAGTAATCCGGTTCGACCGGTTCCAGCTCGTGCACGGCGCTCAGGCGCTCGTAAATTTCTTTTTTGGTGACGACGCGCTTGAAGCTCCAGCCGTTGTCGTTACCGACGTCCATAAATTCGATAAACCGCAGCGTGATGCCGCGTTCCCGGAAATAGGCGGCCATCGGCAAAATTTCGGCGTCGTTGACGTCTTTTTGCACGACCATGTTGACTTTGACGTCGAAGCCGACCTGCCGGGCCTGCTCGATCTGCCGCAGGATGAGCGCCGAATCGATACCCCGGCCGTTCAGCCGTCCGAACAGCTCGGGATCGAGCGCGTCCAGGCTGACGTTGAGCCGGCGCAGCCCCGCGTCGTGCAGCGGCTGGGCGTTGGCGCCAAGCAGCACGCCGTTGGTCGTCAGGCCGACGTCTTCGATACCGTCCACCTTGAGGATGCGCGACACGAGGTCGGGCATCCCCCGACGCAGCAGCGGTTCGCCTCCCGTCAGCCGGATTTTTTTGACACCGATCGAAGCGAACAGCCGTGTCAGGCGTTCGATCTCTTCGAACGTCAGCAGTTCGTCTTTGGACATAAAAGCGAAATCGTCGCCGAAAATTTCTTTGGGCATGCAGTACGTGCACCGGAAATTGCAGCGGTCGGTAACCGAAATGCGCAGATCGCGGATCGGCCGGCGAAGCCGGTCCGTGGGCGTATACAGGTTCATGGCTTCTCCTCTCCTTCGTCGGCGCTTCGGATTCAATTCGCGCCCGGCGTATTGCGAAGGGATACGAAACGTTAAAGTTATGGAACGTTAAAATTGTGGAAAATCGCCGGATCGGGATGAAGAAGCGCGGCGTCCAGCCAGACGGTGTCCAGCCCGGCCAGCAGCTTCATGACGCCGAGCCGTCCGCCGCGCACACTCTCTTCCAGCCGGTCGGCCAGGCCGCCGCGCCAGACGCTCAGCAGCGGAAGATCTCCCGCTTCCACGCTGCGCACCGCCGTGACGTCGGCGGATGGGCCGTTTTGCGCCGCGGAGCGCAGCCGCCGGATCTCCTGCGGCCCGATACGCGGCATATCGCACGGAAGCGCGATATAGCGCTCCGCGGGATACTGCCGCATGACCGAAGCGAATCCGGCCAGCGGCCCGAGGCCCGCCAGTTCCGGCAGGTCGACGCACACTTCGTAGACTTCCGGAAATTGCGGGGCCAACGCTGCGCTGGCCGAGACAATCACTTGGTCGCAGCCGCCGGACAGCGCCGCATGCGCGCGTTCGTGGAACGGACGCCCTTCGTAAAGGGCGAACGCTTTGGGCGAGCCGTAGCGGCGCGACAATCCGCCGGCGAGCAGAAGGCCGACCGTGCCGACCGGATACGGCGGGATCGGCTCTCCGCCCTGCGGCGTCATCCGCCGCTGACCGGTGGAATCAGCGCGGCGGCGTCGCCGCTGCGCAGCACATCTTCCGGCAGCGCATACTCTTCGTTCACCGCGACGCGCACCGCGTCGAGCGCAAGATGCGGATATTTGTCTTTTACCCAGGACAGCAGTTCGTCGACCGTATAGCCTTCGAGCTCGGCGTGTTCCTGAGCGAGGCCGGTCGCTTCGCGCAATCCGGCGAAATAGTACAGCGTAATCATGGGCGTCCTCTCCTCGCTTGGGGATGGGGTTCGATCGGATTAGATCGGATTACATAGGGTTCAATGAAGTTCGAAGAGGGGATTCGAATAGACGGCAGATCGGCGGCGGACCCATTTGCAGCGTCCGCGCCGGCCGGCCGCTTCTATTCCGGCAGCGGTTGGCCGCGCTGGTCGCCGATCCATTCGGTGCCGTTTTCCCAAATTTCCTTTTTCCAGATCGGGACCCATTCCTTGATCCGTTCGATCGCGTATTCGTTCGCCGCATAGGCGTCTTTGCGGTGCGGGGACGAGACGGCGATGACGACGGCGATCTCGCCGATCTTCAGCTCGCCGATCCGGTGCGCGATCGCGCACCGCGTGCCGGGCCATTTCTCTTCGATTTCTCCGCCGATCTTCGCCAGCATTTTCTCCGCCATCGGCACGTACGCTTCGTAGGCCAGATACAGCGTGCGTATGCCGCGGGTCCATTCGCGCACATGGCCGGTAAACAGCGTAATCGCGCCCGCTTCCGGGCGCAGCACGCTATCGGCGTAGCGCTGCGGATCGATCGGTTCCGTTACGATCTCATAAAGTTTCATACGGTAGTCTGCGCTCCTCTCAGCCAATGGGCAAACCAGGCTTCAATCTCTTCCGTCTGCTGCCGATGCAGCAGGCGGACGTTCGGCGATCCGGGCAGCCGCGTGTGTGCGGAGAGCACCGGATGCGAGGCCGATTCGCTTTCTTGCGTCACGACCAGTACGATATTCGTCAGCGTGCCAAGCTCCGCCCAGTCTTCGCCGGAGCGAAGCAGCACGATCTTCGGATGCGCCTCCGATTTGAAGCCTTCGATCAGGATCAGGTCGGGACGCGCATACGTTTGGGTCAGCGCGATCAGGGCGTCCAGCTCGCCGCAGCCGTCGTCGCTTTCCGGCAGGCGGCCCTGCATCAGCATCAGGCCGCCGCCGCTGACGACCGAACTCGCGGCTCCCGCTCCGAACAGCCGCGAAGCGTCCGTATCGGCCGGCGGCGCTTCGGGCTCGCCGCCGTGTCCGTGATGCTTGATCACGGACACGCGCGATCCGAGCCGACTCGCCAGGCGCAGCAGCGTCTCGGCCAGCGTCGTTTTGCCGCTGTTCTTGAAGCCGACGATCTGAAGAACATGCGCCTTGGCCGCGCCTGCTTGCCCGCCGCTCACAGATTCCATGCGGCCGAACCTTCTTCCATGCCCGGCAGCAGCACGTCCACCGCGTCGCCGGCCTGGAAGCCGCGCGTCCCGCCGGGCAGGACGAGCAGCGCGTTGCCGCGTCCGATCGACGACACGGCGTTCGATTTGTTGAAGCCGGCCGGCGTGACGGAGACGCCGTCGTACACGGCGCGCACGAAGCGCGTGAACGGATTCGGCTTGGCGAAGTCTTCGCCGAGCGCCGCCCGCGTGTGCAGCGGATAGATCCGCTCCGAGCCCATCATGCGCAGCAGCGCGGGACGCGCGAACAGTTCGAAGCCGGTGTAGCAGGCGGACGGGTTGCCCGACAGCCCGAACAGGAAGCGGCTTTCCCATACGGCGACCGTCGTCACGCTGCCCGGCCGCATGGCGACCTTGTTGAACAGCACGTCCGCGCCGAGTTCGGCGTAGACGGCCGGCAGCAGATCGTAATCGCCGACCGATACGCCGCCCGTCGTAATGAGGCCGTCGCATTCGCCCAGCGCCTGCCGCACCGTATCGAGCATGTCGCCGAGACGGTCGGCCGCCGCCGCGTACAGGCGGTACGGAATGCCCATGCGCCGGAGCTGGGCCGCGATCATCGGTCCGTTGCTGTTGCGGATCTTGCCGGGCTCAAGCGGCGCTCCCGGCTCCAGCAGTTCGGTGCCGGTCGCGAGAATGCCGACCACAGGCAGCTTCGACACGTGCACCTGCTGCTGGCCGAACGTGGCCAGCAGCGCGATCGTGCCGGGATGGATCAGGCTGCCCGACGGCAGGATCTGTTCGCCGAGGCGCATATCCTCGCCGCGAAACGAAATGTTCTCGCCGGCCCGGAACGGCTTGCGCACGGTGAAGAACGCACGGGCGCTCATGTCCGCCGAATCGGCGGCGAGCTCTTGCGCCCCGGCGTTCTGCGCCGGCGGCGATTCCTGCGTCTGCTCCAGCATGACGACCGCGTCCGCGCCGGCCGGCAGCTGCGCGCCGGTCATGATGCGGATCGCTTCGCCCGGGCCGAGCGTGCGGGCCGACACGGAGCCGGCGCCGATCCGGTCGATCACTTCGAACCGGATACGGTTCGTACCCGACGCGCCGGCCGAATCTTCGGCCCGGATCGCGAAGCCGTCGTACGGCGAACGGTCGAACGACGGCACGTCGTGCGACGCCCGCAGCGGCTCGGCCAGAATGCGGCCGTAAGCCTGTTCCAGCGGCACGTTCTCGCTGCCGGTCCGGCGGACATGTCCCTGAATGCGGGCGATCGCCTCGCTGACGGAAATCGGATGTCGGGGTTCGACCATGGTGGACCGCTCCTTTTCTCATGCTATACTGGGTTCATCTTCAATCGATGAAGGGATGGATGGTTTTGTCCGAATTGACTCATTTTAACGAACAGGGACGCGCGCGCATGGTCGACGTCTCGGAGAAAAACGAAACGGTACGCACGGCCCGCGCGGCGACTTCGGTCCGCGTAAACGAGACGATCTACCGCCAGATCCGCGGCGGCGGCAGCAAAAAAGGCGATGTGCTCGCCGTCGCCCAAGTCGCGGGAATCATGGCGGCCAAAAATACGGCGCAGATTATTCCGATGTGCCATCCGCTGATGCTCAGCGGGGTCGATATCGAATTCGAATGGAAAATCGACGAAGCCGCGGCTTCGTACGAAGTGTTCCTCTACGCGACCGTGCGGACCAAAGGCCCGACGGGCGTCGAGATGGAAGCCCTCACCGCGGCCAGCGCCGCCGCGCTGACGATCTACGACATGTGCAAAGCCGCCGGCAAAGACATGGTGATCGGACCGACGATGCTGCTTGAGAAAACAGGCGGCAAATCCGGCGATTACGCTCGGCAGGAGTAATCCGGCTAGCCGCAGATCCCCCGATTGCCGGGGAAAGACCGCCGGGCGCCCGATTGCTTGCCTGCCCGGTCTTGCGGCCTGCGATCCGTTACGCCGCCCGGCATCCAATTCTGGCTTCACGCCTGCCTGCTGCCCTGCTGCCGCACCCCGGCCGCGCAGACTCGACCGTTACACGTCGAGCCTGCGCGGCTCTTGCCGTTTACCGGTGCTTGGTCAGCTCATGCCGGATATGCCGGATTTCCGGCACGATGATGCGGCGCATGGCCAGCGTCACGGCGCCGGTCGAGCCGGGCAGCACGAAGATCGCTTTCTCCCCGGCCGTGCCGGCCGTGGCACGGCTGAGCACGGCCTTCGTGCCGATGTCTTCGGCAAAGCTTAAATACCGGAACAGCTCGCCGAAGCCGTCGATCTCTTTCTCGAACAGCGGCCGCACCGCTTCGATCGTGACGTCGCGCCGCGCGATGCCGGTTCCTCCGGTCGTCACGATCGCGTCGATCTCCGGCCGCAGCAGCCAGCCCGCGACGATCGAATGGATCGCTTCCGCGTCGTCGGCGCACAGCGTATACTTGACGATCCGCAGGCCCGCTTCCCGGGCCAATTCCAGAATCTTCTGTCCGCTTTTGTCCGTCTCTTTGGTGCGCGTGTCGCTGACGGTCAGTACTGCCAAGCGCACGACCGTCCCGGCCGTTTGGGCAGGGTCCAATTTGCTCATGCTGCGCCTCCTTTGGCTGGAGCCGGGCCAGATCGGATCGAATCGGATCTAATCGAATCGGATCGGGCAGAAGCCCGGCAGCCCGGCCCCCTGATTTTTTTATCCGAATACTTTGCGGTGCAGACTTCGTCCTTCGTCTACGCTGCCCGTGCCGTGAATAAGCAGCCGGCCGTTGACGAACAGAATAAAGCGCGCGCCGAGCGCGTGAAACTGGACGAAATGCGGCGTACGGCGCAGGTTCTCGCCGATCCGCCGCCCGATCCGCTCCGCGTCGTCCAGCGTCAGCGGCCGCGCGGGGTCCGGCAGTACCTGCACCGTATCGCGCCCGCACAGCGCGGCATACGCCGGTCTTGCCGTGCGCGCAAGCGCCGGAAAAGTCGGATTCGGGCCGCACGACGCACAATCCGCGCGGCGAATACGCGCAATCCCGACATCTATCCGCGTGCCGGACCACAGATCGAAATGATGCACTTTCGTCAGCAGCGCATCACGATTGCCGCTCAACCATTTCAGCGTTTCCGCGCACTGCATCGCGGCGGTCACCTGCACGGCGGGCGCGATGATGCCGGCCGTGTCGCACGTGTCGCTTGAAGCCGGCAGCGTCGGCAGCAGGCAGCGGAAGCAGGCCGACCGTTCGGGCACAAAAGGAAACACTGTGCCCGAGCTGCCCACGCAGGCGCCGTAGATCCACGGAATGCCCGCTTCGAGCGCCGCGTCGCCGATCAGCAGCCGCGTCTCGAAGTTGTCGGTCGCGTCCATGATCAGCGAGCAGGTTGAGGCCAGCCTGCGCATCAGCGGCACGTCCAGATCGTCAAAATGCGTATGCAGCTTGAGATCGGAGCGAATGTCCAGCAGCCGCTTCCGGGCCGCTTCCACTTTGGGCATCATCCGCTCCGCGTCGCTCTCGGTAAAGAGCTGCTGCCGCTGTAGATTGGACCATTCGACGTAATCCCGGTCGACCAGATGCAGTTCGCCCACGCCCGCGCGCGTCAGCGTCTCGGCGATCGCGGAGCCGAGCGCGCCGCAGCCGATCACGGCTACGCAGGCGCGTTCCAGCGCTTGCTGCCCGCCGCTGCCGATCGGGCCGAACAGCGTCTGCCGCGAATAGCGTTCGCCGCTTCTTGTCTCCATCTTCTATCCCTCCTGCATGCGAAGCCGCCCGGGTGGCCCGGACGGCTGTTGGGTATCGGAACGGGAAGACTCCCGTTCCTCGTTTGCTTGTTCTGGATGCGTTGATTATTTGCTCATCGTTTTGGTCTGGGCTTTCGTTGCTGTTCGGCCGCCGACCGCATCCAGCGTTCTTTTATCCTGAACGTACATCCAGAATACCAGCACCATGCTCACCATGGCGACCTGCGACAGCAGCATGAAGCCGATCGAATACTGTCCCGTGATGCCGTGAATGGCTGCCAGCATGATCGGGGGGAAGAATCCGCCGAGTCCGCCCATCATGGATACGATACCGTTCGCGATGCCCGCCTGCTTTTGGAAATAGAACGGCACCAGCTTGAAAATGATGCCGTTGCCGAGACCCGCGCAGAACGCGATCGCCAGGCAGCCGACCGTGTACGGGCCGAGCGACGGCGAGAATGCCAGCAGGATGGCCGCAATCGTGTAGATCGCGAACGTGCCGCCGAGCAGCAGCAGCGGCTTGAAGCGGTCCGCGAGCCAGCCGCCCACCGGACGGAAAAACGTCGCAATCGCGATAAAGCCTGCGGTGCGCATGCCGGCGTCGACTTTTTCCAGCCCGAAATTCGTCACGAGAAAGTTCGGCAGATAGACGGTGAACGCCACGAACGAACCGAATGTAATAAAGTAGAACAGCGAGATCAGCCAGAGCTTTTCATTTTTGTAGATGCCTTTGATCTGCTGGCCGATCGGCGTCTTCACTTTTACTTCGCGCCGGTCGCCCAGCAGGAAGTTCAAGACGATGAAGAACAGCAGCAGCGCCAAATACCATTTGACGGCGGCCTGCCAGCCGATCTGCGTCGCCAGTACCGGAGCCGCGAACGTGCTGATCGCCGTACCGATGTTGCCCATGCCGTACATGCCGTTGACGAACCCGTGCCGGGCCGCCGGATAATATTTGGGCAGCGACGTCACGCCGACCGAGAACACGGCGCCGCCGATCCCGAGAAACAGACCGCCGATCATGAGCGCGGTCATCGATTGGGCTACGCTGATATAATACACGGGAAACAGCAGAAGCACAAAACTGATCAGGAAAACGAGCCGGGCGCCGATGATGTTGGCATAATACCCGAGCGGAATACGCAGGATCGAGCCGAGCACGACCGGAATAGCCGTGACGATCGCCAGACGGTCCGCCGGAATAGCGATGTCTTCCTTGATAAAGGGCATCAGCGACGAGAGGATAACCCAGACCATGAACCCGAGCGTCAGATTCAGCGTTTGGAGCGGGAGCTGTACTTTTTTGATCATTGCACTCACCTTTTCGACAGTTATTCGCCGGGGCCGGAGTCGGGCGTGTCGGCGCGCTCTCCGGTGTCCGGTCTACTGCCTTCATTGTATCGGCCGCCCCGCCCCCGGCCTATAGGGGAGTCCCCTTTCCCCGGGAGGGTAAACCCTGAAAAGAACCCCTTTTTCGAACGCTCGGGCAAAAAAACGGACACAAACGCGAAAATGACCCCGAATACCGGCGAAAAACCGGAGTTCGAAGTCGTTTTTCGTTCTTTTGCAGCCGGGACGTCGTTGATTCGTAAGCCGCAGACCGCGTCTTCACGCGATCGTCGTGTTCATGCGTTCGTACAGCTTGAGCATCTGCTTGGGCAGGATTCGCGCTTCCGCCATCGGGAACAGCACCGACTCTTCCTTGACGCGGTTCACGGTCAGCACTTCGAACGCTTCGCCCGCGTCGCGCGCGGCAGCCCGGATCTCTTCCGGCGAAAAATATTCGGGATCTCCCTCGGTACGATGCAGGAAATGGTCCAGATACGCCTCGATCTCCCGGTGTTCTTCCTGAATGCCGACGAGCGGGCCCTGCTCGAAGCCGATATAACCGCCGAGCGTCGGGAAAAAGTGCGCTTCTTCTTTGTCCGTATGCTTTTTCAGCGGAAGGCGGAACTGCTCCAGCTTCTCGCGCAGCGTGCCGAGCAGCACGCGCGCGGTGTGCAGATCCGGTTCTTCTTCCAGGCGCAGGGCAATGGGATGCCATTCTTCCGCCAGGTAAGCCAGGTAGCGATGTTCATTCTCCAGCAGGCGCATCGCCGGTTGTTCGAAAGTGAGTTCCATGATGGCGTTCCTTTCCGCGCAAAATTCCGTCAGAACTCGAGCAGCTTTTTGCGCAGCGCGTATTCGACCAGTTCCGGCCGGTTTTTCAACTGAAGCTTGTCCATGATTTTCGCTTTGTGCGCTTCGACGGTCTTGACGGAAATGAACAGCTTCTCCGCCACTTCCTTGTTGCCGTAGCCTTTGGCGATCAGCGGCAAAATTTCCAGTTCGCGCTTGGACAGCAGTTCGAACGGATCTTCGGAGCTGCCCGACTTGTCGTGCTTGATAAATTCCCGCACGAGCGAAGTCGCCATTTTGGGATGGATGTACGTCCCGCCCGCGTGGACAGTCCGGATCGCCAGCAGCAGTTCTTCGTCCGGCGCGTTTTTGAGCACGTAGCCCGACGCCCCGCTTTTTAAAATATGGAACAAATACTCTTCGTCGTCGTGCATGGTCAAAATGAGGATCTTCGTGTCGGGATAGTCTTCCTTGATCTTGCCTGTCGCGATCAGCCCGCTTTCTCCCGGCGGCATGCTGAGATCCATGATCAACAGGTCAGGCTGATGTTTGGCGACCGCGGCGTACGCTTCGATGCCGTCGGCCGCCGTGGCGATGACTTCCATGTCCGGCTGAAAATTCAGGATCATGGAAAAGCCGCTGCGCACGATGGCGTGATCGTCGGCGATAACAATTTTCATGCGGCGTTACCTCTTTTCTTGGGATTCGGCGATCGGGACCCGCAGCCGAACCCGGGTGCCGCTGCCCGGTTCCGACCGCACGTCTAGCGTGCCGCCGGCGAGCTCCGCGCGTTCGCGCATGCCGTACAATCCGAGGCCCGTGCCGATTGGATCGGCCCCGGCTTCGAAGCCCGCGCCCTGATCTTCGACTTCGAGCCGCAGCATGCCGCCCTGCTCGAACAGATGCACACTTACGGTGTCGACCTGCGCGTACTTCAGCGCGTTGAGCACCGCTTCCTGGCAGATCCGGTAGATGACCGTCTCGATATCGCTCGTATACCGCTTGCGCGCAACGTCAGAGACGAATTCGACGACGAGCCCGTAGCTCTGCTCCACCCGTTTGAAGTGCGAGCGAAACGCCGCTTCCAGGCCGAAATCGTCCAGCGCGGCCGGCCGCAGCTCGACGGACAGATTGCGGATATCGTCGAGCAGGCGGGTCATCGACGCTTCGGTCTGCTTGACCTTTTTGAGCACCGTCTCGTCGTCCGTCATGTATTTGAGCACGCGCAGGTCGATCACGGCGCTCATCAGTTCCTGCGCCACGCTGTCGTGCAGCTCGCGCGACAGGCGCTTGCGCTCGTTCTCCTGCGCTTCGATCACATGCCGCAGCATCGTGTTCTGGTACAGCCGCTCCTGCACCCGCAGCTGCGGAGTCAGGTCGCGCAGCATGAACACCCGCGTGCCGTCTTCCGGATCGACCGTATGGAACGAACCGGCATAAGGCACGACCCCTTTATTTTTCGTCTCCAGATACACCTGAAACGACGTATGTTCTTCCGATTCCGGAATTTTCATATAGCAGTCCAGGCAGGTCCGCTGCTCGGTATCGCTCGTGTAGCCGCGGCACGTGCCGCACAGCGCGTTGTCGCTGCCTTGATACAGCTTCATCAGCACGTCGTCGGACACGATCTCTTCGGCCGCCGGATTCATGGCCAGCGCCCGCCCCGTTTTGTCAAAAAAGAAAATCGCTTCCTTGCTGTTCTGGAACAGCTTCATCATCAGCGGGTTCATGCGTCCGGCTTCCGGGGTTCGGCTCAATTCGAAGCCACCTCCCTGCCGTCCAGCTCGCCGATGCCCGAACGCGCCGCTTGTTCCAGCGCCTGCATCAGCTCGGGCGTCATCCGCCCTTCTTCGCGGAATCCCGCCAGCAGGACGCCGGCGACGCGCGCATCGTTCCACAGCGGAACGGCGCCGAGACTTTCGAGCTTCTCCGATTGGACGATCGGATAATTGAACAGGCTGTCGGCTCCCACGTACGCGGGAACCGACGGAATGAACACCGATTTGCCCGTTTTGAACACGATGCCCGCGATGCCTTTGCCGGACTGGAGCATGATGCGGCGAAAACGCTCGTTGCGGTTGCCCGCCGCGTATTTCCAGCGGATGACGTACTGCTGTTCGGCCGGCTCGACGAGAGCCAGCGCCAGGAAGTCGTAGCCGAACGCCTGCCGGATCGCTTCGAGTTCCCGTTGGTAATCTGCGTAAAGTTCCATGCTCATGTCTCTCCCCGCGCAAACGGAAAAGCGGGCAAAGCCCGCTCCCCTAGTTGGATTTGTGTCTTCTGTACAGGATATAACTTCTTCCGACATAATTCAACGGCACGCTCCAGACGTGCACGAGCCGGGTGAACGGCCAGAATGCGAAGATCGCGAAGCCGGTCAGCGCATGGATTTTGAACGACATCGGCACGTTATGCATCAGCGAAGCGTCCGGGCGCAGCAGGAACAATCCGCGGAACCAGACCGAGATCGACTCGCGGTAATCGAATGTCGGCTGTACGGCGTTCGTGAACAGCGTGGCGTACATGCCCATGAACACGATGAACAGCAGCAGCACGTTGACGATCAGGTCGGACGCGGAGCTGAGCCGGCGCACATTGCGGATCGTGAAGCGCCGCGAGGTCAGCAGCAGCATGCCGATCAGCGTCATCGCGCCGAAGATGCCGCCGATGTACACGGCTCCGATATGGTAGATATGCTCGCTGACGCCCATCGCCGCCATCCACGATTTCGGGATCAGCAGACCGGATACGTGGCCGAAAATGACCGGGATAATGCCGAGATGAAACAGCAGGCTGCCGAACATGAGCTGTTTTTTCTCGATAAATTCGCTTGATTTGGCTGTCCAGCTGAATTGGTCGTGCCGGTAACGGAAAATATGACCCACGACGAAAATCATGAGGCAGGCGTAAGGGAAAATGACCCACAGCAGTTGATCGAACATATTCATGGATTCACGGTCTCCTGTTCCAGGCACGCTTTCAAAGTCCGGCGCAGTCCCTGCACCAGATGACGGTACGGGCTGTCCAGCTGTTCGAGCGCGGCCAGCAAATGGTACGTGCCGTCTTCGAGTACCCCGAAGATCAGCCGGAAGTTTTCGGGCGCTTTGCGCTCTTTCATCCATTCCGCGGCGTACAGAAACTCGCACATCAGCGGCAGGTAATCGGGCAGTTCGCCTTCGGGCATCTCCAGACCGAACATTTCGTACAGAATTTTAAGCCGCAGCAGCATCTGCCCGCGCTCTTTGGCGTCTTCGAATTTGAAGTACGTCATGTACAGCGCGCAGTCTTTTTGAAAATCGAACGTTTCCGTGTACTGCTCCTGAATCTCGTCCAGGCTCAGCTCGTGCATCTTGTTCCAGTAAGCGTGCGCGTCCGCGTAGGCCGGGTGGGAATCCGCGAACGACTCTTCGAGAAAAGCCGGATGGAAATCCAGCTTTTGCGGATACATGAGCTGACTGGCAAAAAATCCGAAAGACGTTTTGTAATCGTACAGCTTCGTTACATCAATCACGCCAGATCCCTCCATAGAAGTTTTCTTCGTACAGGTCTTTGCCGGTCTTGGACGGCGCTTCCGAATTCGGATCGATCGCAGACGCGGTCGGTCCGCAGCCGTCGCAGCCCGTATTCGCGCCCATCGCGCCGAGCATGTCGCCGAAGCCGGCGGCGCCCTGCGCCCGGTACGGATTGACGTAGCCTTCGCGGTGCGAGGTCGGCACGACGAAGCGGTCTTCGTACTTGGCGATCGCGAGCAGCCGGTACATCTCTTCCGTCTGGCGGGCGGTCAGGCCGACCCGCTCCAGCCGGGCGTTGTCGAACTCTTTGCCGGTCGTCTTGGCGCGCATATAGGAACGCATCATCGCCATGCGCTGCAGCGATTCCTTGACCGTCACGGTGTCGCCGGCCGTCAGCATATTGGCCAGATATTGGATCGGGGTACGCATCTCTTCGATCGCCGGGAAGATCATGTCCGGATTCTCGATCGAGTCGCGGCCTTCGAAATAGTTCATGATCGGGCTCAGCGGCGGCACGTACCAGACCATCGGCAGCGTCCGGTATTCCGGGTGCAGCGGGAAAGCCAGCTTGTGCTCGATCGCGAGCTTGTAGACCGGCGAGTTCTGCGCGCCTTCGATCCAGTCTTCGGAGATGCCGTCTCGGCGCGCCTGCTTGATGATCTCGGGATCATGCGGATCGAGGAACAAGTCGCACTGCGCTTTGTACAGATCCTGCTCGTTCGGCGTGGAAGCCGCTTCGTACACGCGGTCCGCGTCGTACAGCAGCACGCCGAGGTAACGGATACGGCCCGTGCACGTCTCGGAGCAGACGGTCGGCAGGCCCGCTTCGATCCGCGGGAAGCAGAACGTGCACTTCTCCGCTTTGTTCGTCTGCCAGTTGAAATACACTTTTTTGTACGGACAGCCGGTCATGCAGTACCGCCAGCCGCGGCACGCTTCCTGGTCGACCAGCACGATGCCGTCTTCTTCGCGCTTGTACATCGCGCCCGACGGGCACGACGCGACGCAGCTCGGATTGAGGCAGTGCTCGCACAGCCGCGGCAGATACACCATGAACGATTTTTCGAAATTGAACTTGATCTCTTCTTCGATCTTCTGGATATTCGGGTCGAGCGGGCCGGTAATATGCGCGCCGGCCAGATCGTCTTCCCAGTTCGGTCCCCAGTTCAGGTCCATTTTCTCGCCCGTAATGACGGAATGGGCGCGCGCGACCGGCGAATGCTCCTGGTCTTTGGCGTTGGTGAGATTTTCGTAGTTGTACGTCCACGGTTCGTAGTAATCTTTCATTTCCGGCATGTCCGGGTTGTAGAAAATTTTGCCGAGCGCGATTTTGGACAGTTTGTTGCCGGATTTCAGTTCCAGTTTGCCTTTGCGAAGCTGCCAGCCGCCTTTGTACAGTTCCTGGTCTTCCCAGCGCTTCGGATACCCGATGCCCGGCTTCGTCTCGACGTTGTTGAACCACATGTACTCCGCGCCTTTGCGGTTGGTCCAGGTCGTTTTGCACGTCACGCTGCACGTATGGCAGCCGATACATTTGTCGAGGTTCATGACCATTGCGATTTGCGCTTTAATTTTCAAGCCAGTTGACCTCCTTCATTTTGCGGACGGCCACGTAGACGTCGCGCTGGTTGCCGATCGGCCCGTAGTAGTTGAAGCCGTAGCTGAGCTGCGCATATCCGCCGACCATCTGCGTCGGCTTGAGATGGATACGCGTCGGCGCGTTGTGGCTGCCGCCGCGGGTATCGGTAATCTCGGAGCCGGGCACTTGAATATGCTTGTCCTGGGCATGGTACATGAACATCGTGCCCCGCGGCATCCGGTGGCTGACGACGGCGCGGGCGGTCACGACGCCGTTGCGGTTGTACACTTCGAGCCAGTCGTTGTCGTTGATCTCGTGCGCCAGCGCGTCTTCGTTGTTGATCCATACCGTGGGACCGCCGCGGAACAGCGTCAGCATATGCTGGTTATCCTGGTAGGTGGAGTGAATATTCCATTTGCCGTGCGGCGTCAGATAGCGCAGCACGAGCGTGTCCAGTCCGCCTTTCACTTCGCGGTCGCGCGGTCCGAACACCATCGGCGGCAGCGTCGGCTTGTAGACCGGCAGCGCTTCGCCGTACTGGAGAAAAATCTCATGGTCGAGATAGAAATGCTGGCGGCCGGTCAGCGTACGGAACGGCACGAGGCGTTCGATGTTCGTCGTGAACGGCGAATAACGGCGGCCTTTTTTGTTCGAGCCGCTGAACACCGGCGTCGGAATGACTTCGCGCGGCTGCGACGTGATGCTCTGGAACGTGATGCGTTCCGCGGCGCGGTCGGCGGAGATGTCTTTGAGTTCGACGCCGTGGTCTTCTTCGGCCTGTGCGTACGCTTTCTGCGAGACGCGGCCGTTGGTCGCCGACGACAGATGCAAGATCGTGTCCGCCGCCTGTCTGGCGGTCTGCAATTTCGGCAGGCCGTCCTTGATCGATTCGTCGTAGTAGACGCCGTTGAGCTGCTTCAGTTCTTCGTACTCTTCGGCGACCGAGAAGCTGACGCCGTGCGCGCCGGTCTTGCCGATCGCAAGATTCGGACCGAGCGACGTATATTTGTCGTGGATCTTCGTGTAATCGCGCTCCACGATGCTGAAGTTCGGCATCGTCTTGCCCGGGATCGCTTCGATCTCGCCTTTGGACCAGTCTTTGACGAGGCCCATCGGCTGGGAGATTTCGCCGATCGAATCGTGGCCGAGCGGCGCGGTTACGAGATCTTTGTACACGCCCGGCAGATGCGTCTTGGCCATGTCGGAGAACACTTCGGACAGCTGGCGGTAGATGTCCCAGTCCGAACGCGATTCCCACAGCGGATTGACCGCCGGGTTGAACGGATGGACGAACGGGTGCATGTCCGTCGAAGACAAGTCCGTCTTCTCGTACCAGGTCGCCGCCGGCAGCACGACGTCCGCGTAGAGCGGCGTCGTCGTCATGCGGAAGTCGAGCGCGACCATGAGGTCGAGCTTGCCTTCCACGTCTTCGCGCCAGACGATCTCTTCCGGCTTGTGCTCTTCGTTCGGCGTAGCGAGCAGCGCGTCGGACGCGCCGAGCAGATGCTTCATGAAGTATTCTTGGCCTTTGGCGGAACTGGAGATCAGGTTCGACCGCCAGATGAACAGCGAGCGCGGGAAGTTCTCCGGCGCGCCCGGGTCTTCGACCGCGAAGCGGGTCTGTCCGCTGCGCACTTCTTCGACCGCGCGGTTGACGATCTCTTCGTTGCTCTTCCGGCCGTCTCGGGCCGCTTCTTCGGCGAACATCAGGCTGTTCTTGTTGAACTGCGGATACGAAGGCAGCCAGCCGAGCCTTGCGGCCAACACGTTGTAGTCGGCGGGGTGACGGTAGGCCACGTCGCCGCCGGTCGGCGATTTGAGCGAATCGGTGCCGCTTTCTTCGTAGCGCCATTGATCGGTCGCGAAGTAGAAGAACGACGTCGCGTTCTGCAGCCGCGCCGGTCCCTGCCAGTCTTTGGCGAACGCGAGCGTCGACCAGCCTTCGATCGGACGGCACTTCTCCTGGCCGACGTAATGCGCCCAGCCGCCGCCGTTGACGCCCTGCGACGCCGTCAGCACGACCAGATTCAGGATCGAGCGGTAAATCGTGTCGCTGTTGAACCAGTGGTTGATGCCCGCGCCCATGATGATCATGGAACGGCCGCCGGTATCGAGCGAATTTTGCGCGAATTCGCGGGCGATCTGCGTCACGACGGAAGCTTTGACGCTCGTCACTTTCTCCTGCCAGGCCGGCGTATAGAACGATTCCGCGTCGTCGTAGCCGGAAGCGTTATACGGGCTGTCGGTCCGCGCCACGCCGTATTGGCTCATCATGAGATCGTAGACGGTCGCCGCGTAGCGCACCGTGCCGTCGGCGAGCGTCACGGCCTTGGCCGGAATGACCCGCTTGAACGTGCCGTTGCCGCCATTGTCGAAGAACGGAAAGGCGATCTCAACCCACTGGCCGCCGTGAGATTCGACCGACAGAGCCGGTGCCACCTTCGTGCCGTCTTCGCGCTCAAGGATCAGATTCCATTTCTTGCCCTGCTCCCAGCGCTGGCCCATCGTGCCGTTCGGCACGAGCAGCTCGCCGGATGCTTCGTCGTAAATGACCGGCTTCCAATCGGCATGCGGCTCGTCGACGCCGAGATCGCTCGAGCGCAGGAACCGCCCGCCTTTCCAGATCTCTTCGTGCGGATCGAGCAGGATCAGAAACGGCATGTCCGTGTACTGCTTCGCGTAATCCAGAAACATCGGTTCCTGGCGCTGCTGATAAAATTCGTCCAAAATAACATGCGTCATCGCCTGCGCCAGCGCGGCGTCCGTGCCCGGGTGCGGCGCAAGCCAGTTGTCGGCGAACTTGACGTTCTCCGCCAGATCGGGCGCGACGGACACGACTTTGGTGCCTTTGTAGCGCACTTCCGTCATGAAATGCGCGTCCGGCGTCCGCGTCAGCGGCACGTTCGAGCCCCACATCATGAGGTAGCCGGCATTGTACCAGTCCGACGATTCGGGCACGTCCGTCTGCTCGCCCCAGATTTGCGGCGAAGCCGGCGGCAGATCGGCGTACCAGTCGTAGAAGCTGAGCATCTGTCCGCCGAGCAGCGAGATGAAGCGCGCGCCGGACGCGTAGCTGACCATCGACATGGCCGGAATCGGCGTGAAGCCGGCAATCCGGTCCGGTCCGTATTTGCGGATCGTGTAGATCAGTTGGGCCGCGATCAGGCGCAGTACGTCGTCCCAGTTGACGCGCACATGGCCGCCTTTGCCGCGGGCTTTTTTGTACTCCGACGCTTTGGCCGGGTTCTCGACGATGCTGGCCCACGCTTCGATCGGATCGGCGTGTTCCCGCAGCGCCGCCTGCCACAAGCGCAGCAGCTTGCCGCGCATATACGGATATTTCACGCGCAGCGGGCTGTATTCGTACCATGAGAACGTCGCGCCCCGCGGACAGCCGCGCGGTTCGAACTCCGGCATGTCGACGCCGCAGGACGGATAATCGATCTGCTGGTTTTCCCAGGTGATGATGCCGTTTTTAACAAATACTTTCCAGCTGCACGATCCGGTACAGTTGACGCCGTGCGTCGTGCGGACCACTTTGTCGTGGGACCAGCGCTGCCGGTAGACGTTTTCCCACTCTCTATTTTTTTCTTCAAGAATCGACCAATTGCCGGAATAACTCTCGACCGGTTTAAAAAAATTGAGGCTGAACTTCTTTTTCAGCGGATTCTTCATCGGATGATTCACGCTCCTTTTCGGTTACTTTTCATTATGAAAGACCGAAAGCGGGCTTCCCATTAGGGAATGTCCTATAGCGCGCGGGGAAAACCCTAAACCGAAAAAGCCCTTCTCGGGAGAGAAGCGCTTTGGTCTGCCGGCAAATTTGCTTCGTGTGCGTCTTGCTCCGTGTGCGTGGTGTAGGGTGAATCGTGAACATCGGATGCGTGTCGGGCGTATCGTGTGTCTCGTGTGTCTCGTGCGCGTTGCATGCCTCTCATGCTTCTCATACGTCTACCGTCTACATACGTCGCTCACTTTCTGCGCACTTCCCTCACTTCCCGCGCATTGCATGCTTCGCATGACCTCCTCCAACGAATCCTGATCACGCTATTTGCCCAAAAGTCCGCTTTTCCGCTGGCTAACGAATCGTCATCACGCTATAGGCTCCAATTCGCTCCAAAACGACGTTTTAAAGCTCGATAAGGATATAACGATTGGTTAGATTGCAGAAAAAGCGAAAAATGAGCAAATAGCGGTGTGAGGATTCGCTGCGTTTTTAATTTGGCTGCGGTGCCGAACATTCGAAGAAAGGGAATCGGAAAAAGGCGGGAATCGAAAAAAGGCCGAGACCGTGGAACGTTCAAGCGTACGCCTGGCGTGAATACTATCAAATCGAACCTTTGCTGTACGTTTGCTGTACGCCGTGTCCGACTTCAAGCATACAAAAGAAACCTATATGCCAAAGAACCCGGACTCGGTGCGGAGCGGCGGGTACGGAAGAACGTGCGATTGGAACACGGGATTAGCTGCGTGAATACAGTTATTTCGCGTCAACAAGCGGAGGTCTTTCAATTAACGGCATAGATCCATCTAAATAAGCCTCTTTGCGGCGTTCCTATTCTGTTTACGCGAAATAACTGTCGCTGCGCAGCTACTTCGCCAAATTTTCGTTTTTTGGAGAAAATAACAGTCGTGGCGCAGTTATTTTGCCAAACGTTCGCTGCCGGGGCGGATCGTCGGGCTTTGAACAGCTTCGAGTGGCTCCAAACAGCTCCGAACAGCTTCGTTTGGCTGCGAGCGGCTCTTGGCGGCTCCAAGCGCTTACACAGGCAGAAGCCGCTCGAAGCCACAGCCGCAGCCACCGCAGCCGGGCAGCCAGAGATTCTCTCCGATTCGGCCTCCGGTTGGGCCGGTCACAAACTGAGGGCATGCCATCGCTCTGGCTCGACGCTTTGTTCGGGGAATTCGACTCATTCGCCGCGCCAAAAAGCCGTTTGCAGCGGAAAGCTCCGCTGCAAACGGCTTTTCTTAGGTCGGATTAGCGCAACCTTCCCTGCTCATGAATCGCTCAAGCCTTCCCCGGCCGCCTGCCCGTCAGCAGAAGCAGCAGGAACGAGATCGCCACGATCGCGATCGTCCACGCCCACGCCGACGACAGATGGCCGGCATCCACGGCGACGTAGATCGCCGTCGGCACGGTCTGCGTCCGGCCGGGAATATTCCCGGCAATCATCAGCGTCGCGCCGAACTCGCCGAGGCTGCGGGCGAAGCCGAGCACGTAGGCCGTCTTGAGCGACGGCAGAATCAGCGGCAGCGTGATATGCCGGAATACTTGCCGCTCGTTCGCGCCGATCGAACGTCCGGCGTCTTCCAGGTCGCGGTCTACCGCTTCGAAGCCGACGACCGTCGTCCGGTAGACGAGCGGAAACGCGACCACGACGGCGGCGATCACGGCCGCCCACCACGAGAAGATGATCGGCGAATGGAAGACACGCTCGATCAGGGCGCCCAGCCCGCTGCGCCGGCCGAGCAGCATGAGCAGCAGGAAGCCGACGACGGTCGGCGGCAGCACGAGCGGCAGCATGAACAGCGTCTCCAGCAGCGTCTTGCCGCGGAACCGCTCGCGCCGCGACATGCCCCACGCGGCGGCGGTGCCCAGTACGATCACGATTACGCTAGACAGCAGCGCGACCTGAAGCGACAGCCGGACCGGCGGCCAGTAGTCGCTTCGGCCGAACTCCGCGAGCAGATTCATTGCGCGGCGGAGAAGCCGTAGCGACTCAGGACCTTGAGCGCTTCCGACGTTTGCAGGTAAGCGTAGAAGTCCCGGGCCGCCTTGGCATGGCCGGTCGCCTTGACGACGCCGATCGGATACCGAATCGGCGAATAGCCGGCCGGATCGACGTCGAACGCGATTTTGACCCGGTTGGAAGTCAGTGCGTCCGTCTTGTAGACGAAGCCCGCGTCGGCGTTGCCGGTCTCCGCATACTGCAGCACCTGACGCACGTCTTTGCCCTGCACGAGCTTGCCTTGCAGCGGCTCCCACAGTCCGGCGTGCGCCAGCGCTTCCTGCGCGTATTTGCCGGCCGGCACGCTGTCGGGCATGCCGATCGCGATCGTCTTCACGTCTGCGCGCCGCAGGTCTTCGATCTTCGCGACGGTCGAATCGGTCGGCACGACGGCGACCAGCGTATTGGTCAGCCAATCGGTCTCGTACGCCGCGTCGATCAGCCCGCCGTCAAGCAGCGCCTGCATGTTCGGAGACGAAGCCGACAAGAACAGGTCGGCCGGAGCGCCCTGCTCGATCTGCCGCTGAAGCGCTCCGGAAGCGCCGAAGTTAAAATCCAGTTCGACGTACGGATGCTCCGCTTCGTACGCGCGTTCCAGCTCTCCGAGCGCGTCGGTCAGGCTGGCCGCGGCGGACACGGTGAGCGTCACGCGCTCGGCCGCGGACGGTTCCGCCGCAGCGGCGCCGTCGACTCCGGCGGCCTGCCCGGTATCCGCCGGTGCGGAAGCCGCACGTTCGGCCGGCTTGGCGCCGCAGCCGGACAAGATCAGCAGCAGCGCAAGCAGCGGCAGCCAGATCCGCGGCGCAATCTGCCCGCGCGAGGTCGGACGAACGTCCGCGCGGCGATGTCCGGCCAGCCGCGTATCGCGGACCCGTAAAAGGGTTCGGTTGTTCATGGGATTCCTCTCCTTTGGGCCGCGGCTCTCCGGGGCAGCACTTCGGAGAGCCGGGCGGTTCACCTCATTACGATACACAATCTTCGCCGCCGAGTCTACGTTTGTCCGCCGCTTCGCCGGCCCCTCGCCCGCCGTGCTCGGTTCGGGTCCGGGCCTGGGCATCACGCGGCCCGCCTTTTTCGGGGTTTGGCCGTCTTTTTCACGCATGCGCGAGCAGCAGGGTTACATACAGCAGCGCCGCAAACGCGATCTCCCCCATTCCCGTCAGCTTGATGTTCAGCCTCCTGCACGGCAGTACGATCGCGCGCAGTAGCAGGGCGGCAAACGGAAGAACGAGCGGCAGGCCGAGCCAGGCGGCGTACGGAACGAGCAGCGCATGGTAGGCGACCGACGCCCGGTAATACCGCGGATTCTTTTTTTTCCGGATGACGGTCTTGACGTACAGCGCGGTGCCGACGAAGTACAGGCCGAGCAGGATGAACAGCCGCGTGGTGCGCGTCCAGTCCGCTTCGGCTCCCGCGCCGACGTACACGACCGGATAGATAAACGAACAAAACAGCAAAATGGCGACGATATCGTTCGGAAGCGCGCGTTCGTTTTTACGTTTGGCAAAATAGGCGGGAACCGCGAACGCGGCCAGCAGCAGTCCGCCGTAGCCGATCAGGTTCGGTTCCGCCGCCGCAAGGGACGCGGCAAGCGGGATCGCAAGCGCCCCGTACAGCAGCGCAGGCTTGCGATACCGGTCGGCACGGCCTGTTTTGATCCATTGAAGCACGGGAAAACTGAGCAGATACAGCAGCGTCCAGCACAAAAAGAGCGGGATATGCACAGGCGCGGCGCCGGCAATCGACAATCCGAGCAGAAACGGCAGCAGCAGCATGGCCCAGGCGCCGTGCTGATTGGGCATGTAACGGTTGATGGCAAACTTCCTCCTCTGCGGGCGAATACGAAACGAAGCGCTCCCAAGCGAAGCAGCACCCGGCGTATAGGCATCTGCGAAAACGATACCTGTACGAAGCAGCGCCTGCGTGCGGACCGTCGTCCCTTACGCGTCCCATTCTATAGAACGGGCCCGGCGGCGACCAATGAGGGACTTCCCTGTTTCGGGCCGGGAAATGCCTAACCGCCCCGCCGCAGGGGACTGCGCATGCTATACTGAACGCAAAATTACGCATCGATCAGAAAGGTGGAATTCGATATGGGAGGACCTTCCCTGCGGCAGCTGCACGCCCATCATGCTATTCACGAAGGAGGGCTGAGCGGCGCGATCGGCAAGACGGAAGAAGTGGAGGAACTGCTCCGGGCAGGCGAATTCGAAGTGGCCCGGCAGGCGGCGGACCATCTGGTCGACTATTGGATCACGCGCATTCTCAGCCATGCCGACGCCGAAGAAGAAGGCTTTTACGCGGAAATGGCCGGCGACGATCCGCAGCGGCAGCTGTCCGTCGTGAAGCTGACGCGCGATCACGATATCATGCGCATGGTCATCGCCGATATTCGGGCACAGCTGGCCGAAGCGGGCTTGACGCCGGAAGTCATGCGGCAGTTTCAGGCGCTGATCGTCGTCAATGCCCTGCACAGCCGCGAAGAAGAACGGCTGCTGCTGGAGGAGTCTGCGCGATGACTTCCATCCCGCTCGCCCCTGTTCCCCGTACGCCGGGCCGCAACGATCCTTGTCCCTGCGGCAGCGGATCGAAGTACAAAAAATGCTGCGCCCGCAAAGACGAGACGTTCCGGCACAATCGCGGGAAAAAGGCGGCGCTGGAAAGCGTGCTGCGCCGATTTTTCGAGAACCACCCCCGCCCCGCCGAGCAAAAAAATCTGTCCGGGTGGAAAAGCGGGCTGGACGAACAACTGCGGGCTGCGTACGGCGCCGACAAAACGGACGCGATCGTCGGCGATACGTTTTTTTTCGGGCGCGAAGTGTCGATCTGGAACACTTTCCTGGAGCGGGAAGCGCAGGAACCGGCAAACGCGGCGATTGCCGGCGCGCTGGGCAGATGGGCCGATCCCCGGTTCGCCGTGCTGCGAATTCTGCCGAATACCGCGGCGCCCGAAGCCGGAACGGAGCTTGAGACGGCTTCCCCGCCCGACGAAACGATGCAGGCATCGGAACTGCTGACCGGCGCCCTGTTCGCTCTACTCGCCGGCGACGAGTTCCGTCCGCAGCCGGGCAAGATCGTGCTCGGCTTCTGGATTCCGGGCCTTGAGCACAGTGAACCGCTGACGGCGCTGAACAGCCTGGTGCTGATCGAAGAGCCCGAAGAAGAGTCCGTACGCCGGCTGGAAGAACGGTTCCGGGCATCCGGCGCGGCGGATGCCCCGCGGTTCTACCTCGACAACTTCGCGCTGGTGTACGAGACGTTCGGCCGCGAAGCGCAGCCGCCGTCCGCGGCCGGGGAGCCGCTGCCGCAAGCCGTCGCCGAAGCGGTCGAACGGCTGGAGAAGTGCCTCATCGACTGCGACGTCAAGCACGACTCGCTGATGGACGTCTTCTTCCGCTTCCTCAAGCGCAAGCGCGAGAAGCCCGATCCGGGCACGGCTGCGGCGGCGGCCGTGCTGTTTGGCCAGCGGCGGGGATGGCTGCCAAGCGAATGGGACTTCGGGCGCCTCGCCGCCAAGTTCGGGGCCGATCCGAACGAAGCCCGGCAGCTGGCGCAGGATATGCTGGCGTTCGAGCAGCGAACGTCGATCTACCGCGAAGCCGAAGAACGGATCGGCTTCCGCGTCGGCACCGATCCGGAAGCCGAGGAATTCCGCCAATGGCAGCTTTACATGCACGTCAAAGATCTCGACGTGCCGGGCGAAGCCGCGCTGCGCCGGCAGATGGACTACTATGCCCGTCTTCCCTATTCCCCGGCGTCGCGCGAGGAAGAAGCCCAGCTGCGCGTCTACGAAGCTTACCTCGCGCGCGAAGCGTCGTTCGGCGCGGAGAAGCTGGCGGAAGCGCTCCGCCTCGATCCCGACAATGCCGACGCGCTGCTGCTGAGCGCGGAAGCCGAACCCGACGCCGCGCGGCGCGAACAGCTGCTGGAGCGGGCCGAGCAGTCCGCGCTTCGCCGCTACGAGCCCGACGTGCAGCCCGCCTGGCTGCATCTGCCGAACCGGCCGTATCTGCGCATCCTGCTGCGCCGGGCCGTGCTCGACGCCGAAGCCGGCCGCGCCGCGGCCGCGTTCGAGCGGCTGTACCGGCTGCTGCGGCACAATCCGGCCGACCATCAGGGCGCGCGCTACGCCGCGCTGTCCGCCCTGCTCGCCCAAGGCGATCTGGACGCCGCCTCGAATCTGCTCGGCCATTATGCGGAAGGCTCCGGCGACAACGGATTTTACCGCTGGTTCGAATGGGCGATCGCCTACCGCCGCGACCGGTTCGGAGCCGCTGCGGCCCAAGCGTACCGCACGGCGGTCGAAGCGAATCCCTACGCCGAGAAATACGTCCGGGATCGCCCCGCCGCGCAGCCGTATCCGCGGTCGGCCGTCGTCACGCCGCGGTCGCCGGAAGAAGCGCGGCTGATCTGGACGCTGCTGCGTCCGGCGCTATAGCAACCGGCGCTCGGGAAAAGAACGGACACAGATCGGATACCGATCGGACACGGGGCGGCGAAACGTCCGCCCTGTCCGCCCTATTCGTGCCTATCCGTGCCCGTCTGCGCCATCTGCGCCTGCGCAGCTGCACCCCCATATGCCAAAAAAGAGTTCGAAAACGGCACAGGCCGTTTTCGAACTCTTTGCGTTTGCGAAGCTTCACGGCGCCTTGAACGCCGCTTTTCAGTCTCAAGACGAAGGCAGCGTATAATCTTCCAGCGGATTGACGACCGCTTGCCCGCCCTGAATAACGATTTTTTTCGCGATTTTAAAAGATGCCGTGCGCGTAGACACCGAGATGTCCGTATACGTGCCGTCCGGCAGCGGAAGGACGAACGTCCCGCTCTCGAACACGGTAAAGTATTCCTGTCCGCCCTGCGTGATCGCGAGCCGGCCGGTCTTGACCGGATTCCCGCTCGGATGGCGGATCAACCCGGACAGACTCGGCGGAGGCAGCCTCAGCTCGACGAGAGAGTCGGGCCGGGTCCCGGCTTCGAATTCCGCGCTTAGCGAAGTCCGGCTGCCGGCTGCCTGATAGTCCTGCACGACGTAAGTTCCCGGCTCGAGTTCGGCCGCAAATTCGCCCTGCCGGACGACGATCGGGATCGCATTCAGGGACACGGAAGACTGGGCGTTTTTGGGAACCGCGTTCAGCACGGCGTACGCCACGGGCGTTCCGTCGGCATACGTCAGCCTGCCCCGCGTATTCGCCCGAATATCGGTCTCAGCAAGCTTGATCTCGAGCGTATAAGGTTCCGGGCGATCGGGCACGGCAAATCGATACGAGAACGCGATCCGTTCGGAACGCTCGCCCAGGTAGCCGATCGCTTCGTAATCGCCCGGAACCACACGCGCATAGAATTCGCCCTGAACGACGCTTGCTTCATGAATTTTCCCGTCCGCCAAGGAACGGAATAACAGCTTCGCCTGCTGCGGAAGAGGCTGTGCTTCCCGGCTTAGCGTGCCGCGTACATTGTACCCGTGCACGACGATTTCGGAAGTTTTGCCCGGTTCAAGCGTGACCGGATCGGCAATCGTCTCCGTGAAGGGATAACCGAGCGGTCCGACCGGATACTCGACGTAAGCGCGCAGCGGCGTTCCCTGTTCGGCCCGCAGGGCGGCCTGCCCGTTCGAGATACGGCTGCTGCTGCGGTCCGCCAGATCGATGTCGGATCGCACCCGAATCCGGCCCGACGCAAGAGGCTGCCCCGACGAATCGACGACGCGCACGTCGGCGGCCGGCGGAACGGGAAGGTCGAGTTCGGCCCGGCCTCCCTGTACCGTAAACGGTTCTCCCAGTTTGACGGAAGAATCTCCCGCTTCGTACCGTTCGACTTCGTACCGGCCGTCGGGCAGGCTCAGGGCGAACCGCTCGTTCAGCGAGCGGGCCCGATACATGCTCAAGCCGTCTTCGGATACGATATGAAGCCGCTTCAGTCCGGCTTCGAGTCCGTCCGGCGCCGCCAGCCGAAGTTCGACGTTCCGCGTCCGGGCCGTGAATCCGATCGTCAGCGCCTCCGAACCGCGCACGGCAAAAATATCGCCGTATCCTTCCGTGTCAACGTTCGTCCCGCCCGCAGGTTCGGCATCCAGCAGCCGGTACATGCCGGCCGGCAGATCCCAGGTCACAAGGCCGTTTTCGACAGGCAGGTTGTACGACAAACCTTCTTCGATTTCGTACAAGTGGGCCGTATGGCTCCCGCTCAATGGAACGCCGTAGACGTTCTCAAGCACCCCGACGACCCCCGAGGCCGGCGGCATCGGCGTCGGCACCGGAACGGGCCTCGGCAGCGGGTCCGGCGCAGGAGCCGGCAGCGTCTCGGCCGGAGCCGAAGGATCGACCGGATCGACCGGATCAACCGGCCGTATCTGCGGGACCGGCAGCGTCTCCGCCGGCCGCTCAGGCTCCGGCAGGCGAACCGCGCCGCCCGCCGGAATGTCCGGCGGCGGTACCGCGATGCCGGGTTCGGAAGCCGCCGTTTCCTTGCCGGCGCCGCCTGCCGCTGCGCTCTCCGCCGGGAGCGAATCCCCCGCGTCCGCGCGCATCTGCGCGTTCAGGATCGCCCGGTCGATAATGACGAGCGCTTCGGCTCGGGTCACCGGCGCAAGCGGAGCGAAGCGTCCTTCCTGCACCCCGATCATCAATCCGGCTTCGGCGGCCGCCCCGATCGATTCCCGGCTCCAGGCCGGAGCCTTCTGTGCATCGGGATAGGCAGCGCCCGGTTCATGCCCGGGCAGATGCAGCAGCCGCACGATCAATACGGCGAACTCCTGCCGGCTGATCGGCACTTCCGGCTTGAACAGGCCGTCGGCATAGCCGTGCATATAGCCTGTCGCAAGCGCGCGGGACACTTCTTCGTAATACCACTTCCCCGCGGCCACGTCGGCGAACCCGATCTTCGCCCGGCTCTGCGCGCCCAGGGCCCGATTGAACATTTTCGCCGTTTCCGCGCGCATGATCGGCTCGTCGGGCGCGAAGCGGCGGGCCGTTCGGCCCTGTACGAATCCGCGCTGCGCCCATTTGGAAATGGCGGCTTCGGCCCAGTGATTTCCGATGTCTTCGAATCCGGCGATGCCTTTTTGCTTGAATTTGCTCGTTTGCGCCTGCGCTGTTGTCGAAGCCGCCGTCACGGTCAGGATCAAGCTCAGTACAAAGATGGAGATTGCCCGGTAACGCATCGTATTCGTTCCTCCGCTCATGAATAGGGTTGTAAAAAGACATAACGGGCCGCATCAAATGCGCCGCATCTTCTTTTTATCGACAAAATCCGCCTCTTCGTTTATCACCGCCGGAAACGGTCTTGTGAAGCCGAAACATTCAAGGTATAATCGTTAATGAGATTGATTATCATTATCCGTATAAAGCGGCACGCTAAACGAGGAGGCCACACAAGCATGGGAGACTACGAAGTATGGGACGTTACGATTATCGGCGGAGGACCCGCGGGGTTGTTCTCCGCTTTTTATAGCGGTCTGCGCGAAATGAAGACAAAGATTATCGAGTATCAACCGTTTCTCGGCGGCAAAGTTCACGTCTATCCGGAGAAAATGATCTGGGACGTCGGCGGCCTGACACCGATGCCCGGCGCGAAGCTGATCGAACAGACCGTCGAACAGGGCCTCACGTTCAAGCCCGACGTCGTGCTGAACGAGAAAGTAACGTCGATCAGCCGGACGGAAGAAGACGGGCATTTCGTGCTGCATACCCTCTCGGGCGAGCTGCATCGATCCAAATCGATCATTCTCGCCGTAGGCGGCGGCATTCTCAATCCGACCCGGCTGGACATCGAAGGCGCGGAACGGTTCGAAGTGACGAATCTGCATTACACGGTCAAGTCGATCGCGCGCTTCCGGGGCAAGACCGTGCTGATCTCCGGAGGCGGGCATTCGGCTGTCGACTGGGCCAACGAACTCGCTCCTTTTGCCGAAAAAGTGTATCTGACCTACCGCAAAGAAGAAATCAAAGGCCACGAAGCCGACATCACGAAGATGAAAGCGAACGGCGTCGAACTGCTGCTCAGCGCGTCGATCAAGCGGCTCGTGGCGAGCGAAGACCATTCGGAGATCGAAACGGTGCTGCTGGAGAAAAACGAAGGCCAGGAAGAGTTCGCGCTGGCCGTGGACGACGTCATTATCAGCCACGGGTATGAACGCGATACGGAACTGCTCAAGAAAAGCGAGATCAAGATCGAGATGAACGAGTACCAGATTCTCGGTTCTTCGTCGAGCGAGACGTCCGTGCCGGGCATTTTCGCCGCGGGCGACATCCTGCACCACGAAGGCAAACTGCATTTGATCGCCGGCGCTTTCCAGGATGCGGCGAACGCGGTCAACAAAGCGAAGCAGTATATCAAGCCGGACGCGGTCGGATACGGCATGGTCTCTTCCCACAACGAGCTGTTCAAAGAGAAGAACCGCGAGATCCGCAACGAGCTGTACAACAAATAGATCGACGTGTAAAAAGAAACCGCCCGAACGACAAAAAGTCCTCCGGCCCGCATTCCGTGCGGTCGGAGGACTTTTTGCGCTGCGAATATTCGGCCGCGGCTTCCGGGGCTTGCCGCAGATTCGATGCCGCGAGAACCCACAGCGCCCGGCAGCGCCGCTTCAGGCTTACAGCACGGTGCAGATCGTGCCGTCTTCGTTATAATGCAGCTCCGCGAACTTCACGCAGCGCTTATGGTTCACGCCTTCGGACATCGAGCTGTCGTGATAGAACAAATACCATTTCCCGTCGAATTCCACGATGGAATGGTGCGTCGTCCAGCCGATGACCGGATTCAGGATCACGCCCTTGTACGTAAAAGGCCCCTGCGGATTCCGGCTGACCCCATACACGAGCTTGTGCGTCGTCCCTGTTGAATACGAGAAGTAATACCAGCCGTTATATTTGTGCATCCACGGACCTTCGAAATACCGCCGCTCCTCGTCTCCCGCCAGAATAGGGTTCCCTTCTTCGTCGACGATCGAGATTTCCGCGGATGGTTCCCGGAACGCGAGCAGGTCGTCTGTCAGTTCCGCCACGCGCGGCCCGAGAGCCGGTTGATCCGGCGCAGGCCCGTCTGTCCGCTCCGCTTCGAATTCGCCCGACTGCCATTTCTCGAGCTGTCCGCCCCACAGTCCGCCGAAATACATATAAGAGCGTCCGTCGTCGTCGACGAAGACCGCCGGGTCGATGCTGAAGCTGCCCGGAATCGGCTGCGGCTCCGCCCGGAACGGCCCTGCTGGCGATTCGGAGCTTGCGACGCCGATTCTGAAAACGCCTTCATGATCGCGTGCGGGGAAAAAGAGGAAATATCGGCCGTCCTTGTACGCCGCGTCGGGCGCCCACATCTGCCGGGATGCCCACGGAACGTCGCGTACGTGCAGCGCTTCGCCGTGGTCGACGGCGGGCGATTCGGCGTCGTCCATCGAGAATACGTGATAGTCTTCCATTTTGTACTGGTCGCCGTTGTCGTTGCTCGGTTCGTCGTGATCGAGATCGTGCGACGGGTAAATATAAATCTTGCCTTCGAACACATGGGCCGACGGGTCTGCGGTGTACATTTCGGTAATCAGCGGTTGATGGAAATTCGGTTTCATGAGGGCTCCTTTGTCTACGCGGGATTTGGGATAGCTGTCAAAAGTATACTTTTCGCTTTACCGGGCCGCGGTTCCTGCTTCTGGACGTAAAATTCGTCGTTTTCGCCCGGTTTGCCGGCATTCTCTCCTTCTAATTAACCAATGTTAGATTTTCTTTCTTCGCATGATCTTGTACAATGGAACACAGAGCGTTTATTTTAATCAAGCAAGTGACGAAACGGAGGATTCATATGTCTGATTTTCAAACCAACCTTAACAAGTACGCCGAACTCGCGGTTAAAGTCGGCGTAAACGTACAGCCCGGACAGATTCTGATGATCGACGCCAGCGCGGATTCGCTCGAATACGTGCGGCTCGTCGTGAAGCATGCCTACGCGGCAGGCGCCAAATTGGTCAAAGTCAACCTGGCCGACGAAGCGATCACGCGCATGCGCTACGATCTCGCTCCCGACGATTCGTTCGAGATCGCGCCGAAATGGATGGCGGCGGAACGCGAAGAACTCGCCGAGAACGGCGGCGCCATGCTCGCGGTCGTCTCGAACAACCCCGACCTGCTGAGCGGCGTCGATCCGTCCCGGATCTCCACGCTGCAAAAAGTGTCCGGCGAAGCGCTTAGCAAATATCGCCAATACGTGCAGTCCGACAAGCTCGCCTGGTCGATCGTGGCCGTTCCTTCGGCTGCCTGGGCCGCCAAAGTGTTCCCTCACCTGAAGGCGGAAGAGCAAATCCCGGCCATGTGGGACGCGATCTTCAAAGCGGTCCGCGTCGATCAGCCGGATCCGGTCGCGGCTTGGCAGCAGCATATCGAGACGCTGACCGCCAAAGCGACGTACCTCAACGACAAGAAATACAAAGCGCTGCATTACACCGCGCCGGGCACCGATCTGACGATCGAACTGCCGTCCACGCATCTGTGGGTCGCAGCCGACAGCGAAAGCGAGCGCGGCTGCGCGTTCGTGGCCAATATGCCGACCGAAGAAGTGTTCACGGCTGCGCTCAAGACCGGCGTCAGCGGCACCGTGTCCAGCACGAAGCCGCTCAGCTACGGCGGCAACATTATCGACAACTTCATGCTGACGTTCGAGAACGGACGCATCGTCGACGTGAAGGCCGAGCAGGGTCTGGAGACGCTCAAACGTCTCGTCGAAATGGACGAAGGTTCGCATTATATCGGCGAAGTGGCGCTCGTGCCGCATAAATCGCCGATTTCCGATTCGGGCATTCTCTACTATAATACGCTGTTCGACGAGAACGCTTCGAACCACCTCGCGATCGGCAGCGCCTACGCGTTCAATATCGAAGGCGGCAAGACGATGTCCCGCGAAGAGCTGGCCGAAGCCGGCATCAACCAGAGCATCACGCACGTCGACTTCATGATCGGTTCCGCCGACATGAACATCGACGGCATTACCGAAGACGGCAGCGCCGAACCGGTCTTCCGCGGCGGCAGCTGGGCGTTCTAAATCGTTGACTCTCCTGCCCGCATCCCGCGGGCGCGCCAAAAGCCCTCCTCTTCCCTTGCGGGAAGCGGGAGGGCTTTTTTTTTGGAAACTTTAAGGTTTCAAGATGACTTTGATGCAGTCTTCTTTTTTACTGTCGAAAATATCGTATGCATGCTCGGCTTCGTCCAGCGGAAGTTTGTGCGTAATGATGTCTGTCGGGTCAAGCTGGCCGGTCTTGATCTGATTGAACAGCTCCGGCATATAGTGGATGACCGGCGCCTGGCCCGTCTTGATCGTTACGTTGCGCTCGAAGATGTGGCCGAACGGGAAGTTGTTGTAGCGCAGCCCGTACACGCCCGTGACCTGAATCGTACCGAATTTGCGCACGACGTTCGAAGCCATATGGAACGCGCCCAGTCCCCCGCCCTGCAGTTTGAGCTTCGTTTCGACTTTTTCCATAAACGTCTTCTCGGAATCGAGGCCGACGCAGTCGATGACGACGTCCGCGCCGCCGCTCGTAATCTCCAGCAGATGCTTGTCGAGGTCGTCGTTCTCCATGAAATTGAACGTCTCCACTTTGTTCGTGCGGCGGGCGTGCTCCAGACGGTACTCGACGTGATCGACCGCGATGACGCGGGACGCGCCTTTTTGCCACGCGAATTTTTGCACCATCAGGCCGATCGGTCCGCAGCCGAGCACGATGACCGTATCCCCTTTTTTGACGCCGGCATTATCCACGCTCCAATAAGCGGTCGGAATAACGTCCGACAGGAACAGCACCTGCTCGTCCGTTACTTCGGCGTCGTTCGGGATAACGAGCGGGCCGAAGTTGCCGTACGGTACGCGCAGCAGTTCCGCCTGTCCGCCGGCAAAGCCGCCGTACGTATGGGAATAGCCGAGCATCGCGCCCGTGTCTTTGGCCGGATTGTCGTTGGCGTTGTCGCATTGGCTTTCCATCTGGTTTTGACAGAAGAAACACTGCCCGCACGAGACGTTGAACGGAATAATGACGCGGTCGCCTTTTTTGACGTGCGTGACATCGGCTCCGATCTCTTCGACGATGCCCATCGGTTCGTGTCCGATAATGTAGTCGTCGTTCATGCCCGGTATTTCTCCGTTGAACAGATGCAGGTCTGACCCGCAAATGGAAGTCGACGTCACGCGAATGATAATATCGTCTCTTTTTTCCAGTTTCGGCGTGGCTACATCCTTGACTTTGACTTTGCGCTTGCCCTGATAAGTGAGTGCTTTCATGATCGCTGATCGCTCCTTCTGGGATGGGATTGGGTTTCGAACATGCGGCAGGGGCTTTCTTTTTCTCATTTAACCCGAAAGAAGCGGCCGGTAACACCCGGGGCTTTTTAGTGTGGATTACGATTAAGCAGGTCGATCAAGAACACCGGTCCAAGCCGCAGAACGATCTTCCGCCTTTCCGCCGAACAACGGGGCAAGATTGGTTTGCCTGCCGGGCGGGTATAAAAAGAACAGAAGCACCCGGGGCAACAAGCCCGTTCAAGCGTGCCAACCCGAATGGAGGAAAAAAAGATGAAGCACTTAAACGATTCCCAAATAGATCAACTCAAGCAGCTCCTGCACGAACGCAAAAGCGAACTGGAGCAGCACTTCGACAACTCCGAGAACACGACGGAAGGCTTCGAGACTTCGCTTCGCGTATCGACCGGCGAACTGACAGCCGTCGACAACCACCCGGGCGATCTCGGCACGGAAGAATTCGAGCGCGGCCGGGATATGGCGATCGACTCCGATCTGTCCGACCGGCTCGACGAAGTCAATGCTGCGCTGCAGCGGATCGAAGACGGCACGTACGGCATCGACGTCACGACCGGCAAAGAAATTCCGTTCGAGCGGCTCGAAGCGGTCCCTTATACGGCTTATAACGTCGATACGACGCCCGAAGACGGTCCGGTGTCCGATTACCGTCCCGTGGAAGAAGAAGTCATGACCGCTCCTCCTGCCGGCGCGGGCGAGAATCGCCAGCAGCATGCGGGCAAGTTCGACGACGCGAACGCCTGGCAGGCGGTCGAAAGCTACGGCAACGCCGACTCCCCCGCCATGTCCACCAAGCGTGACGTGGAGAGCTACGACGAGTTGTCCAGCGAGAACAACGTCGAAGAAGGTACGGTCGAGTCTTACGAGAACTTCACCGGCAACGATATGGCCGAAGGCAACCGGAGCGTCGAGATGACGCGTGCGGAACGCCGCTACGTCGAAGCCGGCGAAGGCGAACGCGTCGCGGAGATCGACGAGTCGGTCGAAGACGAAGCGGAACTTGCCCGGGCAGCCGAGCAGGCCGCAGCGGATTCCGGCAAGCGCAGCAGCGACGAATAACTCCCCCGTTTTCTCGTAGAATCCGCCGAATCTTCAGGCCCGGACGCTTATGCGTCCGGGTCTTTTTATATGCGTTAACTGCATGAAACTGCGAAAAAAGTAAGTATATAACGTAATATAAGCAGGTATGTAATAAAAAAAGCCCACCATCTTCCTAATTTCGTGTAGAATATGTAGAATGATAACTATTTTCTTCCGCTGCGGAAGTCGAATCGGGCAACGCTGCCGGCTCGGACGGACCTTACAGGAACCGAGGAAGGAGCATATATGGCTCAACATCTTCAGATGCTCCTCACCCATGACTTCGACGAACTGGACGGAGACATGCAGGAGCTTATCTACAACGAATATTACGACTTGGCGTACGGAGCGGTCTTCTATATCGTTCGCGATCATGCCGCCGCCGAAGACGTCATTCAGGAAGCTTTCCTGAAGCTGATCGGCAGACGGCCCGAATTCGAGAACGAATCGAAGTTCTTCGCCTGGCTCAAAGTCGTCACGCGCAACAGCGCGATCAACGATTTGAGAAAAAACAAAAGGCACCGTAACCATGTGGAGGCCGACAGCGTTCTTAATCATATAGAGGCCAGGCAGGATATCGGTTCTTCGCCGGAGAAGACGGTCGAAGTGCAAATGATGGAAGAAGCGATCCTGCAGCATCTTAAAAGCATGAAGCCCGAATACCGGGCGATCATCCTCTATCGCTGGAAATACGGCATGTCGTACAAGGAAATCGCCGATTCGCTGGGCACCAGCGAGGACATTATCAGGCAAAGGCTGTTCAGGGCGAGGGAAAATATGCGCAAGGTGCTGCGCAAGGAATGGGAGGGCAGCGATGAAAGACGAAAAATTTGACGAGCTGTTCGACGAGGCGTTCGACCGGGCGGTCCAATCCGCCTCCCCCGTCGACCCGGAATCCCGCCGGGCCGCTTGGCAGCGAGTACAGAAAGCGCGGCAGCAGCATTCGGGCAGAAGGCAGCGCAAACGCACGCTCCGTTTGACCAGCGCGGCGGCAGGCTTGATCCTGCTCGGGTCGTTCGCGTTCTCGGAGCCCGTACGGACAGGCGCGCTGACGCCGCTGTATCAGAAATTGCAGACCTGGAGCACCGGCGAAGCCGTCGTGGTCCGGGGCGACCATACGCCGGTCGATACGGAAGGCGCGCTGACCGATCCTCCTCCCGAGGGCGTCGAGCAGCCGACCTCCTCCAGTACGCAAATCGACGCGGAGCCGAACGAAAAAGTCGTTCGTTACGACAACGTGGAGATGAGCCTTGCGGACGCGACGCGCAGGCTGGCGTTTCCGATGCCGGAGTTCCCCAAGATTCCGCAAGATTTGAAGCTCGAAAAAGTGACGCTCGCCGTGCCCGACGACGGTTCGGCTCCCGATAGCTTTACGCTGTTCTACGAATCCGGCACCGAACGCAACGCGACGATTTACGTCAGCCGCATGATCGGGCCGGACGGCACGTACAGTTTCGGCACCGACCAGGTGACCGAAGTGCGTCTCGCCAACGGCCTTACGGCGCAGTATGCCGATCAGACCGGAGAAGATATCGTACACCTTATTCGCGGCGAACTGGACTTTTTCATCTACGGTTTGTTAAGCCGTGAAGAATTGTTGGATATTGCCGGACATATCGTGGACGGCCGCTCCTGATGTTCTGTAGAAGCTTCGATCGGTCACCGGCCGATCTCGGCACGCCGGGCATACCAAAACCGCTCCCCTTCACGGGGAGCGGTTTGCTTTTGCGCATCGAGCCGAAATTCGGGTTCAGTTCGCGAACAGCAGCGTGTTGCTGAACAGCGTGCTCGTCTCGCGCAGTCCTCCGCCCGAAGCCCAATGGTCCGAGCGGACGCGGTAGTAATACCCTTTTTGCACCTGCTTGGAAAAATTGAGCATGCTCGAACCCGAAGATTCGCTGATCGCTGTCGCCGTGTTTTCCGATACCCAGGCACTGCCGTCCCATCGCTGAAGCGACAAGGCGACGCCGGATCGGGAAGCGGCGGACGAACATACCGTCGCCGCGGACAGGCGCAGCGACGACCGGCCTTCGGCCCGAATGCTGCTCGTTCCGTTTTTCAAATATTTGTTGTTCGTCATTTCCTGCATGGCATCCAGGGACGGCGACAGAGGCGGCGGCGACGTCAACGCGCCCGGCATCTGCGGCAGTCCGATCGGCAGCTGGATTTGAGGCGGCGACAGCTCCTGCGTCTCCTCCATTTCGGTCGCTTGTCCGGTACCCGGGACGACCAGGGAAGCGACGATCAAAAGCGCGGCAGGCATAGCAAAGAATTTGAAAAACGAACGGGGTCCGTATCTGTTCATTTTCATTCTCCTTTTCATATGTACATGTGCAGTATAGCTATATAACGAAACAGGAACCGAAAAGGTTCCTGTTTTCTCCATTTTTTATGATTTTATTTGAAAAACTTTCATAAAAGAGGTTCGTTTCGCTTGCGGCTGTACCATTCGTACAGACGCTGCGCGTCGGCCTGCTTCAGCCGGGCCACGCCGATCGAAGACCCGCCGGACCCGCCGAGCAGATGGGCTTTGACGTTCAGCATCTCCCCATTGCGCTGCCATCGGCTGCCGCCGACGTGAAAAGCGACGATATGCCGTTTCAGCGTGCAGTGCGTCTGCTTGGCGATGCCGCGGTTGACGATCGTCAGCCGCTGCCCGTCCAGAGCCGCCCCACTGGAACGGAAGCTCCAATAATCGAGCCCCAGCGCGATCGGAATAAGCAGCAGCGCCCATCTTCCGGCATGCGGGAAGAAATAGATCAGAGCGGCCGCCGCGATTGCCGTCAGGATCAGGCCGGTGCGGATATAGCCCCACAGGGCGCGCTTGGGCGGCCGGAGTTCCGCTCCGGCGAAAGCGAACTGCGGCACGGTGCGCTCCAGCAGGTTCGCGATCTGCGACCGCGGAATGAACGGATGCAGCGCCGGCGTTTCTTTTTCCGACGACGAAGACACGACGTTCACCTCGACGTGCGCATAGCCGAGCAGTTGGCGCAGCCAGCCTTCCCTCACCGTGACGGCCTGTACCCGGGCCGGATCGAACAGAAACTGCTTGCGTTCGAGCAGCCCGTAGCGGATCGACAGCCGTTCGCCGTCGCGGTACAGCGAGAAGCCGGCGAACTTGACGATGAACAGCACGAGCGACAGCATCCACGCGAACAGCAGCGAGGCGGCCGCGATGATCAGAATCGCCCGGATGCCGGTCAGATACGCCTGGGCGTTCGTGACAATCGTATTCATCCAGGCGTCCGGCAGCAGGTCGTCGGCGAACGAGGCGATGCCCGCCACGAAAGCGACAGCCAGACCGAGATTCAATTCGGTCAGCGCCGCCAGAAACAGGCGGCCCGGGCCGAGCCGGTAGAGCAGCACCGGCTCGGCCGCCCTTGGCCGCCCGGCAGCGGCGGCCGGCCGCTCCGGCGCCGGAAGCCCGCCTTCGGCCGGGCCGGCTTCCGGCGCTTGTGCGTCCGGCGGGGCGAAGCTTTCCGCGCCGGTCGCACCCGGTCCGCCTGCTGCGGGGCGGACGTCTTGATCCGGCGCATCGGCCGGACCGCCTGCCGCCGGATCGGCGGCGGCGCGCTCATTCAGCGCGCGCTGCAGGCGCTCGGCCTCGCGCCGCGGCAGCACCGGCAGCACGGCGTCGCCTTCGCTTCCGCCGGGCGTCTCGATCTTCAGCTGCACGACGCCGAGCAGGCGCTGGATCAGCGGCTGCTCCTGGCTGACGGAGTGAATACGCGAGTAGTAGATGATCTTCTCGCTGCGTTGGATCAGCCCTTTGCGGATCGTGATCCGGTCGCTTTCTTCTTCGTACGTGAATCGCTTCCAGCCGAAGATCTCCAGCACGCCCGACAGCAGAAGCAGCAGCAGGGCGCCGCCGGCGATCCAGTACACCGCCGGCGTGATTTCGCCTCTCGCGACGACCTGGACGCCGAAGATGACGACGAACGGCACGAGGCCGCGCAGCACCTTCAGCATGGCGAATACGACGTACAGCGGCGACATCCGCTTCGGCCCGCTCATTCTTCGGTCCTCCGCGCCAGTTCGCCGATCGAACTTTTGAGCTGCTCGGCTTCTTCCGCTTTGAGGCCCGCGATCGAATGCGTCGTCGCCGCGGTGACGATCTTCAGTTCGGCCAGACCGTATTTGCGCAAAATCGGACCGTGTTCCAGTTCCACATGCTGCACTTTGGTCATCGGAATCAGCGTCTCGGTGATGATGAACAGCCCTTTGCGGATTTCGATCTCTTCCTCGAATACGGCAAAACCGAACCGGCGATACAAAATGACCGGCACCCGGAACACCGCAAAAGCGAACAGGAGCGCAAAGCCGAGCGTCACCAGCCCGCCGACCCACAGCGGCAGCCACGCCCAGTCGAAAACGGCGCCAAGTACGGTCAGCGCGAGCGCGATCAGCAGCGGAATCGCATAGAAGTAAGCGCTACCGAGCCGCGAAGCGGCGATCCAGTCCGGATGCAGGCGCCTGAACCGGTCTTCCTTTCTTCCTTCATGTGCTTCGTGTCCTTCGTTCAGCTCCATCATCGATCCCTCCATACGTCCCAGCGTAGCGGTATTTTTCGGCCAAGTCAATGAACGTCCTTCGCGCCCGGCCCGGCGCTCTCCGCATGCTTCGATACGCAGACGGACGCGGAAAGTTCCCCATATAGACAACAAAGCCCGCCGGGCTTGCGGCCGGCGGGCTTGAATCCAAGGTATAGGCAATCAGGTTCATGCGTTTCCGGTTCAGGCGCCCGCTTCGATCCGTTTGGCCGCAAGGGCCGCCACGGGTTCCGTTTCGAAGTTGTCTTCCGGTTCCCGCGCTTCGTTCGTCACTTCCGGTGCCCCATCGATCGGCGCGTCCTCGGCGCAGTCTTCGCGCTCCGGCATCCGGTCGGCTTCGGGCAGCGGCTTCAGGATGCGCACGCGCGAGATCCGCTTCTGCTCCGTCTCGTCGACGATGAACGTACAGCCTTCATGGTCGACCGACTGGCCTTTTTGCGGCGGCAGCTCGTCGATTCTCGCGTAGAGCCAGCCGCCGATCGTGTCATAATCGTCGAAATTCAGTTCGAAGCCGAACTGGTCGTTCACGTCTTCGATCAGCATCATGCCGTCGATCGAATAACTGAACTCGCCGGCTTGTTCCGTCTCCGGACGTTCTTCTTCGTCGAATTCGTCCTGAATTTCGCCGACGATCTCTTCCATGATGTCTTCGAGCGTGACCAGACCGGCGGTACCGCCGTATTCGTCGACGAGCATCGCGATCTGCGTGCGGCTGCGCTGCATCAACTTCATCAGCTCGCTGATGCGGATCGATTCCGGCACCGCGATGATCGGACGGATCAGGCTGTCGTAATCGGCTTCCGGCGAACGCATCAGATCCTTGATATGGATAAAGCCGATAATATGGTCTTTATCCTGCTCGCAGACCGGATAACGCGTCCGCATGCCGTCGTAAGCCGTCTCCAGATTTTCTTCGCGCGACAGATTCGTGTACAGACAGATCATCTCGGTCCGCGGAATCATGACTTCCCGCGCCGTCGTATCGGCGAATTCGAAGATGTTGTCGACGAGCGCCATCTCCGTGTTGTCGATCAGCCCGTTTTTGTTGCTTTCTTTGACCAGAATCCGGATTTCTTCTTCGGTATGCGCCGAGTCGAGCTCGGACGCCGGTTCGATCTTCAGCACGCGCAGCAGCGCGTTCGCCATGCCGTTCAATACCCAGATAAACGGAAACATCGTTTTGTAGAACAGCACCATCGGAGCCGCCGCGATCATCGCCACCGATTCCGGTTTGCGAATCGCCATCGATTTCGGGGCCAATTCCCCGATCACGATATGCAGCACCGTGATGAGCACGAACGCGATCGCCACGGCCGTGCCGTGAATCGCCACTTCGTTGGTCCAGCCCAGAGCGTGGAACAGCGGGCGCAAAAACGATGCGACCGCCGGTTCCCCGATCCAGCCGAGGCCAAGCGAAGCGAGCGTAATGCCGAGCTGGCACGCCGACAAGTAAGCGTCCAGATTGTTGACCATGCTTTTGGCGAATCCGGCACGTTTGCTTCCGGCGTCCGCCAGCGTGGCGATCCGGCTCTCCCGGATCCGCACCATCGCGAATTCCGCCGCTACGAAAAATCCGTTCAACCCGACAAGCAGCACGACCATCAAAATACTTAACCAACCGGGCAAGGGGTCACTAGTCAATATACATCCCGTTTTCCGCGCCGCTCAGACGAGCGTCATGCTGCGAGAAGACGGGTCCACCTCCTTCGTTTTCCTATATGATGTTGAATAACCGTCCTCGACGACTGTTTACCTTGCGGTCCCAAGGCCCGAGCTAGCAACTCCCCAATTTCGTTCACTCCGTTTCTTTTTTAGCTGTAACTATCATTATAAGTGCAAGTTATCCGCAGCAAAATAGGAATCAAAGCTCAAAAAAGCCAAAAAACCGCCTTAAAAGCGGTTTAGGGCCGATCTGCTCGCCTCATTCTCACTTGTGTCGTTCGCGGCGCCTTCCTGCACGCTTTTACGACAGTTTGTCTGAATATTTATGCGAAATTAAGGTAAATGTTTTGGGAATGCCTTTGTCGAAGCTGTCTCCCGACAGATTCGGCTCTTCGGTCAGGCTCGATACGATCAGCCCGCCCTGCGCCGCCGCCGTGACGATTTCGCCCAGATTCCATTTGCGCAGCCGCACTTTGGCGGTCTCGCCTTCCGCATATTTGGCAAAAGACGCATCCTGTTCTTCAAGCGTCGCGTCGAAATAATCGCCGTCCACTTTGTGCTTGCGAATCTTGGCCGTTGTGCCCCGGGACGAGATCAGTTTGGTCGAGACCGGATGGAAATCGCGCAGCACAAAGCGTCCGCCCGGCGCGAGCAGCGTATGGGCCAGACCCATGAACGGCGAAAGGTCGGTAAAGTAATGCAAAATGCCCATCTCCGCGACGACGACGTCGAACGTGCCGGCCAGATCCGTCGTGTCGAGCTTCAGCACGTCGGAGACGAGATACGCAAGCGGCACTCCGGCGGACTCCGCCAGCTCGAGCGCGTACTTACGGTTGCCCGGCGAGAAATCGGCCACGGTGACGGAAGCGCCGAGCAGCGCGAGCGCGACCGCTTTGCTGCCGTTCGAGCCCATCAGGTTCATGATCCGCAGGCCCGCCGGATCGCCGATCGTCTCGCCCAGCACCGAGAGCGACTTGAGCGGCTGCCGGGCAATCCGCCCGGCGGCTTCTTCGGGCGTTCCGAACCGCTGCACCCACGCTTCGTAAGTCTCCCGATTCCACGCTTCTTCGTTAAAAGGATTCGACGCCGCAGCCTTCGTCGCTTCCGCTTCCTCTTCCTCTCCGCTGGCGCGATCGGAATCCGGGTTGAGGCTTTGACCGTCGTCTTGGCCGCGTTCCCGATCGTCGCTTGGATGACGGTCCTGCTTAGGGTTCTCTTCGTTGTTCATAAATCCGCACGTCCTTTCCTTCAACACCGGCCGATGTCGGCCGATGTCCTATTCCTGTATCAAAATGAGCCCGCGTTCGATCGCCGGCGACGGATCGGCCTTGAGCAGGCCGATTGCCTGCAATACGCGCAGATTGGGCAGATGGCACAAATCTTCGAGCGAATGCACGTCGAAATAACCGTCTTCCCCGCTGCCGAACGGCACGATCTGGTGATGCACCTGCTGTCCGCCGGCGATGACCAGCTTGGTCACGCGGGCGAGATCGTGCTCCGTCAGGACGAGCCGTTCGAAATATTCCCGGATTTCGGGAATCGGGCGGTCGCCTTCCGCCGCAATCGAAATTTCGCGCAGCGCGTATTCCTGCACGAACACGCCGATATCGAAGCGGGGCTGCAGCACGTGCTGCTTGTACATCAATTCTTCGATCACCGACAGCTTGAAGTTGAAATCGCGGAACTGTACCCCGCCTTCGCCGCTCGGCATCGTATCGGCCGCGATGCGGGCCACGACCCGGTTCGCTTCCCGAAGCGTCTGCGCCGCTTGGCGTTCGCGTTCGGTCTGCCGGTTCTGCCCGGCGACCAGGTCGAGCACCAGACGGCGATCCGGCGAACGCGCGATCTGGAGCAGCGGCTGCCGAAGCAGCGGATAATAGACGAACGTGTCGATAAACTCGTCGAACTGCGCGTCCGTCCATGCCGGCATGCGCTGCGCGAGAATGTCTAGCACCGGCCCGATGCCCCGTTCCAGCGCCGGCGCGCCTTCTCCCATAAACGCTTTTGCCAAGCCGGGATACGCTTTGCCCTTGCGTTCTTTGGGCCGTTCCAGCTTCATGTAAAAGTCGATCAATTCGGCAAGTTCGACCATATAACGGTCATGATAGCCGAGCAGATAGACATGTACGGGACTGCAGGCCGGATAAAAAGCGCGGATCAGTTCCGGCAGCAGCCCGGCCGCTTCGCTGCGAAGATCGTCGTCGTCCATGTAATGCGGATGGTTGAAATAAATTTCGAACACCGCTGCGGCGGCGCGCGAAAGCCACTGGCGAACAGGATCGTCCGGCGCAAGAGCCGCCCCCTGCCCGACCCACCGGCCAAGCAAAGACAGTACGCGTCCGTGGTTGAGGCGAAGTTCGCCCCGCAGCGCGTACGAGCTTTCCAGCGAAGCTTTGCGCAGCGCGAACAATTCGGCCAGTTTGGCCGTTTTGCGCGCCGATCGAGGTTCGCGAAACGTTTCGTTTTCCAATACGGCCAGCATCTTATCGTAGAACCAGACGCGTTCCTCGGCGGTTAGCAGAACGAACATCGACCAGGCTTCGTTGATCTGTTCGTCCACGCGTTTTTGGGCTTCTTCCTCAAGCTCGAAATCGTCCATCCATTCAAAAGAAGCTTCGATCAGCTCGCGTCCTTCCGGTTCGGGCACAAAGCCCTGAAGCCGGATCAACAACCGCTGCGAAAGTTCGAAAGGCTCCTCGTCGGGGTCGGTCCGAAGCAGGTCTTGGAGCTTGGTCATCGTAGTTCCTCCCCGTGCATGTATGCCTCGCTTAACAATTTCCGTTCTATATATAGTAGCATTTTGTTCACGCGTTGCACCAGCCCGGCTTTGTACCCAATCGGATCGCCGTCATTCAGCTATCATTCGTTCGCCCCCAGCGCGTGCGCCTGAACGTGCGACAGCGTCGGGAATTCCCGATAGCCGGTGAAGACGACGCGAAGCTTCGCCGTGCGGACCGGAGCGAAGCGGACGATGCGCCGATAGCCGACGACGCTTCCCTGCGCGACCGTCACCCAAGTTCCCGCCGGTCGTTCTTCTCGGCGTGCCGGCCCTTCCGCGAAGTCCGGTTCGGTCTCCGTCCACGCCCGGATCTCGAACCTTTCGATCCGCTGCCCGGCCGGCAGATGTTCGCCGAGCGATACCGCGTCGATCGACTTCTCCTGCGGCAGCGAACACTCGACCCACGGCTCCGCTTCCCCTGCGGCCGGCTTCCACGGAAAAATCCCGCTGCCGGCTGCGCGGCCGGACGCATCTGCCGACGCAGCGGCGGATAACCGCGCCAGATCCTCCGCCACCGCCGACAGCCCGTCTTCCGCGCCGGCGCGGCCGGAGACGGCAAACGCCGCTCCGCGCATGAGCGAGTCGTCTTGGAGCCGGGCAATCCGCTCTCCCAGCCCAAGCAGCGCAGCCCGGTCCGGCTCCGCGATCTCGCCCCGCGCGTTCGGCGGGACGTTCAGCAGGAACGTCGCATTGCCGCCCACCGCGTTCACGTAAATCCCGAACAGTTCGTCGGCGCCGCGCACCCGGTCGTCTTCCTCCGCATGGTAGAACCAGCCCGGACGGATCGACGTATTGACTTCCGCCGGATACCAGACCCAGTCTCCGTCGTACGCCGCGATCGCCTGCCGGCTGCCCAGATCCGCTTCCATCGAATCGAAAGACCTCGAAAAAGCGCCGTCGTCGGCCTGCTGCGACTTCTCCGCCGTCTTCTCGGCGTCCCGCAGCGGGGCCGGCACGACGCTCCATTCTTCGGCGCGCGTCTCGCCCGCTTCGTTGCCGACCCAGCGAATATCCGGTCCGCAGACGCTGATGACGCAGTCCGGCTGAAGCCGCCGTACCGTGTCGTAGTAACGGTCCCAATCGTAGGACTGACGCTTCCCGCTTGGTCCTTCGCCGTTCGCCCCGTCAAGCCAGACACAGGCGATCTCGCCGTAGCCGGTCAGCAGTTCTTCCAGCTGGTTCACGTAGAAATCGTCGTAAGGCGCGCCTTCTCCGTAGCGGCTCTCGGTGCGGTCCCACGGCGACAGATAGACGCCGAACTTCAAGCCGCGGCGCCGGCAGGCGTCCGAGACTTCGCGTACGAGATCGCCCCGGCCGCCCTTCCACGGCGCGTTCGCTACCGTATGCGCCGAATGGCGGCTTGGCCACAGGCAGAATCCGTCGTGATGTTTACAGGTTAGAATAAGCGCGCGCATGCCGGAAGCTTGGAGCAGCGCCGCCCATTCGTCCGCGTTCAGCCGGTCGGGATCGAACAGCGCCGGATCTTCATGCCCTTCTCCCCATTCCCGCCCGGTCATCGTGTTCATGCCGAAATGGATGAATCCGTAAAATTCGAGCCGCTGCCAGTTCAACTGCCGCGGCGAAGGTGCGATTTGCGCGATTTCGTGCAGGTTCATGGAGTTCACGACCTTTCCGTTTTTTTCATGAAGACTTCCTTATTTGGCTTTCTGTTCGATTCGGGGGCTGCGCGCATAATCCTGCACGCTGTCCGAAAATTTTCGTTTTGTATCCGCTCACTTGAAGGTATACTGAGGCTGAACGAGACGCTTGAAGGAGGGATTCGGGTGGAAAAAGAAGTCATTCCGATCACGGTCGACCTGTCCGCGAAGCAGCAGACTTTCGAAGGTTGGGGCACGTCCCTCGCCTGGTGGGCCAACGTTGTCGGCGGCTGGAGTACAGAGCGCCGCACGGAAATCGTGGAGAAGCTGTACGACGCGGAAAAAGGGCTGGGCCTCAACATCGCGCGCTACAACATTGGCGGCACGAAGGACGAGCACGATCCGTACCTGCATTACGGCAAAGCGATTTTGTCGTATCAAAACGAAGACCGGTCGTGGGACTGGTCGCGCGATGCCCGCCAGCGCGCTGTGGCGCAGCAGATCCGGGAGATCGCGGAGCAGCCGATTTTCGAAGCTTTTTCCAACAGTCCTCCCTGGTGGATGACCGGTTCGTACGATCCGCATGCCGAAGACGGCGCGGACGGGTGCACGACAGGCGGCCTCGACGGAACCGGCAATCTGCGCGTCGGAAGCGAAACGGAATTTGCCGATTACCTGACGGAGACGGTCAAGCATTTCCGCGACGAATGGGGACTTGTTTTCCGCACGCTGGCGCCGTTTAACGAACCGGTCGCCGATTGGTGGAAGTATCGGATCGCCAAGCAGGAAGGCGCCCATATCGGGCCGGAGCAGCAGCAGGCGGTCATTCGGGAAGTGCATGCCGCGCTTGCGGCAAAAGGCTTGACGGAGACGGCGATCAGCGCTTCCGACGAATCGCTTGTGCGGATGGCGCTGGAGACGTGGCAGGCTTTCGCGCCTGATGTCAAAGAGTATGTCGCGCAGGTCAATACGCACACGTACCCCGATCCCGAACACGATCCTCTTCCTCTGAGGGACGCGGTGTCCGCCGACGGCAAAAAGCTGTGGATGTCGGAAGTCGGCTACGAGAACGGGCAGCATCCGACCGTCGATCCGCAGTCGATGGACGGCGTAATGCCGCTTGCGCGCGGTATCGCGCGCGACTTGAACGACATGCGGGCCGAAGCGTGGGTCTACTGGCAGGCCGTCGAGAGCGACGTCAGCACGTGGGGCCTGATCTTTGCTCCGTTCGAGCACAACGAATCGGAAGATTACGCCCTGTACAAGCAGTATTACGCGCTTGGCAATTACAGCCGGTTTATTCGTCCGGGCAGCGTCATTCTGCGCAGCGGCGGAGCCGGTTCGGTCGCGGCGTTCGATCCTTCCCGGCGGCGCCTGGTTATCGTCACGCTGAACGACAGCGATACGGAATCCGTGCATTACCGGTATCGGATCGAAGGCCGGGACTTTGCGGCTTCCGCTTTGCCGATCGTCGTCCGCGCTTACCGGACGACGGCGGACGAGAATCTGGCGCAGCTGGACGCTGTTCACGGAGACAGGGACGGATTTGTCGCCGAAGCGATTCCCGGCTCGGTGACGACTTATGTCATCGACGTCTAACCTCTAAATCTCCAAACCTATCATTTTCAAAAATGCCTGAACCGCCAAAATCGGAACATCAAAAAGACCTTTTCCGTACGCCTATGCGTCAGAAAAGGTCTTTTACCTGTTGGCATTCATGGAAGGAAACCCCGATTTCTCCGGAATGAGGACGAGTGCTTCATCCTCTGTCGGATTATTGGCCTGCAAAGAAAGCTTCGTTGCCGGAATAGAAATAGCCCGTCGTATCGCTGAAGACGACGTAATCGATGCAGCTCAGCGTGACGACCATGCGTTGGCCGAAGTCCGCGCTCAGGACGATATGGTCGCTGCCTGCCGCTTCAAGCCGCCCCTGAATCGAAGTCGAAGTCACTCCCGGTCCCGCATTCATGCCCGGTACGATATAGAAAGTGCCTGTGCGGCCCAGATTGTTCTGCAGTGTAGCCATCACGTTCGGTTGATCGTAGTTGGTCTGCGGAATGGAGGCATCGATCATCGGTGCGCCCGATCTCGCCACGGGGTTCCGGAATCCCGCTCCGCTTCTGCCTGTCATGCCGCTGCTGATCCGGTACGTCACCGGCGAATATAAGTATTCCATCTCAATTCCTCCTCGTGTTTTGCGCGGATGTCCGCGAAGTAGATAAAGCCGCGTTCACGTCCGACCGTCCGTACATGCAACTTGGGAGAAGGCAAAATTGCGATTAGAGTGTAGTCAGATGCTCCGTATTCTTCCTATTACCCGGATACGGACCCTTCAAACCTTATTTTTACATCCTGCATGACAAAAAACCGTCCAAAGCTTGCTTGATGTCAAAAAAGCGGACAGCACATGATACGCTGTCCGCTTCTTTTCGACAATAATCGTCTTTTATTCCGCGTAAATCATTTTTCGTGTCATGCCGCCGTCCAGCACCAGTTCGGTTCCTGTCAGGAACGTGTTGTCCGGATGCGTCAGATACAGGCAGGCGCGGGCCACATCGTCCGGCGTGCCTACGCGGCCGGCCGGGTGCTGCTTGTGGTCTTCTTCGCGCAGCTGGTCATACTCTTTGGTCTCGATCCAGCCGGGACTCACGCAGTTGACCCGAATGCCGTCGTCGCCGAGCGAAATCGCAAGCGAATGCGTGAGCGCCAGAATCGCGCCTTTGGAAGCGGCATACGCTTCGAAGTTCGGTTCGGACATATGGGCGCGCGTCGAACACAGATTGACGACGGACCCTTTGCCGTGCTTGCGCATATGCAGCGCCGCTTCCCGCGTCGCGAGAAACGTCCCGCGCACATTCGTGTTCAGCACGTCGTCCCATTCTTTGACCGTCAGTTCGTACGGCGATTTCCAAATGCCGAATCCGGCGTTGTTGATCAGGATGTCGATCTGCCCGAACGCTTCGATCGTCTCGCGCATCAGATGCGTAATATCCGCTTCCTGCGAGACGTCGCACGGCACGAAGATCGCTTCTCCGCCTTCGCTGCGAATCTCGGCGGCCGCGGCCGCTCCTTCGGGTTCCTGCGTATCGGCAAGCACGACCCGTGCTCCTTTTTCCGCGTAACTCTTGGCAACGGCGCGTCCGATTCCTTGGGCGGCGCCGGTTACGATCACCGTCATCGATTCAAAGTCCATGTCGCTGTCAGCTCCTTTTCTTTTCACCGTATTATTAACCAAACGGCCGGCCGGCGCAAACGCCGCCTATCAAGGAGCCTCCGTCCGCAAACGGCAAAAAGTCCTCCGCGGGATAGGGGCGAAAGACTTTCGATCCGGAGATCTTGTTCTTTTTTTAATGTGAATGTATTCACTTGTTACAGCGCGCTTCGCTGCATCTTGCAGGTCTTGAGGCGTTCGAAGTTAAGCGTAGTACAGGTTCAGCAGCGCTTGGGTCTCGACCGGCTCGGCTTCTTGTTCGTCCAGCAGACCTTGTTCCGTCCAGCACGTCAGGCATTGTTCTTCGGTATCGCAGAGATGGGCGTCCTGGCAGTTGTAGCAGAGCGTCAAATAGTTACGGGTCATTTGTTGGGTTGCAGTGGTCATGTAGATCACTCCTCGTTGGTTTTTGTTTGTGTACATTCTTTATATTTAAAAAATAACACATTTTCGAATGGATGTATGTGATTTATTTCACATCAACAAAAGAAAATGAAAAACGCCCTCTTGCTTGAGAGCGTTTTGTCGATGTTCCTGCCGAGTGCCGATCAGATCACGTTCCACGTCATGCCGCCGTCCAGCGTCTGCATAAGCAGCGAACGGCGAAGTTCGGTTTTGCCGATCAGGATCCAGCCTGCCTTGTCCGTCACGAACTCTACCTGGAAAATCTCCGGATACTTGTCCATATTCTCCTGAAGCTTTTTGCTCTGCGGCAGCGCCTTCCAGTTCTTGCCGCCGTTCGTCGTGCGATACACGAGCGGTCCGCGCACCATCCATCCGTTCATCCGGTCGAGGAAGACCGGCGCGATCTGGAAGTTGAGCGCTTCCTGCGCCGGCACGTCGAACGGAACATGCTTCCAGCCCGTGCCTGCGTTCTGGGTGAAGGCCCCGCTGTACTGCACCGTGTCGCGCTGCTTGCAGCCGACCGGCACCCACGAACCCGAACCGCTCTTGTAAGCCTGCGGCTTGCCGTTGAGGTAGGCATCGCATTCGCCGATCGTTTTCTCGCCGGCGAAGAAAGAAGACGATTTGACCCAGTTGCGCCCCCCGTCCGTCGTCCGGTAGACCGAAGGCTTCCCGAGTTCGAGCAGGGTCGCGTAGCCGTTGCCGTCGGACTCGAAGCGCATGCCCGACAGATAGCCGATTTCCGGCAGCGGATCGGACGACCCGCCCGGCTGCGAGCCGCTCGCCGTACGCATGACCGGCGTCCAGCTCTCTCCCCCGTCCAGCGTACGGTACAGCGTCTTGTCTTCTCTTCCTGCGGCGTCGGACGTTTTGGTCGTCATCAGCCAGCCTTTTTCGTTATCGGTAAAATAAAACGCGGCCGGCAGTTCGTCCGTCCGCCCGAGCGTGGACAGCGCCCAATTCTCTCCGCGATCCGCCGTGCGCAGCACCAGCGTCTCTTCGGACAGCCCCGAACTGCGCACGATCCAGCCGTGCGCTGTATCGGTGAAAAACACTTCCTTGCCGTATTCCGGCACCGTCGAGAACGCGATCTGTTCCGACGGCGACAGCGGCACCCAGTTCTTGCCGTTGTTGCCGGTCAGATAGACACGCAGGGCGCTGCGGGTCAAGCCCCAGGCCATGCCTGTCTTGCCGTTGAACAGATGCATCTCGGTGAGGCGCGTCTGGACGACGTATTGTTCATATTCGTTCGCGCTGCCGCCCTCTTCGGGTTCGACAAGCGTGATTTCCTGACCTCCGCCGTCTTCGGTCGGTTGATCCTGTACCGCCGGTTGGGATACCGCGTCCTCCTTGGAGGTGTCTCCGCTGCATCCGGCCAGCACGATCAGCATGGCAAGCAGGGGCAGAAGCACCCTTCTTCCGATACGCATCGCGGCCCGCCCCCTTTGATTCCGAAGTAAAAGCGCTTGAAGCGCCCGTAAATCCTGTAACCGCGCAATGCCTTCGTCATTATAGCATAAAAGATACCGAGCGTCTCCGCGGCGCTCAGCCCTGCCCGAGCCAGATATAGACCGGCACGAACAGCAGCGAAGTGACGATGCCGGACAGCCCCATCGCCAGCGCGGCGAAGCTGCCTGCCGTCTCCGACTCCTGCAAGCTTCGCGCCGTTCCGAAACCGTGCGCGGCGCTGCCCATCGCCAGCCCGAAATAGACGGGATCGCGCAGCCCGGCCAGGCGCAGGACAGCCGGACCGAGCACGCCGCCCAGCACGCCCGTCACGACGCTGAACATGACCGACAGCTCCGGCGTGCCTCCGAGCGCGCGCGAGATTTCGATGCCGATCGGCGAACTGACCGACTTCGGCAAAATGCTCAGCAGCACTTCGCGCGAACCGTGCGTGACGTACACGAGCAGGCCGGCGCTGACGATCCCGATCACCGATCCCGCCAACACGGACAGCAGCACCGCGGCCATCCGCTGCCGGATCAGCGCCCGGTGCTTGTAGATCGGCACGCCCAGCGCGACCGTGGCCGGACCGAGCAGCGCGGTCAGCAGGTCGACTTCGCCCTGGAAGTCGGCGATCGGGAACCGCAGCAGCGCCAGCACGGCCAGAATGATCGCGCTGCTGCCCAGAATCGGATGCAGCCACGGCAGCCGGGCATGCACGCCCCGGGCAATCGCGTAGGCACCGATTGTTAAGGTGAGGCCAAAGAGGGGATCATGCAGAAAATGATTCATGGTCCGCCTCCTCTTCTCGGGGCGACGCTTTGCGGGCGACGATGCCCGTTACCCACAGGACGGCGAACGTGCTGCCGACAACGCCGACCACGATCGAGACCGCGCTTGCGCCGAGCAAAGGAAACAGCGCCGCGGCGCCGATCACGTAAGGGATAAAAAACAGCAGCAGATGGCTCGTCAGCAGGCGCGCCGATTGTTCCACCCATTCCAACTTGACGACCCTGCCGAATAACGCGGACAAAAACAGCAGCAGCCCGATGACATTGCCCGGCAGCGGCAGATGCAGTCCTTCGTGCAGCAGGACGCCGGTCAGGCTGAATCCGAGCAGGATTGCGAACCCGCGCATAATCATTCAACCTCTTTTCCAACCGAAAACGTTTCGGATACTTGGGCAAACCCTTTTGAATTATAGCAAAAATCGACAATGTTCGCGAAAAGAGTTTTGGGCCAATTCCGTGACAGGTGGCTTTTTACCGTGTAGACTGGTTAAAAGTTAAGAGGATCTCTTTATGCTTCCTCTCATCTCACTAAATTAAAGAATTGGAGTGAATTGGACATGACAACTTCATCCACGCGTTCCCGCCGTGTCGTCGTGATTGGCACGGGCGACGTGGGAGCCACGACAGCCTACACGCTTCTGCTTAGGCAGCGGATGACCGAGCTGGTTCTGATCGACGTCAACAAGGAGCTTGCCCTGGGGCAGGCGCTCGACATGAATCACGGGCTTCCGTTCGTCGGCGGCGTCAAAGTCTGGGCCGGCGACTATTCCGACTGCAAAGACGCGGCCGTCATCATCATCGCGGCCGGCGCGGCGCAGCGTCCGGGCGAGAACCGGATCGATCTGCTCAACCGCAACGCAGGCATCTTCGACCAGATCATCGGCAATATCGTCAAATACAACGATAACGGCATCATTCTCGTCGCGACGAATCCGGTCGATATTCTCTCGTACGTCTCATACAAGAAAAGCGGCTGGCCGGCTCACCGCGTCATCGGTTCGGGCACGCTGCTCGACAGCGCGCGCTTCCGCTACCTGATCGGCAAGCAGAAGAACCTGGACCCGCGCAGCATTCACGCCCATATTATCGGCGAGCACGGCGATTCGGAACTTCCGGTCTGGAGCATGGCGAACGTCGCCGGCGCGGATCTCAACTTGTCGACCGGTGATCAGGACCAGATCTTCGACAACACGAAGAATGCCGCCTACGAGATCATCAACGCCAAAGGCTCGACGTACTACGCGATCGCGCTGGCGCTTGACCGGATCGTGACGGCGATTTTGCAAAACGAAAGCTCCGTGCTGAACGTCTCGACGCTGCTGGACAACTACCACGGCATCTCCGACGTCTACCTCGGTCTCCCGTGCGTCGTCGACGCTTCCGGCGTGCGCGAGCATCTGGAAATTCCGATGAACGACAAGGAACTGGAACTGCTCAACGCTTCGGCGAACAAGCTCAAATCGGAAATTGCCAAAGTCAATCTGTAAACTCTTTTTGGAAAGTGGCCGCCCGGCACGTCCAACAAGCCGGGGTCCGCTATCCATGACCGAAAAACCCGATTCTCCTTATGGAGAATCGGGTTTTTTGACGTTACAAGCGAACCGGTTCGGCCCGCAGTAGTTCGCCGGACACGGCTTCGCACACGAATTCGCTCTCTTCGACCCACATCAGCGAAGCCTGCTTCATATCGCCGGTGCCCGCGCTGCCGTCGCCGAGCGCGTAATACGGCAGAATCCGAATCTGCTCCCGCAGCTTGTTCCACGCTTCAGCCGGAGACAGCCGCGGCTTGGCGAACACTTCGGCGAACCGTTCGCTGCGGACGCGGCGAAAATGCAGTTCGTCCGAAGCGGCGGATAACCGTCCGGTCCGTCGCTCGACGTACAGGTCGAGGCAGGCGCCGAGCACGGGCAGCCCGTTCACGAGCCGATACAGGCGGACATGCACGAATCCGCCGGCCAGCGGACGGAACGACGAGCGTTCCCGCCCCGCGAGAAAAGCCCAGCGGTACGCCCGCGGCCGGGCGCCGCGCAGCAAATAATCGAGCACGGCCGCGCGCACGCGCCGCATCTCGTCGCGCTCAAGCGGCAGCGGCTGTTCCGGCCGCCGCGAATCCGCGGGCGGAATCGACGCCTGCGGCGGCCGGATCGGCGCCGCGGGACTGCGCTTCGGCGGGGCCGATCCCCGCAGGTCGATCCATTCCCACGGGCCGAGCCGTTCGCTCTGCCCGATCCGCTGCCCGGTCCGGTCGTAGGCGCGCGGCGGGAACAGATAGAACGGCCGGACACCCGAAGCGTCCAGCGAATAGGCGCCGCGCAGGCACGAAGCTTCTTCGGGCGGCCCGATCGGCTCCGGCGGCGGACCGGCGGCCGCGTCCGGGTCGTCGAACCGGCAGGGCGCCCAATCCGTCTGCAGGTCGCGGAACTCGCCGGAGACCGCGATCCGCAGAAACAGGCGCGGTCCGCGGTAAAAAGGAATGCCGCCCCGCTGCCGGGCATACTCCAGCAGCATCTCGTCGTTGTCGAGCTCCAGCGCCCGGACCGGCATCAGTTCGTCCGGCTCGATATCCGGCCGGACGCGCGCGATCGCTTCGAGCGCAATCGCCGCGTAATGCGATTTTTCCCGTTCGGACAAAAAGCGTACGCCTCCGCCCGACATTTCGGTGCGAACTCCCGATAGCGGGTCGCGGCTGCCGCGCGTGCTCAAAGGCGTCTCCTCCTCCGGATGTTAGTAAGGCAGACCGTCGCCGGGCTCGTCCCTGCGTTCGAGCAGACGCTTGGCCACCGCCTCGAAATCGTCGGGCTGAAGCAGTTCGATCGGCGAATGGCCTTTGTCGAACGTAAACGATTCCCCTTCCAGAATGACCGCGTAACGGCCGTTCAGGCGCGTGATATGCACGCCGTAGCCGAAATCGGCCAGCAGGCCTTTGATCTGCGTATTGCCAAGCTTGAAGCGCACTTCGATGTCCGGCTGGAACTCGGTAATCCGTTCCACCGTCTCCATGACCTGCTCCGGTTCCCATTTGCCCTGAATATCCCGCTTGTCGCTTGCGGTCCACAATTCCAGATCGTGTTCCTCTCGCTGGCGTTCTTCGCTCGTCTCGTCGGGCCATTTCTCTTCGACGTAAGTCTGCACGAATTCCATGACGCGTTCGTTCACGATCTCCGGCATGGACTGCTCGTAGACGACAAATTTCAGGAAGTCTTCGAAGTAGCGGGCATGCGAAGGCTGGTGGATCTTCAGCTCCCATTCTTCGGTCATGCCCGCTTCCGGCATATGCGGATACATGATCGATTTGATGCTTTTGGTGCTGATCGCCATTTCGACTTCGTCGATCAGGTTCTGCTCGTCCGAGATACGCGCGATTTTGTTCTCGAAATCGCATTTCATGACGAAAATGAACGGATCGTCGGAATGCGTCGTCATTTTGGCCCGGGTGAGGACCAGCGCGCCGCCCCGTACCGAACCGGTATCCAGATAATTGCGCACCAGATCGTCGCAAGCGTTTTTGAAATCTTCTTTGCCGTCCGCGGTTCGCATCCGGTTGAGCATGTTGAAGTTCGGATTGCTGTCCAGTTCGTAGCCCGGCTCCACGATAAACGTGCCGATTTTGGTCGGCGCCTGCTCGGTCAGCGGATTTTTCTCGACTTTCCGTTTGGCGATGCGGGAAAATTCGCTATCCAAAAACTTTTTGACCGGACTGTCTTCGTAATCGTAGTCGTCCAGGGTCTGATAATGTTTGTACCCTCGCGCTCCCTGGCCTTCGCGGCCTTCCACCTGGATGACGAAGAAAGATAAATACTCGATATCGAAACGCATTTCTGTTTAGACCCCTTTTGCTGTCGACCCGCCTGCGCGGAATCGGCCAGCCTGGATTGGCTGCCGCGCCTGCCGGAAGATGCTGCATGATCCGGCGGCGAACGGCCCGTCTGCCTACGATAGCATGCCCGGAGCAAATGAACAATCGGAATCGGCCGGGAACATGCGTCGTTTTCGCCGAATGTCACGCATACTCCGGGCCGGGCAGCCCCCCTTTTTTTCGTCAAAAAAACGCGGCTCGCCCTGTTCGGCGCAACCGCGTTATGCTGCATCATTTCGTAGAGTTCGAAGTTGATTGTCGTCGGCTCCTCAAACGTCCGCTGCACAAGCCGGATACTTGCGTCCCTGTTACTTGCCCTGGCGCTGCTGCATAAATTCCAGCCCTTTTTGCAGCAGTTCCTGCATCGAGCCGAACTTCGTATTGGCATTGACCTTTTCGTCCAGTTCCTGCGGAGGCACGTTTTGCAGATCGTTGGCGTTCGTGCCGCCGATCCCGAATTTTTGCAGCATTTCGGCCGCGGATTTGAACGGCGTATGCTGCTGCAAAAATTCGGAGTTCAGCAGTTGGTCGAGCGGAAGCTTCTGCAGCAGCTCGCCGAGCGGAAGTTTGTTCAGCATCTCCGACAATCCGCCCAGACCGCCCGCGCCCTGGCCTCCGCTTCCCTGCAGTTTGCCCAGCATGTCTCCGAGTCCTCCAAGATTGAATCCCATAATAATAGCCTCCTCTTATAGTTCGTACTTGTTACGAACCTTTACCCGGATTCGGCGGCAGCTTAACATCGAGCCGGCTCATCGCTTCTTCCTTCTCGCGATTTGTCACGTGCGTATACACGGTCGTCGTCTGGATCGAGGCATGGCCGAGCATCTCCTGCACCGTGCGGAGATCCGCGCCGCGGCGCAGCAGCATGGTCGCGAACGAATGGCGCAGCTTGTGGCTGGAATACGGGATACGCTGGTTCGGCTCCAGATCCTGCTGGAAACGGTCGAACGTGTCCGCGGCCAGCTGCTGGATCGCGCGGATCGACATCCGGCGCCCTTTTTGCGAGACAAAAAGGGCTTCCTCGCGTTCCGTCCACGGCGAGAGGCGCTGCGCGATCGCTTCTTCCAGCATTCCGCCGACCGCTTCGGGCACGGGCAGCGTCCGCCATTTGCGCCCTTTGCCGAACACCTGGAGCGTCCGCCGCTCGGCGTTGTAATGGGACACGTTCAGCGCATGCACTTCGCCGACCCGCAGTCCCATATAAGCCATGAGCAGGAAAATCGCCAGATTGCGCCCACGGTATTTGCCTTCGACCGCTTCGAGAAATTCCGCGATCTGCCGCTCGTCCATATAGACGGGAGCCCGGTTCGTTTCCGTTTTCGCTTTTTTGATGCCGAACGCCGGGTTCTGTTCCAACAGTTCCAGCTCGATCAGCGCTTTGAAAAAGCACTGTACCGCGGCATGTTTCCGGTTGCGCGTCGCGTCCCCCGCGCCTTCGCGCCGCGCGTTGGACAGGAACGACATGACATGGATTTTTTTTACCGTGTCCAGCTCCCGTTCCTTCAATGCAATCAGAAAATGCCGGACGTCGCTGAGGTAGTTTTTTTGCGTATAGTCGGTATAGCCCGCGTCCTGCATCCAGATGAGGAAAGCTTCCAAATACTCGGCATAGCTCTCGCACGCTTCGTCGTCGGGAATACGTATGGTCGTCATGTGCAATTCGCTCCGTTCTCTGAATCAAAGTCTGTTCACCGCTGTTTCTTCTATTATACAAGCAATGCGTGCGGGGATGCGACGGAAGTCGGCCGCAAGTTTAATTTTGAACTCAAGCAACGATCTCTGCCTGTGAAGCGTTCATGCTAATAGATGTATATAAATGGGATTTGTTGGAGCTTGATAGCGGATAAAAACATAGATTATTTTAACTAATGACATATTAAATATTATGTAAACTATAAAAGGAGAACCGCTCATGAATATTTCGCAAAAAGTCATTTGGGGACTGCTCGCTTACGCGCTGCTTATTCCGGGGCAGGCCGTACCGATCGAGCTCGGTTTGTCTTCCGGCGGCGCCGCATCGACTCCGGTCGGGGAGCCTAAGCCTTCTGTCCTTTTGGAAACCGGCGATCCCGTCCGGACGCTTCGCCCCGTCTGGACCGCCGCCGCCGATTTCGACGCCGAAGATCCGGAGTCGTCTTTTGGAGCGCAAACGTCCGAAGGGTTGATCTATTCCGTCTCGCAGGGACGGATACGCGCTGTCGAGGCGTCCAATGGCCGTCTCCGGTGGACGTCCGCCCACAAGACGATCTGCAATCCTGCGATCGGCAGCGGTACGGTGTCCTATATGGATGAAGCAGGCCGTATTCTGCGACTGGAAGCATCGACCGGCAAAACGCTGCATATCATCAAGGCGGACGGCCGCCCTCCTGCGGGCCGGGTCCGCCTGTCGATCGCAGCCGGGCGAATATATGCCGCCGATACCGAGCGCCTCCGCGTCTATGCAGGGCGGATAGGACAGCTGATCTGGAAAATCCCCGCCCGACCGGACACCTCGTATCCGAAACTGCAAGGCGTCCATAACGGCGTGGCGATCGTGTCCGTCGAGACGAGCGGCGCAATTCTGGCTACCCGATACGAAGGGTACGATGTCGCCTCCGGTCGGCGTGTGTGGGAATTGATCGGCAGTCATGGCGATCTGCTCGCTGTTCGCAAAGGGCATTTCTATGCCCGCAGCCTCCTGCCGGGCGCCGAGCGGTACGACGGTTCCGCCGTCATCGACCAAGTGGATATTCGCAGCGGCAAACTATTGTCTTCGCTGGAATACCGTTCGGCTGCGATCTCAACGCCCGCGATTGCGGGTCAGGTGCTGATCGAGAACGATCGGCTGTATGCGATCGTCTCCGGCCTGTCCGGTCCGGGTCAGCCGACAGGTCAAGGCGTAATCGGCCGCTTCGAGTTGGATCAGCCCGAAACGCCGGTTCCGCTTCTCGAATACGGAAAAGGCCGCCCGCCTGTCAGGCTGGACCTGATCGGTTCCCAAGCCTATGCGGCGCAGGCGAACGGGAACGTCTACTTGATCGATCTTCGGTCTTCCCGTACCTTAGGCGTTGTCGAGACCAGCAGCTCCACGTTCGGGCCGGTGCTGTCAGCAGGCAGGATGACGATCATCCAGGCGGAAGGGAAACTGATCGCGGTCGAACGCCCTGAAATGAACGGGTATGTTTCACAAAATTAAATTTTGTGGTATATAGTCGAAGTGGGCCTCACCCGGAATACATAGCGATCGCCCACCTGTTACGGGATATGAGTTTTCCTAAGTTTCTCCCAATTTGCGAAGGTGCCAACCGGCACCGAAAGGAGCCCGATTTCTATGACCGATGCCAAAAAGCCCGTGCTTGAACCTGCCGCTCAGCAGTTTGCCGACGACAACGCGAAGCCTCCTTTCCTGTCCGACCTCGGACCGGAAAAAGGCCGTGAGACCGTAGACGAAGTGCAAGCCGGCGACGTGTACAAACCGGATGTCGAGCTTGAAGACAAAAGCATTCCCGGCGGTCCGACAGGCGAGGTGTCGATCCGCGTCCTGCGTCCGAAAGGCTCGACCGGCCCGCTTCCCGTGCTGCTCTATATCCACGGAGCCGGTTGGGTGTTCGGCAACGCGCATACGCATGACCGCTTGATCCGCGAACTTGCGGTCGGCGCGGAAGTGGCGGTCGTCTTCCCGAATTACAGCCTGTCCCCGGAAAATAAATACCCGGTCGCGATCGAAGAGATCTACGCGGTGCTGGAATGGATCTCCGCGCAGGGAGAAGCCGAAGGCTTCGACACGTCGAAGCTGTACGTGGGCGGCGACAGCGTCGGCGGCAACATGACCGCGGCGATCACGCTGATGACCAAAGAACGCGGCGGCCCGGCGATTGCCAAGCAGCTGCTGTTCTATCCGGTCACGGACGCTTCGTTCGAGACGGAATCTTACAACCAGTTCGCGGAAGGCTACTTCCTGATGAAGGACGGCATGAAATGGTTCTGGGATCAGTACACGACCGATCCGGACGAACGCAACCAGATCACGGCCTCCCCGCTGCGCGCCACGACCGAGCAGCTGCAAGGTCTGCCGGAAGCGCTCGTCATTACCGGCGAAGCCGACGTGCTGCGCGACGAAGGCGAAGCGTACGCCAACAAGCTGCGCGAAGCCGGCGTTCCGGTCACGGCCGCCCGCTTCCAGGGCATCATCCACGACTTCGTGATGCTGAACACGCTCGCGGAGACGAATGCCAAGAAGGGCGCCATGCTGCTGGCGAACGCCTGGTTGAAAGGCTGATCCTTTCTCGCTTATATACAGTAAAAAGAGCCGCTCGATCAGAGCGGCTCTTTTATTTGCGTTTTACTCTGATGCAGCGGGGATCGCTTTTGGGCGCCCTGGTATGGCTTTGTCCCATTCGAGCGGAATTTCGACAGATTCAAACTTCGGCTGTTTCGAAGTTGTGGCCGCAAACCCGGTGAGTTCGTCCGGGTCCATCGGTGGGAAGATTGCTTCGAATAAAAGCTCGTTTTTGGATATACGCTGCGGATTGTAATAAGCGACGTAGCCGCCATCCGTTTTTGAAGAATTGAAATATGGAAACCATGTCTGTACGTTGAGATCGCTGTATTTCAATTGTACAACCGTTCGTTCCTTCTGGAAATCGATATTCGTCAGCGTCATCGTTTCTCCGTCGAAGCCGGTCAGTGTGATCGGTGTTTTACCTTCAAAAGGCTGGGTAGCGGTGCCTGTATTCGTATCGTCCATCGTTTGGGATTCGAAGATACGAAGTTTGAGCGAAGAAGGCTTGGGATTGGTAGGTACAAAAGGATCAAGCACCTCCACCCATTGTACGCTTCCTTCTTCAAAATCGTCTCCCGTCATCCACTGCTGATAGAAACGGGTATCGACATCGTCGTAATACATAATACCTTTCGTGGAAATCTGGCCCGTAGCTTTCTGAGCCATCCGAATCAGGTTGAAAGTCGGGCCGGAGGAAACCTCGGTCAAAGTAAATGCATTTCCTTCATAAGTGAAAGAGGTTCCCGGATAAAAGGTTGAAGTCAGCTTATCCGTTTGGGCCGAAGATAGAGGGATCTTGGCTTCCCACTTTCCGTTTTTCGTAGCAAGCCGGCTGACTTTCAGGTCTACGCTGAGGGCTGTCGGCCCGTTATATGATTTAAACATGTAGGTAAGGGTACCTGCGAATCGATGACTGCCCAAAAAGGTCTTCGAACGGGTAGAACTCTGATCCCATTCTTTGCCGTCCGCAGAAGTCTTCAATTTATAGTCGAATGAAGCATTTTTCTCGTTCAAGTCCGCACCGCCGCTTTGATCGTCGACCACATAATCGATCATGACCCGACCACCATCATAGTATGCTTTAACCAGTGTCAGCGTGACGTCCTGATCTTTCAATACGATATTCAACGGAGTCGACAGTTTTTCGATTTGTTCATCTACCACGCGTCTACCCGTAGTCGGTGCATAAATATCGCGCAGTTCCCGGAATTTTATGTCCGACACGTCTGAAACGGCAGGCATCGGCTTGGAGGAGTCGAGCAGCCGAATACCGAAGATGGCTGCCGCCGCAAGCAGCAGAACCGCGACAACCGCAAACACTCTCCTGAATCGACTGCCTGATCCGGATTCTTTGACTTGTCTCATTTGTTTAAGTTCTCCTTCCCAGACGGACTCAAACGAGAGATCAGTTGTTAGGTTCGCAATCGTTCCGGAACCTTCATGCTTCAAACGCTGCGCCAGTTCCTGTTTCTGAATATCGTGTTCGACCGTTCTGTTGTCGCGGATCATCGCAGTTCCTCCTTGCTCTTGACATAGCCGGGCATACCATAATCCAGCAGATCCGGGTTTACTCTCAACTTCGCAAGTCCTGCCGCCAGTCTCGATTTGCACGTGCCGAGCGGGATGTCGAGCGTCTCCGCGGCTTCCTTGAGCGGAATTTCCGCATAATAATGCAGCAGAATCACTTCGCGGCTCTTGCGCGGCAGTCGGCCGACAGCATGCCATAGTTCCAGCTGCCGTTCGTTCAGCAGCGCGACCGCTTCGGCTGTCCATTCCGCCGCTTGGTCCGGTACCTGCCCGAACAACGTCTGCCATTTCAATTTGCGGTAATGGCTGCGCGCCAGGTTCACGGCAATACGCGCCAGCCAGGGCCGAACCGCTGCGTCGTCTCCCGCTTCGCCGCGATACTGATCGTATTTGCGGAAAGCGCGGATAAACGTCTCTTGGGTCAGGTCGTCCGCGAGCGCTTTGGATTTGGTCAGCGCCAGCAAAATGCCGAATACCGCTTTCGAATGCCGCTCGAACAGCCGCCTGGCCTCTTCCCGGCTTAACGCCTCGTTCATGGTGTCCCCTCCTTTTGTCTGACCCGTATACGCTTTGAATCGGGATCGAGTTCGCTTTTTCAAAAAAATGATTTTGCGAGCCATGAGTTTACCGTAATATTATTATGTAACTAAAATTTAAAAAGCCCGCTGTCCGATTACCGGAAGCAGACTTTTCGCGTTCAACGTCATGGACCCGAACTCACTTGAACGTTACGAAGCCCATAGCTTTTTTGGCCGCCAGCAGCGTTTGACCTGCCTCTTCCGCCGCCTGCCGGGCTCCGCGTTTCAATATTTCCAACGGTCCGTTTACGTCTCACTTCTCGTTCGCAGATCCGTATCATAGTGCAGCATGTCATTGAAAATAGCGAAAACCGGCTCCGGCATTTCAAATACGATCTCTTCGCGTTGGAGAAAATCCGTATATTCGCCGCTTATCCGCTGTGCGGTCGCTGCCTGCTGCGTGTCAAGTGCGGCAAGCCGATACGAAAAGGTCAGATGAAACGAATAATGATCGTGATCTTCGTGTCGAAGGCCCGCTGCCTGCGCCAGCTGCTCGCGGTAAAGCGCGATACGCCGCGCATCGGACTCGGCAGCCGGTTCCAGCCGGATATTGCAATCCTCGCAGGCGTAAGCGCGCATAGTGATCGGCCCGGGCTGTGTCGTCCGCTCGAAAGCCGATTGCAAATGGCGATCGACTTCGGCAAAAGAGGCATCCGGCGGCAGAGGCGCGGGCCACTTGGGCGTACCGCGATCAATTTCACGGCAGAGCTTCAATACGGTCACGTGAAACGATTCGTAGGGTAAAAAAGCGTAACAGTGTGCAAAGCCGGAAGAGCGGAACCGTTGGCTCACTTCTTTCGCCAGCCGATAGACGGCGAACCGCTCTTCACGAATGAAGCTAATGATCGTATTGCCCGGATAAGGTTTGGCTTGTCCGTCGGGTTCGAACTTGAGGCTTGTTTCGTCTGGCATGCATACACCCTCCTCGCTCCGGAAAAGTTCCGGATTGTTGCTAACGCTGCTGCCGATACACGAACAAAATGGCTGCGGTCGATACGAGCATGATCAGCACCGAATACACAAAGCTTAACATCTGCGCTTGAGGGTCCGCTTCAGGAGCGGTGGCTGCCTGCAGCACGACGCCAAGCGGCTGATAGAACGGATGGAATAAAAAGACGGACAGATCGTATTCGGCCAGCAAGCCGATAAAATTCAGCAGAAAGACGGACAGCACAAGCGGAAGCAAAATCGGGAACAGTACTTTCCAGTACAGGCTCCACGCCGAAGCTCCCAGATTTTTGGCGGCCTCTTCCAGCGTCCCGTCCATGCCGGCGTAAGCGGCTTTGATCATGCGCAGCGTGAAGGGGGTCACCAGAATCATGTAGCCGATGCCCAACAGATATACCGTTCCCGTCAACACCGTACCGCCGACGAGCGGATTGGAACGATTGAAAGTCATGAGCAATCCGAGCGCGATCAGCGTAGACGGCAGAAACCACGGAATTTGCAGCGCAAATTCGATGCCTTCCGTCCAACGATTGCCCTGTTTCGTAATCAACCGCCCGATCCACAGCATGATCAGCACGATAACCAAACTCGCGGCGGCCGCATACCCGATACTGGTGAACAGAGGCTGAATGCCCGCTACCGATTCGAACACGGCTTGGTAATGATCCAGTGAAAAATGGCTCGGGTCGAACATTCCGGCGTACAGGTCGGTTACCGGCATAAAAGAGAAGCCGACGACGGCGAGCAGCGGCGCGATTTGAACGATAGCGATCAGATGCGCGGCGATCGTAACCGCGATGCGCACCCGCGGAGAACGAATCGTTTGTTTGACCAGATTCGTTTTCACTTTGGATACGGACAAGTACTGCCCCTTTTTTTCGATCCGAATCGAAATGAGCAAAGCGACCACCGTGATGCAGCCGAGAAAAATAGCGAGTACGGCCGCATAATTCCGGGTCGTTAACGTCTGCGAAAACGAATAAATCAACGTGTTGATCGTCTCGAAGTGCGGCCCTCCCAAAATCTGCGGCGTAGCCAGCGCGGAGATGCCGCCAATAAAAGCGATGATCGAGGCCGCCAACAAAGCCGGTTTCAGACACGGCAGCACAATTTTCGTCAATACTTTCAATTTGCCGGCTCCGATATTGCGTGCCGCTTCGATCGTCTGGTTGTCGATCGAACGGAGCGAATTGCGTACAAACAAAATATAGGTAGACGTGCCGGCAAAAGTCAACTCGATCAACACCGCCCAAAAACCTTGAAACCAGGTAGTCGGCAGTCCCGGAACGAGCGCCGTAACAAATCCTTTGCTGCCGTACAAAAAGTTGTAAGCCATAACGAGCACCATTCCGTTGCAAATGAGCGGGGAATGATAAGCGATCGCCAACCAGCGGCTGCCTTTGACATGGAAATAGTCCAGTACAAGAATTTGGAACAAACCGAGCACGGCTACCGTAACCGTCAGACTGCCGCCCAGCAGGAGCGAGTTGCCCAGACTGCCCATCGCCCGGTCGGAAGCGAGAATATTCAAGATCGGCTTCGGATCGAACAGCCCTTGAGGCATCATCGTCGTATGAATCAACGATAAATTCGGATAGACGAGAAAGGTGAAGATCGCCCAGAGAAGGCCGAGACCTAGACCGATCGGCACGATCGCTCGCTGCGGACGATAACGAATCGACTTCTTGTTCATGGCGCATGCCGATCCGTGAAGCGGATCAGATCGCTTTTGCCGATGTACAGCCGTTTGCGATCGCCTCGCCGCATGGCCGGGTCGACTTCGTTGGATAGGCAGCCGATCTGTTCGTCGTCTACGCGGAAGATGCGCTTGACGTTCAATCCGTAAAATTCCTCGATCTCGAATTCGGCATCCAGTACATAATAATCAGCTGCCAACCGCTCGGGAATCCGTTCTTTGACATGCTCGGCACGTACATAAGCCCGCTCCCGGGAGTGAAGCTCGAAATCGGCGTTCGATTTCTTGAGGCGGGCGACCGTGGACGGGTGCAACCGATTGGCTTCGCCGATAAAGTCGACCACGAATTCGGAGGCCGGACGGTAATAGATGTCGTGCGGCGTGCCGACCTGTTCGATCGCGCCTGCGTTGAATACGGCGATCCGGTCCGAGAGAATCAGCGCTTCTTCCTGGTCGTGGGTGACGTAGACCATCGTGACGCCGGAAACAGCCTGAATCCTTTTCAATTCGCCGCGCAATTTTTTGCGCAGTCGGGCATCCAGATTGGAGAGCGGCTCATCCAGCACGATAATGTCCGGATTGAGCGCCAGCGTACGCGCGATGGCTACCCGCTGCTGCTGTCCGCCGGACAATTCGGTTATCGGCTTGTCCAACTGCTCGTCTGTCAGGTTAACCAGATGCGCGACCTCTTCCAGTCTGGTGCGAATCCGATCTTTGGGCCATTTTCGCTCTTTCAGGCCGAATACGATATTTTGTTTGACGGTCATCGTCGGGAATAACGCATAGTTTTGAAAAACCATGCCGATCTTCCGCTGTTCGACCGGCATATGCGTAATATCGATTCCGTTTACGTGAATGCTTCCCTGCGTCGGTACAAGGAATCCGGTAATCGCTTTTAAAGTCGTCGTTTTGCCGCAGCCGGAAGGACCCAAAAAGGTGAAAAATTCGCCTTTCCGGATATCCAGCGACAGATTTTGAACGACCGCTTTGCGATTGAATCCGATTTCGAGCCCGTCAAGCCGGATCATCTTTTCGCCCCCGTTCGGATTCATTGGATGTATTCCAGTTGGATTTTGGCTGTCCATTGATCCATCATCGAATTGACGTACTCCCAATCCGCGTCCTGCGGTTTCGTTTTTTGCAAGACCGTTTGCATAAACGGATCGATTTGCGCCTGCGCTTGTTCGTTGACGACGAGGCTGCCGTATCGGGAAGCGTAATCGCCCATCGGTTTGGCGCTGCCAAGCCAGTCGGCAAAACGGATCGATTCTTCCACGGCGGCGGAATTGCCGCTTCGGATCACGCCGAGTTGATTCGTATTCGTCGGTTCCCCGGTCCGGCTGTACAGAATCAGCGGTTCCATTTGATACGTATCGATAAACGATTTGAGGCCGGAAGCGTAAATGTAAGAGATCGGAATTTTTCCGTCGACCAGATTTTGCGCTTCTTTTTCGCTTTTGGGCGTTGCATAGCCGTGTGCGAAATACTGCTTGATCGCTTCCCAGCCGGCCGCGGAAACGCCAAGTTCGCCGGCCGGATCGAGATATTGGGCCAGAATGCCGCCGATCACGGCACGGTTGGTCGTACCGCCAAAGTCTGTCGGAACCGCGTATTTGCCCTGGAACTGCGGTTTTTCCCACAAATCCTGATAGCTTGTCGGCACGGATGCTGCCGTATACAATTTCGGATTGGCGATCAGCAGTTTGGGCTGAAGTTCATAAGACCAGCTATAATCGTTGTGAGGGGCACCGCCGTCGATTTGATCTGCCCACCGAGGCTTCCACGACTCCAGCGCATTGGCATCCTGCATGGATTTGAACATCGTATCGGCCGGACCCCAGACTACGTTCAGAGTCGGATTGTTGACTTCGCCGATGACGCGCGCTGTCAGATCGCCTCCGCCGAGCCCGACCAGCGTAATATCGAATCCCGCTTCTTTGGCGGCTGCCGCCAACCATTGGTCCCGTCCGTCCCCCATATTGTTCGTCGCCACGATAATCGGTTGTCCGGTCGGCTGTTGGGCCAAAATGTCGGCCATGTTCCGCTCGGGCGACGCGTTGGTCGCTCCGGCGGCCGCGCCGCCCGGCACCGGGGCGGAGGGCGCTGCGCACGCCGTCAAGACGAGAGCCCACATAAGCGTCATGACGCTGAACGACAACTTTAAAGTTCTCACGTTAATCTTCCTCTCAAATTTGAAATTTGACGTACGTTCGATCGTCGAAGCTGTCGGCCTGCGCGGTTCTGCCTTTGGTGGAACGATACTGTTTGTAACACAGCGGATCTTCCCGAAGCTGCTTTTGCAAACGATCTTCGGTCTGTTCAAGGGTGGATTCGAGCCAGGGATAACCGTCGCTGGCCAACACGATTTCGTGCGGCCGTTCGTCCAACTGGAAAATACGCAGCAGACGCTCCGGAACCGGTTCTCCGTTCAGCACGGCATACCCGTAATCGGGAATATCGCGATTGGCGAACAGGCACGCTTGCTGAATCCACGGCAAAATGAAGGTTCGACCTTCGTCTTCGCCAGTCGGCAGGTCGTTCGGGTCGTTCGATCGAGACTCTTGCAGCGTCAGGATGAGACTGCGCATTTCGGACAAGACGCCGTCGCTTTTTTTGGGGTTTTCATGATGCCGACCGTCAATCAGAAGCTGGCAATCTCCGATCAACCAGATTTGTCGGTAATGACGGGAATAAACAGCGGTGACCGCTTGAAATTGTTGTTCGTAAGGACGAAGAGGAGACATCGAACGCCATTTTTCCGCAAAATCTTCGTTCACCGCATCTACGAATTGATGGACGGTCGTTCGGGGCGGCAGCTGTTTGATCCGCTGGCGCACTATTTCCATCGCGAGTCGGCCTGACGTTTTTTCGTCGTAACGCATCGGTCTTTTGCTCGTTACGCCATCGATCACGGCAATAAAATGATCGGTGACGACCAGGGCATCTTCGTTGGCTTCTTTTTGATTTTTGCTTACGCTGGTGTGTTGGATAATATGGATGGTAGGGCTCCTTTCCGGTCGCGGCCTGTTTGGTTTTGCCTCTGTATTGTAGCTCCGGCGCTTCGCAAAGGGCATGTTCAAACCTCTTCGAAAGATTGCAATTCGTCTTTTGGGCGCGGCGGGAGTCGAATTCATCAAAAAATGACGTTTGCCTTCATCGCAATTTACGTATAACAGGTATAGTTGGGAGTACCATGAAACGATAGAAATAGAGGAGGTCATGAACCTGAAGATGATCCCTACTGCGTATGCCAAGAAGCCGAGCATGGAACAACGCGACTATCAGATTCATTACAATCGCGATACCGCGCTCACCCCGTTGAAAAGCCGGTTCAAAAGTCACATTCATCCGCATTACGAATTGTATTTTTTAATATCCGGGCAAGTGAATTACCATGTGGATCCACACCGGTTTGCGCTGAAATCGGGAGACATGGTCTTGATTCGTCCGGGCCAGCCGCATCACGCGGAACTGATTCAGTCGAAAGATCCGTATGAGCGTTACATCTTGTGGCTGCACCCGTCTTATTTGGAAAATAGCTCGACGGAATCAACCGATTTGCAGATTGCTTTCGAAAGCATTAATTTTCAAGACAGCCATTTGAGCCTGAGCGGCGATACGATCGTGCTGCTGGACAATTTGCTGCATCGGATCTGGGTCCAATCGCAGTCGCAGGAATACGGAGCCGACCTGCTGGCCCGCATTTACATCAAAGAACTGCTCATCATGGTGGCCCGCGCCAAGTTGAACGATCCGCCTTGCGAACGATCCAGGCCTTTGAACAATGAGAAATTGCTCGCCGAGACGCTGGACTATATCCACGCACATATTCACGAAGCGATGACGGTTGAGCATATTGCGAATCATTTGTTTGTCAGCCGGTCTTTTTTATCGAAAATGTTTACCGCAAACATGAACATCTCGCTGCACAAATACATCGTCCAAAAAAAGATGAGCTTTGCCAAACAGGAACTGCTGTCCGGAGAGTCGATTCATCTCATTTGCGAAAAATTCGGCTTCGGCGATTACAGTACCTTTTACCGGGCTTTTCAACGCGAGTTCGGCATGTCGCCGCGGTTATACGTGCAGGGGATGAAGGACAGACGGTCTTCCCGGGAAGACCGACCCGAAGCTAGCCTCGGCAAGCCGGATGTCCGGTAGACTGGAATTCTTATCGGAGTTTCCCGTCAGTCAACGCCAAAAAAAGCACTTCGTCCTCTTCAGGAACGAAGTGCTTCGTACGCTCTGCGGGATAACCCGCATTCAAATGCGCGGCCGTAGTCCGGATTCATCGCGTTTTCTGCTGTCTCTTTTTTATCGAAGCGTGAGGCTTTTGGTCCACGAAATTTCCTGTCCGGCGTCGTTGGCGAACGAGAACGAGATTTCTCCCTGCTCGCCTTTTTGGGTATTCGGATAGAGGAATCCCGAGTACTGGCCGTCTCCGCTAATGTAAAAGCCTTCTCCGCCGCTGCGTCCTTTTTCGACCGCTTCTTCGAACGTACTGACGACGGGATCGCCTTTGCCCTGCCATTTCATCGCTTGCAGCGCGTAGCCTTCCGGTATGCGCTTGAAGCCGAACGTCAATCCGCCGATTTCGATCGGCATGTCTCCTTGATCGAGCACGACCAAAATTTGCGCTTCCTCTTCTTCCCGTGAAAGCTTCGTGCCCGCGGCCGCTTCCCGCGATTCGTCCGTGACGGCGGCATCGCCGGCGGAAGCCCGGGCCCGGCCAGGTTCCTCTTCGTTGTTTGACCCGCAGGCGGATAAAACAAGCAGGCTCGCCGCGACCAGGCAAACGGCCGGCAATATTCGTCTATTCATGTTCTTCTCTCTCCCTTTCCGCAGACCCGGCAGTCTCCAGCGTAAATCGGAACGCAACCCAATTCTTCGCTTGGGTAACGCCGTATTCGCTGCCGTGCAGTTCCAAAATATGTTTGACAATGGTCAGGCCGAGGCCCGTTCCGCCGGAGCGGCGATCCCGCGAACGTTCCGCCCGGTAGAATTGATCCCAGATTCGCTCCAGGTCGGCCGCCGGAATCGGTTCGCCGTCGTTCTCGACCACGATTTCGGTCCGGTCGTCCGCCAGGCCGCGCAGCGCAATCCGGATCTCTCCGCCGGGATCGGCGTGACGCACAGCGTTGCCGAGCAGATTGAGCAGCACCTGATCAATCCGGCGGGGATCGGCGATTACGGGAAACGGACCTTGCGACGAGCATCGGACCGTCAAGCCCCGATTGTCCATCTGTTCCGCGAACGATTCGAGCAGCGAACGGATATGCGCAGCAATATCGATGTTTTCGGTCTTCAGGCGGATTGCTTTGGCTTCAAAACGCGAGAGTTGAAGCAGGTCCATGATCAAAGCGTTCATCCGATCGGTTTCGCCGACGATGAGCTGCAAATAACGCTCGCGTTTGTCCGCCGCCACGTCGTCCTGAAGCCCTTCGGCAAATCCTTTGACGATACCGAGCGGCGTTTTGAGCTCATGCGAGATATTGGCGATCAGCTCTTTGCGCAGTTCTTCCGCGCGGACTTTGCTTTCCATCTCGCGTTCCAAGCCGGCATTGGCTTGGGACAATCTTCGCAGCGCCGCATCCAGGCTGCGTCCCAGCGTATCCAGATTGCGGGACAGCTCGCCGAACTCGTCGCGCGAACGGATCAAGCGGCCTTCATCGGGCGTAAAGTCCAAAGCGGCCATGCGCGAGGACGTTCGGCTGAGTCGGATCAACGGACGGGACACCAGGCGGGAATAGACGAACGACAGCAGCAGGAGCACCGCGGCCGCGGCAGGTGCCACGTACAGGAAATAGCGCCGAAGCATGCCGACCGCTTCTCCGAGCGGCTGCAGCGAAGCCAACGCAAACGCATAACCCGCCGGTTCGCCCCGCTCATCGGAGATCGGCACCAGCAGGCGGACATAAGGGATGCCGCTCCACGGATCGATCCATTCGCTGCTCGCCCCTTCTGCCGCGCTCAAAGTCTGTTGGTCTGTCCCGATCGAAGCGGCCTGCCAATCAGCCAACGCTTCATCAATCCGGGTATTCGCATAAAAAGGGTTAACTTCCTGATTCTCCGGAAGCACCAACTCCGTAATCGTTCCTCTGACGCGGGTCAAGCCGCTTGCCGGCTGCGGCGTTTCGTTTTGCAGCGCGATCGGCTGCATCAGGGTATCGCGCTCATCCATATAGATGCCGTCCGCCGTCAACGGATCACCGACTCGCAGTCCGGCGGGAACATCCGAGGCGGTCATACCTTCGGAAGCAAACAACAAAGTGACCGACGGACCTTGGGACGGCTGAAGCGTAATAAAATAAGGGTCCAGGCTGCGGCGCTCGAAGTTTTCGTTCAAAATGGCGAGCGAAGCTTTATGTTCGTTGGTGAATTGGCCGAGAACGCGAGCTCCCGCGATCGGGTCGTTCCCGATCTCCGTATACCGCACGCCGAAATCGCGCATGCTTTTTTCCAAATCGTGCGTCTTGACCGTCTGATAGAAACGTTCGAAAAAAAGGCTCTGCGCAAGCAGGATTGCGGCGAAAATGCCCAGCGTCACCAGCGACGTGATCAGAAACAGTTTCAACACGATGCTTCCTTTTCTCATTCGTATCAACTCACGTTTCCGGACTCGAACTTATAGCCTACACCGATTACAGTGCGAATATAACGTCCTTCGTCGCCCAGTTTCGCTCTCAGTTTTTTGATATGGGTATCTACCGCGCGCGGATCGCCGAAATAATCGACGCCCCAGACCGCGTTCAGGATTCCGTCGCGTTCGATCACTTTGCCGGCGTTGCGTGTCAGCAGGATCAGCAGATCGTATTCTTTCGGCGCCAATACCACTTCTACCCCGTCAATCCGCACCGCATGCGCCTGACGGTCGATCGTCAGCCTGCCGTACGTGAACCGATCCGCTTCGCGGCCCAATCGCCCTTCCGCCCGTTTGAGCAGCGCGGAAGCGCGGGCGACCAACACTTTGGGGCTGAACGGCTTGGTTACGTATTCGTCCGCCCCCAGCTCGAAGCCCATGATCTGATCGTCGTCTTCCGCTCTTGCGGTAATAATGATGATCGGCACGCCGGACTTTTGACGCACGCGCCGGCACACCGACCATCCGTCGATTTCGGGCATCATGATGTCGAGTACGATCAGATCGATGTCATGCCGCTCGAACAAGGTCAACGCTTCGCGTCCGTCCGACGCTTCCAATACGTGCCAATCTGCTTTTTTGAAATAATCGGTCATGAACTCGCGCATCAGCACATCGTCTTCGACCAGCATAATCGTTCTCTTCATAGGATCTGCACTCCGTATTGTCCGGATTTTCTGTCTTTTCCATGCTAACCGGAGTTCTGATAGGTGTCAAAAGACAAAACCGCAATCATTTGTTGATCGCGTAGACGGCAAGCCGATCTTCGAATTGGCCGATCCATAGATCTCCGCCGCCGACCATGACGCCCCGCCAGTTCGCAAACAATTCTTCTTCGATCGCATATCCCAACGTCCGTTTGATCTCTGGCGTCAAGATCGAATCGTATTTGGCGATAAAACGAGCCGGTGTACGGAATTTATACGTTTTGCCGTTCGTGTTGACGTTCAGCGGGTAGCTCATCATCGAAGCGACCGCTTTTTTATCGTTTTTGGCTACGGCCTGCTGAAGCTTGAAGAAAAAAGCGTGGAAAGCTGCGGGATCGTCGATACCGGCTACTTTGTACGGATTGTTCGGCTGCGAAGACGACGCCGTCGTCACTTTGACATTGGCCGAAGCCGAGTCGATCGGTGCCACCCAAGCCGCGCCTCCGACCGCGGTTCCTGCGACCGTAACGGCCAAAAGCAATTTGTGGGCATAATTCATAGTAAAAGACCTCCTATTGGTGTGGGATGCCTTCAGTATAAAAAAGAGATGTGTAATCGGTGTGTCCATGAAGTGGAGTCTGAAGGGATGAAAAAGTGAAGAAGCATAAAGTTTCATAATTTTTATTATGTAAACTATAATTCGGAGAGATATTTCGCTATTTACAGCGGTTTTGGAGGAGATCATTTTAAAGGATTAGACTGGAAATTCGCTCATTAAAAACCTTCAATTAAGGTAGGCAAGGAGCCGGATTCCGATAAACTAATCGATCTAAAAGGAAACAGCGTATAATTTATATTATACGCTGTTTTTTTGACACGCAAAAAGCTTCTAAATCGCAGACTGAAGGATCTTTATTCCCTCCTCGAGAACGGCTTTTAACCCCGCCAATTCGGCATCGGTCCAGCTTGGAGTGAGCCGTTCCCCGTCTTTTCTCAAGCTTGGAGGATTGGTTCCGTAGAAAAGGCGGTCGTAAATGGATGAATTCTTTGCGTGATTTCCGCAAAAATTAACTCCGATCGAAATTATAATTATGTAAAGCCGGTCTCCGATATGCGGAATAACGAATAAAGCGGATCTCTGTATTCTTGCATTTGCCTTCCCCTCCTTTCTTCCCATAAACGCCTTCCCCGCTTTGTTCGTTACGTACAGATATGCACAAAAAAGACGAAGAGCCGCAGCTCTCCGCCTTCTCTATTCTTCTTTTCCATTCCTCTAAACTTATCCGAACCCCGGCTCAGTACCGATCCAGAATCGTATTCGTCTTGAGCGAATCGGCAGGGATCAACCAGCCTTCCGCATTCAGCTCGTCCATCAGCTCGGTGCGGTTGGCGGCAGCTGCCGAATAATCGTCCGTTTTAAAAGAAATCTCGATCAGCGGCTCGGTCCCGGTGCCGGAAGCGTTCAACAGCGGCAGCACTTCGATATCGATCTCGACTCCGTTGAACTCGCCGGCATACTTCGTCACTTCGATCGGACCGTGTACGCGGGATTTTTTGAGCGTGTCTTTGCCCCAACCGTTCGAACGCGTCTTCTCCAGCTTGCCCGGGATTTCTTTGACGAGCAGTTCCAGCGCTTTGCTGGCGGAAGGCAGGATCAGGCCGGTGGAGGCTTTGACCTTTTTCGTATTGGAGAAGCTCAGCGTCTGTTTGCCGTAACCCCAATCGACTTCGGCTTCGTAGTTCGTGTCGGAAGAATCGAAACCGGCGGCGTTTGCGGCGCTCAGGGCGTCGTTGATCTGTCCGTTTTGCACCGCGAAGCGCTTTTTGTACGTCAGTTCGTAGTCGCTTTTGTCTTCTTTTTTACGAAAACGCACGTTCCAGCCTTCGCCGTTCAAGTCCTGGGCATTCGTGTCGAAGTATTCCACCAGTTGGCGCTTGGGCGCGGACGTAATTTCGAAAGCCGCGTTGACCGAAGCTTGCAGCGATCCGTTTGCGTTCAGCACGTCGCTTGAATCGAGCAGGAATTTCACTTCGTAAGTCGGTGTCGCGTTCGAAGCGGCATGCGCCTGCGGCGCGGCACTCCAGCTCGTGAAGAGAACGGCGGCGCTCAAAGCGGTAACGGTGAGCTTTTTGGTGAATGCGTTTGGACTTTTTGTGTTCATTGCGGTTGATCCACTCCTTCGAAGGTTGGGGTTAAGTTGATTACCTTCTCACTTTAAAGGGGCAGGATCAGGGCGAAATGAACGCGAACACGGATTCTGGTAAAAAATGGCCATACTTTGCTGATGGAACCCAAGATTTTATCGATTAAGGCTTCAAAAATCCGGGTTCCAAATAACTCGGATTCGGATACGTATAGAACCCTTCTCCGGTCGCTTTGCCGAGTTTGCCCGGATTGACGTAGTCGTTCTTGAGCAGGTCCGCGACGGCCTGATACGCTTCGTCGCCGGTATGCTCCGCGCGGGTGCGGGCGATATGGTAGGCGGTGTTGATGCCGACGATATCGAGCATGCCGAACGGGCCGACAGGAGCGCCGGTGGCAACCATCCACGTTTTGTCGATCGTCTCGATATCGGCGATACCGGTCACGAGCAGCTTTTGCGCCGAACTGAGCAGCGGAACGAGCAGCGAGTTCACGATGTAACCGGCTTGTTCTTTTTGCAGAGGAAGGGCGACCATGCCGATCTGTTTGGCGAACGCGACGACGTCATTGAAGACGTGCTCGTCGGTTGTCGCATGCTTCATAATCTCGGCGGTGTTGTTTTTCCAAATCTCGTTGGCAAAATGCAGCGCCAAAAACTGCTCCGGACGGCCGGTGGCGTGCGCAAACTGACTCGGCAGCAGCGTCGACGAATTGGTCGCGAAGATTGTGTGTGCCGGAGCGGCCTGAGCCAATTTTTGATAAAAATCGATTTTGATCTCGAGCGATTCCGGCACCGATTCGATGACCAGATCGGCTTTCGCCGCCGCCAGGGCAAGGTCGCTTTGGAACGTGAACCGCGCCATCGCCGCTTCCAATGCTTCTTCGGTTGCGCCCAGATCCGCTTGATATAGAGGCTTGAGCTGTTCGATCCGTTCTTTGGCCCGGTTCAGCGCTTCGTCGTTAATATCGTAGACCGTAACCGCAAACCCGTGAAAAGCGGTCTGAAAAGCGATCTGACTGCCCAACACGCCGCTGCCGGCGATCAAAATATTCGTATATTCCATTAGTCAAACATCTCCTGTATTTTAAAATGAACGCGTTCTATAAAAGTTGATCACAACTATATTGTATCCTACTTTTATATAAAGTCAACTTCAAAGTTTCAGAACGACATTTCAATATTCAGTCAGTCTGATCCAGCACTAACCCGGCACTATATTTCGCCCACTTGGCGAACTTGTCGGTCTGCTCCGGCGCGCAGTCGATCGCCCACCGCACCGTATCGAACGAACGCAGCAGCATAAGCTCCCGGGCTTCGGCCAGCTGTTCGGGCGAGAGGCCGTACCCTTTCGCAAACGCGCCGAACTGTTCCGCATCCGGGGTTCCGTCGCGAAACTGCGTCAGCATGAGCTGGATCACGTCGCCGTAAGGGACCGGATACACTTCCGCGCCGCCCCAGTCGAGCAGCGATATGGCGCCGCCTTCTTCGCTGTCCGTACGTTCTTCTTGGTCCACCAGCACGTTTTTGGCCGACAAATCGCCGTGGATCAAGCCGAAGCGGAACGTTTGCGCGGCCAATTTTAAGAAAATCGCTTTGGCCTGTCTTGACTGCGTCTTCGTGATCACGCCAAGCCCAAGCAGCGGGTCCGACTCGGTCAAGCTGTCGATATTGTACCGGACATACTCGTGCCAGCTGCCGTCCGAACCCGGATGCGGCGGATTCAAGAAGAGGCCGTGCGCGGGATCGCTCAGCTCTCCTCCGTATCCCTGCACCGGAATCTCATGAATGACGCGCGCGTATTCGCCGAGCCGCCGCCAGATTCGGATGTCCGCACCGGCCGTCTCCAATCCGTTCTCGCCTTCGACGAAAGATTGAAGCATATACGCCTGTTCGTCTTCGATCCCGATCGCAAGCACCCGGGGACCCGGAATGCCGGCTGCGGCCGCCTGTTCGAGACACCATTTTTCTTTGACGTATTCCGCATAAGAATCGGCCTGATTCAGACGAACGATTGCTTTGCGCCGCTCGGTGTCGACCCGGTAGACCTGATTGACGAAGCCCAAGCCGACGATAAGCGCAGCGGAAACGATCTTTTCGTCGTAAAAACGGTTGACAATCGTGGCGGCCAGCTGCTGCAGCTCTGCGGTCATGGCGTTCCCCTCCTCCTCTGTTTGAGATCAAGAACTTGTCGTTAATAATAGAAAGTCTGCGCTTCTCGTGCAAAATGTTCAGAAAGGTGGAATTTATCGTGAAATACTCCGATTCCGGGACCTCTTCTTCCGCGTTCGGCGCGGTTTCGAGGAACTTCCTGCAGCGACACAAACGCCGCATCGCGATCATTCTTTCTATTTTGGGACTGGTCGCCCTGATCGTTGTGATCCATCATTTTAACTCGAAAGGGTTCGATTTGGACGGCAGCCGGTACACTTCGCAATCCGTGCAGGGCGATACGGCCTTTTATCAAGCCCGTTTCAAGCCTCCGATTGAAGTCCGCCGCGATTCGTCGGGCCGGGAGATCCGGATCAAGGACCAGACGTACCGAATCACGGAGGGAACCTATTCGGGTTCGGAAGAAGGCGTGGATCTTGTGTACACGGTGGCTTATCCGAACGGCAGCAGCCGGCAGGCCGCCGTATGGAACGGTTTTCTCGTGAATCTCGACGGCCGCGGCGAACCGATCATCATGACGGTATCGGCTTCTTCAACCGACAAGCCGTCCGACGCGAACGGCCGCTCCGCCTATACGGCCGCCCAGCTCGTTGCGGCCGCTTACCCGCAGTTTCATGAGAAGCCCGGCAATCCGGCGATTTTCGTCGCGCTGCTGCTGTTGGCGGCTTTCGGCGGGTGCTTGTCGCGCTACCGACGGTTTCAGGACTTCCTGTTCAAGCTGCGCGGCAGCGGACTCTGGGTCCGTGATCCCGAACCGAGCGAGTTTTATTACGCCATGAGCCGCTTCGGCGGGATGGCGATCCTGGTCGGGGCATTGTTCGCTTCGCTGTTTCAACTTTAGTTTCATAATAATAATTATGTAAACAAATCTGATATCAAACAGATCAAGGTAGTCCGGAAGCAGCAACCGGACTGCCTTTTTTTATAACACTCCGGCATTAAAGCCCTGAATCGCGGTCAGCACTTCGCCGGGACGGGAAGCCATGAAATCGGGCGACATCCGGCGCATTGATTCCAGCGAATCGTACCCCCAAGCGGCCGATACCATGTTCACGCCGGTTCGGTGGCCCGCTTTGATATCGCGCAGCTCATCCCCGATATACAGCACTTCTTCCGGCTTGAGATCGTTGCGCTTGAGAAAAGCGTTGATCGCCCGGTGTTTGCCGAACAGGCTGCGCGAAGAGCGGATCTGCTCGAATTGGTCGATGCCCTGATGCTGGAGAAAAGCCCGGATATTGCGTTCCAGGTTGGAAGAAATGATGCTGAGCGGATAACCCTGGGCATGCAGCTGTTCGATCAGGTCGCCGATTCCCGGCTTGACTTCCAGCTCTTCCAGGCCGCGATGGTATCCCCACAAAATATTCAAGCCGAGTGCCGGCATCCGGTACAGCGGAATACCGAGCGCTTTGCGCCGCTGGCTGATGGATCGGCCGGCAAAAGGACCTTTGTCGTCGTCGCGGATCGGCCGATAGCCGTGCTTTTTGGCGGCCCGGTTATAGATTTTGCTGATCAGCGGCCGCGAATTGACGATCGTGCCGTCAAAGTCGAAGATGATATGTCGAATCATGATCCATGGCCTCCTTGCATGCCGGGTGTTATGGCGATCGGCCCGGCTGCTTACTCTCTTCTTGTATTACATGCAAAAAAGGGAGCTGAAACAAAAAGATCCCCTTTCTTGCGAACGATTCCGTTTTTCCTACAACGGTGTTTCTCTCAGCCAATCGGACAGATGATCCGTAAATTTCGCCAGCAGCGCCGAACGGTAGCGTTGTTTGTTCGTGACGCTATAGACGAAGCGGTTGAGGCCGATGCCCGGGATATTCCTCATCTGGAGCAGGCCGCGTTCGATCTCGTCCTTCACCGCCAGTCGGGACACGAAAGACACATGCTCGCCGAGCCGCACGGTCTGCTTGATCGCTTCCAGCGAATCGAATTCAAGGTACGACGGCAGACGCCGCGAATGGGTCTCCAGCCATTTCTCGGTCAGGCGCCGGGTACTCGATTCCATCCCGTGCATGACGAAGTAAGACGAAGCGATCTGCTCCGGCGTCGGCTCGGCCACTCCGGCAAGCTTGTGCGAAGGCGCGAAAATAAGCACGAGTTCGTCCCGGCAGATCGGTTCGGCGAGCAGTTCCGGCGATTCCAGCGAGTCGGTCGACGCGATGCCGAGATCGATCTCGTGGCGCTCCAGCATGTCCCGGACAGCGGGCGCGGTCTTGACCGACAGCGACACCTGTACGCCCGGATGGACACGCGCGAAGCGGTGCAGCACGCCGGGCAAAATATAGGTGGCGGGTACGTAACTGGCGCCGATTCGCAGGCTGCCTTTGCGCAGCGTGTCGAACTCGCTTACCGCGCGCTGCGCTTCGCCGGCCAATGCGCCGATCTTGACCGCGTAATGCTGAAGCGCGCAGCCGGCGTCCGTCAGCACGATTTTGCCCATCCGGGTCTCGAACAGCTTGACGCCGAAGTCTTTCTCCATGTTTTTCATGTGAAAAGTGACGGTCGGCTGCTTCAGGTTCAAAATTTCCGCCACCGTCGTGATCTTGTTATGTTTTTCGAGCAGCTCCACGATCTTCAGTTTGGTTAGATTCAAGTTCATCGTTCGTTGACCTTCCTTCCCTTGCGGGCCTCGCGCGCACCCTTACTATCAGTAAAATCTATGAATATTAACAGAATTCATTGGAAAAATTAATTCTGTGTTGATTTTCCGTTAATACGGGCTGCGAACAAGGACGTTAAACTGAATTTGTAAGCAGCGATGACGCTGACAGTTTACTGAAGCAGGGAAGGAATGGCCATGGACTTATACATTGAAGGATTGAGCAAAACGTTCGGATCGACCGCGGCGCTGCATCCGACGAACCTGAGCGTCAAAGCCGGCACGTTCACGACGCTGCTCGGCCCGTCCGGGTGCGGCAAGACGACGCTGCTGCGCATGATCGCGGGTCTGGAGACGCCGGATACCGGCACGATCTCGATCGGCGGCGACTCGCTGTTTGACGCTTCGCGCAAACGCAGCGTACCGGCGCACAAACGCGGGTTCGGCATGGTATTTCAGGATTTTGCGCTCTGGCCGCATATGACCGTGTTCGAGAACGTCGCTTTCGGGCTGCGCACAAGCCGCCGGACACAAGATTTGCAGGGTACCGTCACCCGGGCGCTGGACAAAGTGCAGCTCGGCGCGATGAAAGACCGCTATCCGCATCAGCTCTCGGGCGGACAGCAGCAGCGGGTCGCTTTTGCCCGGGCGGTGGCGGTCGAGCCCAAGCTCGTGCTGTTCGACGAACCGCTCAGCGCGCTGGATGCTGCGCTGCGAGAAGAGATGCGGGTCGAGATGCTGTCGCTCGTCCGGGATCTAGGCTTGACGGCTCTGTACGTGACGCATGACCAGATCGAAGCGATGTCGATGTCCGACGAGATCGTCGTCATGCAGGGCGGGCGGGTGCTGCAGCGGGGCACACCCGAAGAGATTTACGCGAAGCCGTCGGACCCGTTCGTGGCCCGCTTTATCGGTCGCTCGAATTGGATTGCCCCTTCTTCCGCTCCGGCAGACGCCGCGCAGGCTGCTGCCGATCCCGATTCGACTCTTGACTCGAACCCCGATTCGAACAGTCTCCGCCCGGAACCGCCGGGCACGCTCGCGATGTTCCGTCCCGAACATCTGCGCTGGGAACCGCTCGGCGAAGGAAACTGCGACGCGTACGAAGTCGAGATCTTGCAGTCCAGCTATATGGGAGACCGCTACGAAGTGCATGTGCAGGCCGACGGTCAGCCGGAGCGCTGGACAGCTTACCATGACTGCCGTATCCCGGCGGGCAGCCGCATGACGGTCTATCTCCCCCGCAAGAAATTGCATCGCCTGAACATTGTGCCGCACGCCTAACTTGTCGTTTGCCCGCTTTCTTTTATACTTAAATCAGATTTCCCAGGAGGAATACTTATGTGGAACCGTACTTTTACCGTAAAAACCAAACTCGCCCGTACCGCCCCGATCGCGCTTACGCTCGCTTTTGGCATGGCTCTGACCGCCTGCGGCAGCGCAGGCAGCTCGACGCCGACCGCAGCCGCCGACCCGGCCGCCGCTGCCGGAAGCACGCCGGCCAAGCAGACGCAAAGCGCCGACACCAAGCTCACCGTCTACACCGCCGGTCCCGAAGGACTGGCCAATAAGATCATTGAAGGCTACGAAGCCGAAAGCGGCGTAGACGTGGAAGTGTTCCAGGGCACGACCGGCAAAATTCTGGCCCGCCTCGAAGCGGAGAAAAGTAATCCCGCGGCCGATGTCGTCATCCTCGCGTCTCTCCCGGCTGCCCAGGGACTCAAAGCCGACGGATTGACCATGCCGTATCCGGACGCGAAAAACGCGGATAAGCTCAATCCCGACTGGTCGGATGCGGAAGGCCATTACTTCAGCGCCAGCGCTTCCGCTCTCGGCATCGCCTATAACACCAAGCTGATCACGACGCCGCCGAAGTCCTGGTCGGATCTGAGCAAGCCGGAATACAAAGATCAGGTGAACATTCCCGATCCTTCCCTGTCCGGTTCGGCGCTCGACTTCATGACCGGTTACCTGAATGCGAACGGCGATGCGGGCTGGTCGCTGTTCGAGAGCTACAAAGCGAACGGCGTAACGCTTGCCGGCGCGAACAAGGAAGCGCTCGACCCGGTCATCACGGGTGCCAAAGGCATCGTCGCTTCGGCTGTCGATTACATGACGTACAGCGCCAAAGCCAAAGGCGAGCCGATCGATATCGTCTATCCGAGCGAAGGCACCGTGATCAGTCCGAGACCGGCCGCCATCCTCAATACGACCGAACACGAAGCCAACGCCCAAGCTTTTATCGACTATCTGCTGTCCGACGAAGCGCAGCATCTCGTATCCGACGCCTACCTCATGCCGGGACGTACCGACATCAAAGCCGAAAACCGGGCCAATCTCGACGAAATTCCGCAGCTGAAGGTAGACTGGGACTGGATGAACGAGAACGGGGCCGACGTGACGGAACGGTTCCTGAAGCTGTTCAAGTAAGATGAATCTTTCTCCGACGCCAAAACCGATCCGGAGCGTGTCGGTGCTGCTGGCCCTGTTGGTCCTGACGCTCCTGATCGTGATCCCCCTGATCCAAATCTTTATCCAAAGCGTGTATCGGGACGGGGAGCTGCAGCTTGCAGCTCCCTTCCGTACGATTGCGGACGCCGATTTGGCCAAAGTGATGCTCAATACGGTCTGGCTCGGCCTCTGCGTTATCGTCGGCACGACGCTGCTGGCGCTTCCGCTGGCCTGGATCATGGTCCATACGCCGCTCGGACGCATCCGGGGACTGGAAGTGATCCTGCTCATTCCGTTCATGACGCCGCCGTATATCGGGTCGATGGGCTGGATTCTGTTTATGCAAAAAAACGGCTATCTGGAACAGCTTGTCCCGGCTCTGGGACGTATCGCCCCTTCCTTCTTCAGCTTCGGCGGCATGATCGCGATCATGAGCCTGCATCTGTTCCCGTTTCTATACCTGCTGCTGCGCGGAGCGCTGGAGCGGATCGGCGGAAGTCTGGAAGAAGCGGCTTCCGTACTGGGCGCTCCGGCGTGGTACCGGTTTCGCCGCATTGTCGTTCCGCTGCTGCTGTCGTCGTTCGGCATGGGCGCCATGCTGATCTTCGTCAAGACGATCGCGGAGTTCGGCACCCCGGCCACGTTCGGCAAGCGGATCGGCTACGACGTCATGACGTCCGAGATCCATCGGTACGTCTCCAGCTGGCCGATCGATTTCGGCAAAGCGACTTCGCTCTCTTCGCTGCTGCTGAGCGTCTGCCTGCTCATGTGGTACGTGCAGTCCGTCTTGAACCGGCGGTACACGTACAGCCTCGTCGGCGGCAAAGGCTCGCGGCGTTCCGCCGAATCCGGACGCGGCCCGGTCTTGTGGCTGGGCGGATTGTTCGTCCTGCTGCTGCTCGTGTTCTCGATCGGCATCCCCTACTTCTCTATTATCGCGGCTTCGACGATGAAGCTGCGCGGGGAAGGGCTGTCCTGGAGCAACACGACGCTCGACGCATACCGGGAGCTGCTGAGCTTCGGCACGCCGGGCATGAAAGCGCTCATGAACAGCATCTGGCTCGCGCTGGCCGCTTCGAGCATCGCCGCCGTGCTCGGCACCTGGTTCGCGCTTACGATTCGCCGTTCCAAAACGGCCGGGCAGCGTTCGGTCGACCTGCTCAGCCTGCTGCCCAATACGGTGCCCGGCATCGTGATCGTCGTCGGCCTGATCCTGCTCTGGAACTCGCCGTGGATGCCGATTCCGCTCTACAACACGGCCGGCATCGTCATCTTGACTTATGTCGTACTGTTCGTGCCTTATACGGTGCAGTACGTCAAAAGCGCGGCCGGGCAAATCGACGATTCCTTGCTGCAGGCCGGTCGGGTGTTCGGCGGCCGACCGTCGTACCTGCTGGCGCGTATCACGCTGCCGCTGATCCTGCCGGGCATGATTGCCGGCTGGACGATGACGTTCACGATCTCTTCGCGCGAATTGGTCGGCTCCCTGCTGATCCTGCCGCCGTCGATGCAGACGTCAGCCACGTTTATCTTCGCCCAGTTCGAACAGGGACAGGTATCGCTCGGCATGGCGATGGCCGTCGTGTCGGTCGGCTTCACTACCCTTATTCTCGTGATTATGGAGAGCCTCGGCTCGAAAAGAAAGTGGAATGCGCGATGATGAAATTACAGGTATGGGGCGGCGCCGGCGAACACGGCCGGTCCTGCTATCGCATTGTGGGCGAACGCTGCCGCCTGCTGCTCGACTGCGGCGTCAAAAAGGAAGAGCGCGGCCTCTACCCGCTGCTCGAACCGGCCGAAATTCCGCAGCTGACGGCCGCTTTTCTCTCCCATGCGCACGAAGACCACGCCATGGCGCTGCCCCTGCTCTACAAGCACGGGTATGCGGGCGAGATCTGGACGACGCGGGCGACGGTTCGCCAGCTGCGCAAAGGGTTCGAAGGCTGGAAGCGGTTCGTCGCTTCCCGCGGAGGAGTGCTCCCTTACGAACAGGAACATATCGACGCGATGCAGTTTCGCTTCCTCGAAGATTACGCGCCTCCGCGTCAAGCGTTCGACTGGGTCCCCTCGCCGGGTGAAGAACCGATTCGCCTCATGTGGGGACGCACGGGACATCTGGCCGGCTCCGTCTGGCTGCGGATTGAAGCGGAAGGCAAGCGGGTGTTCTTCTCCGGCGACTACAGCCGGGAATCGGCGCTGCTGGAAGCCGATTCGCCCGAAAGCCCGGAGGAGAAATCGGGCTTGTCCACGAGGATCGGCGATCTGTCGATCGTGGACAACGCGTACGGCACGGACGACGAGCCGCAGGCGTCCAAGCTGGAACGGCTGCGGACGTCGATCTTGTCCGTATTGGAACGCGGCGGGCGGACGCTGCTTCCGCTGCCGGCTTTTGGCCGCAGCCAGGATCTGCTGATCTGGGCGTGCCGGCATCTGTCGCCGTATCCGATCGTCGTCGAGCGGATCATCTGGCAGGGCTTGATGGATCTGCTCGACGATCCGCTCTGGCTGCGCGCGGAAAGCGCGGAGTCGATCCGCCGGCTGACGGAAGACTGCGTCTCCCGCCTGATCCTCGTCGACAGCGAGGAAGAACGCGCGGACGCGCTGCACCGGGAAGGTCCATGCCTTATTCTGGCGCCTGACGGCATGCTGGAATCCGCGGTCTCGCAGCGCTATCTGGAGCATCTTGCGCCAGGTGCGGATCACCTCGTCGTGCTGACCGGGCATGCTTCCCGGGGAACGAGGGCCCGAATGCTGCTCGATCGGCAGCTGCCCGGCGTGCGCTGCCGGGTCATGCACCAGTTCTACAAAGTCCATCAAGGCATCGGCGACGTCAGGCTGATGCTCGACGAAGCGCCGGCCTCGTCGGTCGTGCTGGTCCATGCGCCCGATACGGACACGCATGAAGTCTGCCGCATTTTGCGCAGCGAAGGCCGAACCGGCCTGTTCTCGCTTACGCCGGGCATGGAAATCGTCATTTGACCGGCTGATTGACTTGAAAAAGCCCGTTATCCCTCCAGAGGGATAACGGGCTTTTTACTTGATTTTCGACGTTATTTTTGAGGAAGAGATCCAAAGCAAATGCAAAACGAATGCTTGCTTGAAAACTTAAAATAACGCTTACATTTTACAGTGCGCCTGCCGCTCTCCCTGCGCTTGCGTTGAACCCTTCGATCGCCGCCGAGACTTCGCCCGGGTAAAATGCCATAAAGTCGGGCGAGAAACGTGTCATCAGTTCCGACGAATCGTAGCCCCAGGCCGCCGCGATCATCTTGATGCCCGAACGCTGGCCCGCCTGGATGTCGCGCAGCTCGTCGCCGATATACAGCGCTTCGCGCGGATGCAGCTTGTTGTCGCGCAGGAACGAATGGATAGCGCGGTGCTTGCCGAACAGGCTGAAGCACGAGCGGACCTGCACGAACTGGCTGATCTCGTTATGACGCAGGAACGAACGGATATTGCTCTCGAGATTGGACGAGATGATGCTGAGCTGGTAGCCCTGCGCGTTCAACTCCCGAATCAGGTCGCCTACGCCGTCTTTGAGTTCGAGTGTTTTGATCTTCCGGCGGTACTCCGAGAACAGCTGGAAGCCGAGAAACGGAAGACGATACAGCGGAATGCCGAGCGTCTTGGAACGTTGGCGTATGGACAGACCGGCAAATGGCTCCGACGTATCGTCGCCGATCGGTTGATAGCCGTGCTTGGCCGCCAGGCTGTTGTACAGCTCGACAATAAGAGGCCGGGAATTAACAATCGTTCCGTCGAAATCGAAGATCACATGCCTAATCATAGTCCATACCTCCTCTGGAAATGTGTTCCTGTCCTCTTTATCTTTATATAACCGTTTTCTTGTCTTATTCTCTATTATAACGGATTTCGCGGACGAATAATGAACAATATCTTTTAATTTCGAATTATTATTTTGCAGCCGGCCTACAAAACGCAGCTTTTCGCTCGTTTTCTCCGAAATAGCTGCGTGAGAACATCTATTTTGCTTGGTTATGCGTGCGCGGAGTCGAATAACTGCGCAGGAGCACTTATTTCCGGTCATAACTACCGCAAGCCTTCTTTTTTCGCAAAATAAATGGATGTACGCAGCTATTCGACGTTTTTGCAGTTTGTGGACTCAAATAAGTGCTCCTGTGCATTTAATGATTTTGAACTTTCGAATCAGGTCGTGATTGTGCCTTAATCGGGTCGTATGCCAGAAGAGGTTCGAAATTGTCCGAAGGTTGTGTGTTATTCCCGGCACGCGCACGCAACCTTTCGGCACGCCAAATAACCCGGTCCGCCAAGCGGCTCCGGGTTATTTGATTTTTCGTGACTGCACGCTTTTACGTGACTGCATGCCTTTATGTGACTGCACGCCTCATAGTCACCGCATGCCTATCTCTGGCTCAATCTGGCTCAAGGCCACAACAATCCGTGTTCCCACTGACCGTTTTCGCCGAGCCTATACTGGACCCGCGTATGTTTGCGATCCGCATCCGCCTGCCAGAACTCGGCTTCTTCGAGCTGCAGCGCGAACAGCCGCCACAGCGGCGTGACCGCGTCCGCGTCCTGCCGCAGAATCTCCCGCTGCTCGGCGAGCGCCTGATCCAGCTGCGCTTTGCTATCTAAGCGCTCGCTCTGCCGGCCGAGCATGGCAAGTGCCCGCGCCTCGGTCCCGCGCCGCCGAAGATCGTCGGCCCCTTCCTGCGCCCCGGTATCCGTGACGGTGCCGCGCAGGCGGATCTGCCGGCCGAGCGCCGGCCAATAGAAGGTCAGCGCCGCATGCGGCACCTCCTGCAGCTGTCGGCCTTTGCGGCTCTCCAGCCCGGAAGCGAAAAAGAACGTTTCGCCGTGCACATCTTTGAGAATCAGGACCCGCGCGTCGGGCCGCCCTTCTTCGTCGACGGTAGACAGCGTCGCGGCATGCGGTTCGGCCGCTTTCTCCCCGAGCGCCTGCTCGAACCAGTTCAGGAACAGCTCGCCCGGCCGATCCGGCAGCGCCGACGTCTCAAAAGGATCGAACGGGCCTTCCAACGATTTCAGTCCCCGAAACAGCGGATTCCGGTTGTCTTTGCCGCCGCTCGGCTTAGAGTCGCCCATCGGCTTAAGCCAGATTGCTGAGCGTCTCGAAATCTTCGTCGCTCAGCTGCAGGCCGGCTGCTGCCATATTGTCTTCCAGATGGGCGACGGACGACGTGCCCGGAATCGGCAGGATCGCCGGCGACCGTCTGAGCAGCCAGGCGAGCGCGATTTGGGCCGGTTTGGCGTTCAGGCGCTTGGACATTTCGTCCAGCGGTCCTCCGTCTCGGGCCAATTCGCCGGTGGCAAGCGGGAACCACGGGATGAAGGCGATTCCGCCGGATTCCGCTTCTTCCAGCACGTCTTCCGCTTTGCGGTTCGACAGATTGTACAGGTTCTGTACCGATACGATATCGGTAATCTCGCGCGCTTCGCGCAGCTGTTCGACGCTGACTTCGCTCAGCCCGATATGCCGGATCTTGCCTTCCTTGCGCAGCAGTTCCAGTTCGCCGAGCTGGTCGGCCAGCGGCACTTTCGGATCGATCCGGTGCAGCTGGAACAGATCGATCCGCTCCAGACCGAGCAGTCTCAGGCTCATCTCCGCCTGCTGGCGCAAATATTCCGGACGTCCGACCGGACGCCAATCGTTCGGGCCCGAGCGGGTCAGGCCGGCTTTGGTGGCAATGACCATATCGTCGCTGTACGGATGCAGCGCTTGGCGGATCAGCGGTTCGGCGACCGCCGGGCCGTAAGAATCGGCGGTATCGATAAAGTTGACGCCGAACTCGGCGGCGCGCTTGAGTACGCGGACCGCTTCGTCGGGATCTTTCGGATCTCCCCAGACGCCGGGACCTGTCAGCTGCATCGTGCCGTAGCCCAGCCGGTTGACCGTCATGTCGCCTCCGATCGTGAAAGTACCGGATTGAGCGGCGTTTACGTTCGTTGAAGTCATGGAATCGCTCCTCTCAGATTAGAAGAGGCATCCGGCACGTACGCCCGGATGCCGTTACCCTTTCTTCATTACCCGCCGCAAGCCGACCGCAATCTAAAGCCGCGGGCCGGCCGGGTCTATTCCATAATGCTATTCCGTCAACCTATTCCATGATCCTATTCCGTAATCAGCCCGTATTTGACGAAACTGCGATACAACCCGTCTTCTTGAATCGTGCCGGTCACGTGGTCGGCGACCGCTTTCAGTTCGTCCCGCGCGTCGCCCATCGCGATGCCGACCGCGCAGTATTGCAGCATTTCCATATCGTTCAGCCCGTCGCCGATCGCGATCGTGTCGGCGACCGAACGATTCAGGTGCACGAGCACGTCGGCGATCGCGACCGCTTTGTGCACGCCGGGCACGGCCAGTTCGCCGCTGTCTTTGCCGAAGATCGGCACGGTGCATTGCAGCACTTCGAATTCGCCTTCGAACTCGGCCTTGATGAGGTCGAACGGTACGTCGCTTTCGAGGAAACACACTTTGTTCACGTCGCTTTTGTACAGATCGGTCTCCCCGTAAGTGAGCGCGCCGAGAAACGGATGCGGGGCGCGTTCGAACTGTTCCCGCGCGCCGGGGTCGTTGGCGACGTCGCCGTGGATCAGCGCGATCAAGCGGTCTTGCAGATTGCGGCTGGCGTACAGCCCGGCATTGGATTCCAGATAGAAGTCAATCCCGTGCCGTTCGAAAAAGTCTACCATATGCCGCACGTCCGCCGCCGATACCTGTTTGTGGTACAGCATCTCCCCGCCGCATTCGACGTAACCCCCGCCCGCGCCGATCAAGCCGTCGAAGCCGATCTCCCAGATGACGTCGTAGATCTCGGGCTTGGAACGTCCGGTGCACAGGTAGAGCCGGTGTCCGTTCGCGCGTGCCTGCCGGCAGGCCGCAATCGCGGAAGGAGGAACGATTCCGTAGTCGTCGACGAGCGTTCCGTCAATATCGATAAACACCAATTTGGATGAAGCTTCCGCGGTATGTCTTTGATCGGTTGAATAGGTCATGATTAATGTACCTCCCGGTTAGAAAATAGGACTGGAAAAAGGATCGGCGCTTGGCCGACACTCCCTGCTTCCTAACCGTACAGGCTGGAACGCGTCTCACGTCAAGCTTTTCTCAACAGTCGGATCATTCTCTCCACGATCTGATTATTCTCTCGACGCTCGGATCATTCGCCTGCGGGAGCGGAAGGCGTCAGGTGCGGATTTTGCGGAAAAACTCGATGATGTCGCCGCTCAGCAGCTCCGGTTGTTCCAACGCCGCAAAATGGCCGCCGCGGTCGAACTCGGTCCAATGCCGGACGTTGTATTTTTCTTCCGCCAAAGCGCGAATCGGATACGATACGTCTTTGGGAAACATGGCGACGCCGAGCGGAGGCGCCTCCTTCGAAGACAGCCCTTCCGGCAGCGGCGGCTTCTGCGTATGCATCTTCTCGTAATACAAACGGGCCGAAGAACCGGCGGTCGCCGTCAGCCAATAGATCGTGACGTTGGTCAGTAGACGGTCGCGGTGGATCGCTTCTTCGGGCAGCCCGGTCTTGTCTGTCCATTCGTAAAATTTCTCGATGATCCACGCCAACTGCCCCGACGGCGAATCGGTCAGCGCGTAAGACAGCGTCTGCGGACGGGTTCCCTGCTGCACGGAGTAGCCCGACTGCTCTTTGGCATAATGTTTCATTTTGTCGAGCTGCTCGCGGTCCCGGGGTTTGAGCTTGGCCAGCTGCTTCGGATTTTCCGGCGGCGGGGTCATCAGCATGTTCACATGGACGCCGACGACGCTGCCCGGGTCGCGGGCGCCAATCTCCAGCGAGATCACAGAACCCCAGTCTCCGCCCTGCGTGCCGTACCGTTCGTAGCCGAGCCGCTTCATGAGGGTGACGAACATACCGGCGATCGCTTTGTCATCCAGACCCGCCTGCGAAGTCGGACCGGAGAAGCCGTAGCCCGGCAGCGAAGGAATGACCAGATGGAACGCGTCCGAAGCCGGCCTCCCGTATTCCTGCGGACGGGTAAGCGGACCGATCAGGTCCAGAAATTCGACGATCGAACCGGGCCAACCGTGAAGCAGCAGCAGCGGCAGCGCATCCGGCTCCGGCGAGCGGATATGCAGGAAGTGGATGTTCTCCCCGCCGATCTGCGTCATGAACTGCGGATAGGCGTTCAGTTCGGCTTCATGTGTGCGCCAATCGTAGCCGCTGCGCCAGTAATCGGCCAGCTCGCGCATATAGCTCAGCGGCACGCCGTAATTCCAGCCGCCGCCCGGCGCTTCTTCCGGCCAGCGGGTATGGGACAGACGCTGCTGCAGGTCGTCAAGATCGCTTTGCGGAATATCGATCCGATACGGTTGAACGATCGGTTGTTCGTTTGGCATGAGGGTTCCTCCCGTTATGTCGGATTTGGACGTTCTTTTCTTTTCACCCTGTCTTTTTACCCCGAATCCCTGCTTTTTCGTCACGCAAAAAAAGGCGCCGAAGCGGCACCTTCACAGAAGAAGCGCGAATCCGACGGCCAGAAAAACGACGCCGAGCACGATCGGGCCGGTCTGCTTGCGCAGCGCGTCGGTTCCGCCCAAAATTTCGAACGCCGCGGTATGGTCGGGCCGGTAATGGACGTCGACCTTCGCGCCGATCGGCGGCTGCGGCGACGGGTTTCCGACCTGCGACACCTGCTCGATCGGGCCGGCGCCGGCATCGAACCGGACGACCGGATAATATTTGATGCCGGTACTGCTTCGTTCGAATCCGGTATCCGCCAATTCTTCGTAACGGACGATCTGTCCCGGTACGGTATGTTCGCTTTGCGCAAGTTTGCGCTGCCGGGCGCCGGAATACAGCCCGAATGCGATAAAAGCTGCGCCGAGTATCCAAAAAATGATTTCGCTGCCTGCTCCGTTCAAACGATTCCCTCCCCCCGGTGTTCGGCGTTTATGGCGTTTATTCGGTAACTTACCTCAGAAAACACGTTTCCAATCATTTCTTTTTTTCATCCGGACCGAAAAAGCCTTAACCGTTTTCGAATCTGGCCGATATAAACGAAGAGAACTTGGAATATACCGTTATGAGGAGGATTACGTTGAAATTGTTCAAAAACTTTTCCGTGGCCAAAAAACTGATCATCCTGATCGCGATCAGCGCGCTCGCGCTCGGCGCCGTCGGGTTTACCGGCTTGAGTTATATCCGGCAGCTGTCCAAAGATTCACAGATCATGTACAGTGACAACCTGATTCCGCTCGGCAAAGTCATGCAGGCCCGAATCAACGCGCGCGCAAGCGACGCCTATACGCTTGAACTGCTGACCGCAACCGATACGGCACGCGTGCAGGAACTCCGGGACGAGATCGCTTCGGCCTGGGAAGAGATCGACGCGATCGCCGACGAACTGGACGGAGGTCCGCTGACTTCGGAGCAGCAGCAAATTCTCGATCAATACCGGGGGCAGGCCGTGCAGCTTCAAAGCGATCGCGCCAAGGTGCTTGACCTGATCGCAGCCGGCCAATCCGGCGAAGCTTACAGCCTGTATAGTTCGACGGTCGAGCCCAGCCGCAAAGCGGTCAACGATTCGCTCAAAGCGCTGCAGGCTTCGAACATCGAAACGGCCGGGGCTATCAACGAGAAAAGTCAGTCCAACCTGGACGACATTACGATTCTCGTCATCGGCCTGATCGTGTTTGCGCTCGCCTTGCTCGTCGGGATCGGTACGCTGATTACCCGTTCGATTGTGCGTCCGGTCAAGGAAGTGGTCCGGCTGCTCGCCCAGGCGGAGAATGGCGACTTCACGGTCAAAGGCACGTATGTCTCCACAGACGAGATCGGCGAACTGTCGGCTTCGTTCAACCAGATGACCGGCAAGCTCCAGACGGTGTTCGGTTCCGTGCAGGAATCGGCTTACCTCGTCGCTTCTTCGTCGGAAGAGCTGAGCGCGAGCGCCGAGCAGAACAGCCGGGCCAGCGAACATATCACACAGGTCGTGCAGGAACTTGCGACAGGCGCGGATCACCAATCCGGCAAAGTCGAACACAGTTCGAGAGCCATCACCGATATTACGGAGCATACGCGCAATATCGCGGCTTATACCGCGGACATGCGCCGAGATGTGCTGCACGCATCCGAAGCGTCTTCCGAAGGCAGCCGTTCGATCGGCGAAGCCGGCCGGCAGATGAACGCGATCTCGGCCAACGTCGGCAGCCTGTCCGAAGCGGTGCAAAGCCTGGGCCGCCGGTCGGGCGAGATCGAGCAGATTACGCGCGTTATCTCGGAAATTTCCGGACAGACCAATCTGCTGGCGCTGAACGCGGCGATCGAAGCGGCCCGCGCCGGCGAACACGGCCGGGGCTTCGCGGTCGTCGCCGACGAAGTGCGCAAGCTCGCCGAACAGTCGAACGATTCCACGAAGCAGATCGCCGCGCTGATCGACCTGATCCGTCAGGATACGGATACGACGATCCGCACGATGGAGAGCACGGCCGGGGAAGTGCAATCCGGTCTTGAGATCGTCGGCGAAGCCGGTCGTTCGTTCGACAAAATCGAACGCGCCGTCGGCGAAGCGGTTGCCCAGATCGGCAAAGTGACCGAGACGCTCGAACGCCTGTCCGGCGGAACGGGCCAGGTAAACGACGCGATCGTCGACGTGCAGAGCATCGCCCGCGAATCGGCCATGAATACGCAGAACATCTCGGCCGCCACCGAGCAGCAGCTCGCTTCGATGGAAGAAATCTCGTCTTCTTCGCAGGCGCTCGCCGTTCTGGCCGACGATTTGCAGACGATCATCAAGCAGTTTAAGATTTGATCGCGATTGGATAAACGTACGGTTAACTGCAAAAAGATAAACGCAAAACGCAAAAAGGAAGCGCCGACGCCGGCGCTTCCTTTTTTAATGCCTTTTTTGATCCTTTTGTTAATGCCTTTTCGCAGCCTTGCGCAATTCCCAATCGTGTCCGGCCATGCGGTTCGTGCCCCGTTTCCCGTTAAGCTAAGCCTCGACCCGGTTGATCCGCAGAACCAACCGGCTGCGGCGTCCGAGCGTCAACTCGACCGGCTGTCCCAGCGGGAAGTTTTCCGGTTGTTGGGAAGCATCGATGACGCAGCTTTTGTGGCTGCCGTTAGGCAGCGTGACCCAGATCTGGTTGCGGTGCCGACTCTTGACGGATCCGCGGATTTTGGAAAAGTCTTTGATCGTGAGATCCAGCGCGGCTACGGATACGAGGTATAACCCGATCAGTCCGGCGAGTCCGAAAAAGACGAGCAGAGCCATATTGCCGTCTGACCCCAGGTTGCTCCACACCTGCCAGATTCCGATAAGCAGCATGAACGAAGCGGTGAAAAGCGTTGTTTTGATCTGCACTCGGGTACGTCCTCTCCTTTTTAGGCGAAAATATCCGTCATGTCCCGCTTGGTAAAAGTCGGCGGAATATCGGATGCGGCCGCAAAAGCGAGAAACAACGCTTCCGCCCCCGCCGCGTCGAACGTCTCGCTGACCTGCCGCTCCCGCTTGGTGCGCAGGCGCAGCGGTCCGGTCTTCTCGACGTGCTCGACGACGTGGCCGATCGCGTAATGCCGAAACCCGTCGCCTGTCGGCCGCCGCATCTCGACGATCATCCGGTCCGCCGAACCGGCGCATTGGATGTACAGATGGTCGCTGACGGACAGGACGCAGAACGTCCGGTCGGCATCGTTCATCAGCCGCAGCTTTGGCCCGATCGACTCCGGCTGCACGTCCTGTTCGAGCACTTCACCCCGGTTTTCTTCATAGCGAAAATCCATGTCTCCATCCTCCCGTTCTTCGCCGGGGCGCACAGCCCGTATTACGACCGTCCGATTGCCCGGCGTATGTAACCGAAGCCCCTAATAGACGACGAAACGCGAAGTTTCGTCGTCTAGGTTTATTTTATACGCAGCAGGCGCGGGGAACAAGGCGGGATTCCGGAGAATGGAATATCGCTAGGCGATCAACGGTTCGGCACCGCGCTGCGGGACTCCCAATCGGCTTCCAGTAGATCGGAGTTGATCATCACGGCCGCCATCGACCCTGCGGCCACGGCGGCGGCAACCTGGTATTTCTGCGACGCGCCGTCGCCCGCTCCGAATACGCCGCTGACGTCCGAGCGTCCGAATTCGTCGACCGCCATCGCGCCGGATTCGGTCACGGCGCAGCCGAGCACAGCCGGCAGCTCCGAACCGGGAGCGAGCTTGGGCGCGAAAAAGATTGCCGTGCGCGCAACTTCCGTTCCGTCTTCCAAAACGATCGCCCGTGTCTGCCCGGCTTCCGACGAGATCCGGACAATCGGGGATTCGTAGACCGGCACGCCTTTACCGCGCAGCAGTTCCTTGTCCCCGTCGGACAAAGCTTCTCCTTCTCCGTGGACAAACAGCGCGATATCGTCACTCCAGCCGGACACGACACGGGTCAAATGCATCGCATGGGCGCTGCTCGCGATAATCGCGATCGGACGGTCCCGCATTTCCCAGCCGTCGCAGTAAGGACAGACAAAAGCGCTTTTGCCGTAGACGTCCTGCAGCCCTTCGAGCTCGATTGGCAGGTCCTGCATGCCGACGGCGAACAGAAGCTTGCGCGCCCGGTAAGTCCGGCCGCTGATGCTCGTGACTTCGAACCGGCCGTCGACACCTTCCGCGCGCACGGCCCGATCCTGCACGAACGCGACGCTCGGATAAGCCGCGATCTGCTCGCGGGCCGCTCTGCGCAGTTCGGCAGGTGCCACGCCGTCCTGGGTCAGGAATCCGTGGGAATGGCCGGTCACCCGGTTTCGGGGCAGTTCTTCGTCGATGACGATCACATCCCGACGGGCCCGTCCCAGCACCAGCGCCGCGCTCATGCCTGCCGGACCTCCCCCAATAATTATTACGTCAGCGGATACGGACAGATCGATCGATGGCTGGGTAATTTTTATCATTCTCCTTTTAAGTCTATAAAAGACTATTAATATCTCTGATGTTGCGAAAAAAAAGGGGTTACGAGCGTCTGGGGGTTATGCTGCTCTAGGACATGTGCAGAATATTTTTAATCAAGGACTACATGTATCCATGATATTCGTAATCGTTTCGATTTGTCAACCTAATCTTTTCTCAGGTCGGTATTGATTATTTTTCCGGGGTGTGCGATTGCTTTTTTTCTGGTTTTACGGGCTTATTATTCTGAATTTTTCATATGTTGAAATTTAATTTATATAGTGTTCATCCTATGTCTTTTGTCGGCAAAAAAACACTCCCCCGCATGGAGAGAGTGTTTGAAATCGATTTTTATTTGACGGACAGCAGGCTGTCCGTCAAAAATTTCAGTTGGCCTTCCAGCGTCACGGGATCGTTGTACGTGTCGGACGTCGGATCCAGTTGGAACACGTGTCCGGCTTTGACGGCAGGCAGGTTTTTCCACAGGCTGTTGCCGTAGACCACTTCCGGGTCCCCGTCGTCGCCCGACCACGGGCTGGTGAAGATGATGTCCCCCGCATAGTCCGGCAGGACTTCAAGCGAGATCGACGCCGTGCCTTTGCCGCTGTCGATCGCTTCGGCCTGGGCTTTGGTCGGAGCTTTCAAGCCGAATTCGCCGTACAGGATCTCTCCTCCGCGTCCGTAATTGTGTCCGAACACGTACACGCCTTTGGCATACGGATTCAAAATGGATACGGTGCGGTCGCCGACGGCTGCCAGTACCTGCGGTTTCACTTCGGCGATTTTGGCTTCCCACTTTTTCACCCAGTCTTGAGCGGCTTCTTCCCGATTGGTCAGCTTGCCGATCTCGAGCATCAGATCTTTGTAGTTATGTTTGCCGTATTCGAGCTGTACGACCGGCGCGATCGCCGACAGCTGATCGATACCGTCCGTTCCTTTGTACACGACGATCAAATCCGGCTTCAGGTTCAGGATCGGTTCCGCCGTAGGCAGTTCGCCGAGGTCGGTCGTGCCTTCCGCTTTGAGCTGCTCGTTGATGTACTTGTTGTTCATCGCTCCCGACAGCGCGCCGACGACCGGAGCGTCAAGTGCAACGAAATAGCCGGTTGTAAAAGAAGTCAGGTCGATGATCCGCTGCGGATCGGCGGGAACTTCCACGTCGCCCACGTCCGATTTGTACGTGACGGTCTCCGCGCTGCCTGCCGCTGTCTCTTCCGCGGGCTTCGCCGCCTCGTCTGTAGACGCCTGCTTATCCGCAGCCGTCGCGGTGCTTGCGGCCGGCTCGGTGCTCGCCGCCTGTTGTCCGCACGCGCTCAGCAGCAGCAGCGCGGACAGAATCAGCAGCAGGATAAAATTGGATCTTCTCAGCAAAATAAACCCACCCTTTTTTTGATAGTGATAATCATTATCAAAAATAGCATGCTCTGCTCCTTTTGACAAGCAAATGTTGCAAAATGGTGCGGACATTTAGGGCGGAAGCCTTCTTTTGCCTGCGGCGCGTTCACAAAATCAACGTGCAGAGCCCGACAATCAGCGCGAACAGCCCGGTCAGCATCGACAAAGCGAAATACCCCCGCCGGTTTTTGCCGCGTTCGTCAAAAGCCATCGCGATCGCCATCAGTCCCAAAAAAACGAACATGACCGGCGTAGCCGAAAAGTTTTGCGTAATCAGCCCGAATAAAGCCACGATGATCGTCAGTGCGGCGAATGATAATTTTAAAGCAAACCAAGTTTTTTTACGCGTCATTGCGTGTGTCTCCCTTCGCCGTGAAATGCGTTCTCCGCTATAGACGCGCGAAACGCCGTAAACGTTTGGGCCGCGTATAAAAATCCGGAAAACTCCCCCTCCTGCCGAAGCCGTCAGCGCGGCGCACACCAAAACGACCCTGCCGCGGGAAGCGGAGGGTCGTCGGGACTTGCCTTATCTGACTTCTTCGCGTTCCGCGCCGCCGCCGCTCTCCCGGTTGCGCCGCATGCGGCGTTCGGCTTTGCTCTCGGTTTCCGCTTCCCGCATCCCGTCCCGGGCGAAGATCAGCTCAAGCTCCAGCAGCCGGTCGGACAGCCGCAGCGGAATCGCTTCGCGCAGCTCGTCCCAGGGCATGAACTGTTCCGGCAGCAGCCGGACTTCGCTGTATTCCAGCGCCGGCGTGAACGCGAACGAACGCAAATACCGGCGCACCCTCGCGTCGATCTCGTCCGCTTCGACCCCGGCCGGCAGCAGACAGGCGGGCTCCCCGCCCGCGCCGCCCGCATACAGTCCGTCCGCTCCCGCCCGCGCGCCGGCAGCCAGATACAGATCCGGCAGCAGCTCGAACAGTTCGGGCATCGGCGACAGCGCATGCTTGCCCGGCTGTGCGAACAGCCGCACATGCGTGCCGTCGCTGAGATTGCTGCGGTTTTTCAACAATCCTTTTAAAAGTCGGCCGTGAAAAGTAACTTCGCAATCGAGCACTTCGCCGTTCGGGCCCAAATAGATCCATACCTGCTCCAATTGATGCAAATGGCCGATCTCGTAATCCCACCAAATCGCGTATTCCAAAATACGGTCCGTGCGCGGATCGGCTTCCGCGAACGATCGCGGGAACGAAGCCGATATCCCGTCCGGTTGCAGGCGCGTAAATCCGACCAGATTGGGCAGGAAAGGCTCGCGCAGATCGAACATCAAATAAGGCGCGTAGCGCTCGCACAGCGCCCGGTCTTCTTGCCGGTTCGCGGCTTCTCCGTCTTCCGGTGTTGGCCCTTCATGCGCCGCCGGCTCGTTCATCTTCTCAACTCCTTAACATTTCACTGCATTCAAACGGCATTTTTCGGTCCGAATGCGGATTCATTTTTCCGATATCTCTATTTTGCGGGAAAAATGTTCGGTGAATGTTAAGGCGGGTTGCCAAAAGCGTTAACTTTGTAACCGAGCGGCCGATTACGCGCCGCTCGCGGCGGCCGTCTCCCGTTCATACGCTTCCAAGCCGTATTGCAGCGACTCCGCGTCGTCGGTATCGAGGCCGTGCAGCGCTTCGCGCAGCGGCATGAGCCCGGCATGGAACACCGCTCTTCCCGCCAGCGCCGCGCCGCCGGGGTAACGATTCACGCATCGGGCGAAAAAGGACGGCCCGTAAGCAAATAGCACGTCGGCCAGATCGAGCGCCGGATCGCCGATCCGGGCCGAGCCGAAACCGACGACGCCTGCCACCTCTTCTTCCTGCGCGTCCCACAGCAGATGGGCCGGACCGAATGCGCCGTGAATCCAGCTGCGGTCTGTCGTCTTCCCGGCGTATCCGGAACAAAACGCCGCATAGTCTTGTTCGAAGCGCTGCCGCGACTGCGGGCTCAACCGTTCGAACAGCTCGCCCAGGATGCGCCCGTGCAGCTTGTCCGGCGGCAGCGTGCGCAGGTCTTCTTGCTCCGCCGCTTCGTCTTCGCCCGCGACGAGTCGGCGTTCATGCCCGGCCGGCAGGTCCAGCGTATGCAGCGCATACAGAAAAGCCGCGATGACTTCGGCCGCCCGTTCGATGACGTCCGGCTCTTCTAGGCTGCCGAGCGTCTCGGGCCACAGCGGTTCGCCGTCGATCCGTGCGTAGCCCATAAAAGCCGCGCCCGGTTCAAGCCGCTCGAACGAACAGCGTTCCGGGCGCGGAACCGGCAGGGAGGCGGCGCGGGCGACGGCGGGCAGCAGCACCTCCGTTTCCCACCACAGCGCCTCCGCTGTCTTCGGAGTTGTGGCAAAACGGAAAATCAGGCGGTAATTGACCGTAAACACGATATGACGCTGCGCGGCATGTTCGGTCTGCACGTCCACGATCGGCATCTCGGGATAACAGTCCTGAATGCGGCGCGCAAAAGGATGGGTCATGGGCAAAGTCCTCTTTTCAAATGGAATAAGATCAGGTCGGTCCGCGTCGTTCCATCATACCAATAAAAGGTTTGAAATAATTATTTATCGTTCGTTCTCAAAATGACAGCTCTTCTCCCCTGTCCCCGGCACAATCTCCCTTGGGTCCGGTCTACTGCCGCTTCACCCGGGATTGATATACTCGCCGCACCAAAAACCGCCGAAGCTTGGGCTCCGGCGGTTTTTGAAGTGCTCGTCCTAACTTTCCGAACTGTCCAAACCCTCAAGCGCGCCGAACACCAATCCGTAATACTCCGGCGTATTGTCGGTGAAATCGTCCAGCGTCACCGAACGCTCCTCGAATACCGGGCGAAGCTGATCGTCGTAGGTCAACCCTTTGGCCGACAGCGTCGTGCGCCGGCCTTCGATCAGCTCGCGGAACGCCTCCGCTTCGACCCGGAACAGTCCGGATACTTCGCTATGCTGTACCCGGTATGCTTCAAGCGGCAGGTCGCAGCGATGCACATGCACATGCGTGAACTCGCGGTCCATATAATGTTCGGAGATGCGGTATTCGTCCCGGTGCAGCCCGCAGTAGACCAGCTGCTCGTAACGAACGTTCAAGCCGAGTTCTTCTTCCAGCTCGCGCAGACCGTCTTCCGGCGTCTCGCCTGCCAGCAGATGCCCCGCACTCGACGTATCGAGCTTGTCCGGGAACGATTCCTTGTCCGGATGGCGCAGTTGGAACAGCAGCTGCCAGCCGGCCTCCGCCGAACCCGACACGATCCAGCAGTGAAACACCTGATGCCAAAGTCCCCGTTCGTGCACTTCGCTGCGGGCTGCCGTGCCGATAAGCTCGCGGCGTTCGTTGAAAATATCCAAAATTTCCGTGACGGCCATGTTCCGGTATGCCCCTTTCGATTCGGACCCGGCAGCCGCCGGGCCCGCGTAGTGCCCGCTGCCGGGCCGTTAAAGTTACAACGCGCAGCGGTCGTCGCTGCGCATGACGAGGCCCGTGCCCCGCCCATCGACGAGCAGGTCGAGCGTGACCGTATCGACGAAGCTGACCGCATGCGGTTCATAGGCCACTTCAAGACCGTTGACGGTAAGCATGCGGTCGTTTTGCTCCGCATGGCCAAGCTTGACCAGAAAGCCCGGTCCGCAGCAGCTGCAGCTTCGGCCGCTCGACAGAACGCGCAGCGTCGGAATGCCCGTTTTTTGCATTTCACGCTCGATAAAAATTTTGGCGTCGTCGGTAATGTTCACGGATGGATCGCCTCCCCGCCGCCGAATTCTTTTTCCTCTTCCGCCCTGTCTTTCGGATTCAGGATCGCCAGCAGCACGTGATCGCGCCAGCGTCCGTCGATCTGCACGTTGCGGCGCGACAAGCCTTCGCGCAGGAAGCCCGCTTTTTCCAGCACGCGCAGCGAAGGTTCGTTATGGGGCATGACGCCCGCCTCGATCCGGTGCAGCACGAGCACTTCGAACGCATGCCGCACGACGTAGCGAACCGCTTCCGTCATGTAGCCTTTGCCGTTATGCGCCCGGTCGAGAAAATAGCCGAGCCAGGCGCTCTGCAGACTGCCCCGGCTGACGCCGGTCAAATCGACGAGGCCGATCGGCTCGTCGAAGCCGCGTTCGCGCACGACGAACAGATACCGCTCGTCCGCCGCCGCCGCGTCGACGGCCCGCCGGACCCGCGCCGCCTGTTCGCCTTGCGTATAAAACGATTCTTCGCGCGTGCCGGTGAACATCCGGAAAAAGTCGCGGTTGCCGAGTTCGAGCGCCAGCAGACCGTCGACGTCGCCGACCTGCACCGGCTCGATCCGCAGACGCTCCGTGCCGTCGCTGTACAAGCCGAGCGCGCCCGGACCGTCTTCCCGGGACGGACGCTCTATCGGCTGAATGATCGGCGTGGCTTCCGAATCCGGCTCTGCTGCCAGCACCCCGGCCGGCCGGACAGAGCCTGCAGCGTCGGCTGCGAACGAACGGACCGTCGTCCGCGGTTCCCCGTGCGTTGCTGCGGACGGTTGCTCTTCTTCAAGCGGAGCGCGTCCCGAAGACGTATGTTCCAAAAACCACCGGTACAGCCCGTCGTTCGCGTATACTTTTCGCCAGCAGTCGTGGGCCAGGCCCGGATACAGCGTGAGCTCGACTTCGGCGCCTTCGCTTCTCATCGCTTCGGCGATCTTCTCCGACTCCGCCGGCCGGATGACCTGATCTTCCATACCGTGAAAGATCCACGTCGGCATGCTTCCAAGCTTGCGGGCAAAAGCGGGATCGCCGCCGCCGGACACCGGCGCGATCGCGGCGAAACGTTCGCGGTTATGGGCGGCCAGCTGCCAGACACCGTAAGCGCCCATGCTGAACCCGGTCAGATAGACGCGATTCCGGTCGATACCGAGATTGTCCGTCACTTCGCCCAGAATCGCCATCACTTCGTCTTCGCGCATGTTCCAGAACACGCCGATCGGGCATTGGGGCGCGACGACGACGAACGGAAAATCGGGTTCGGTCTCCAGTCTCGCGGGCAGCCCTTCCTTGCGGATCTGATCCAGCTGCATGCCGCTTCCTCCCGCGCCGTGCAAATACAAAATCAGCGGCCATTTTTTTGAAGATTCCGCTTCATAGCCCGCAGGCACGTAGAGCAGATAGTCCATGCAGATACTTTTGGCGATTTGGGTATCGATTCGGAGCTGTTGACTGTTCATGCCTGTTCTCCCCTTTCGGTCGAGTCTGCGTGCCCTCTATCTCCTTTTTTACCCTTAACGGATCGTGCGCAGCACATCCAGCAGCAGCGCTTTGAACCGCGGGCGATCGATGCCTTCGCATACGCGCACGTTCGCCGGGCGGCCGAGGCGGCCGTTGACGTCGACCACGCTGTAGCCGCGCGTCCATTGCCCTTTCGTCTCCACGTCGACGAAATAGTCGCCGCTGCGCGTCATGATCCTCTCGTCGGCGGCCACCGCCATGAGCAGCGTATCGGGATGCGTCGTGCCGTTCAGGCGATGCACCTTTTTGTTGAACGACATGACCACTTGGTTGACCGCCGAGAAAAAAGCCGCGCCCGACGTGCCGAGCGCCGCGATCTCCGCATGATCGTCGTCGTCCATCAGCGAAAAGTCCGTGCACATCTCCCAGCCGACCATCGTCGCGGGAATGCCGGAGTTCAGCACAAGGCTGGCCGCTTCCGGATCGGTATAGAAGTTGTATTCCGCCGCCGGCGTAATGTTGCCCAGCGCGTTGTTCGTGCCGCCCATAACGTACAAGTGTGCGATTTTCGGAACGATCGTCGGATCTTTCTGGATCGCCATCGCGATATTGGTCAACGGCGCGATCGCGAGCAGCGTAATTTCGCCCGGATGCCGGTGCACCGTCTCGATCAGGAAATCGACCGCATGTCCTTCGGCGGGGCGCTGGACGGCCGGCGGGAAGTTCGCGCCGCCCATGCCGTCGCTGCCGTGCACGTCTTCGACGGTGAGGTGCGGCGGCGAATTCCACGGGGCCAGCAGCGGCCGCTCGCAGCCTTTGTACACCGGAATACGGCTGTCCGCCCCGCCTTGGCCGGCGATCTGGATCGTGTACAGCGCATTTTCGACTTCCTGGTCGAACCGGACGTTACCGCCCGTGATCAGGATGCCCAGCACGTCGAAATGATGCAGGGCGGTCAGGATCGCGATCGTGTCGTCTCCCGCCGTATCCGTATCGATCATCACTTTGCGCCGCTTGACGGCGGCTTCTTCTTGGATGTTCATGCTTGTATCAGCCTCTCTTTCGCGTTCGCGGCCTTCGGCCGGCTTCCTCTTCAAGTATAGAAGCGAACGCCTTCCGGTTCAATGCTTGCCCGCCGCTTCATCGTCGCCGTCCTCGCCCCGTACCCAGAGCCGGGACAGGTTCGGAAACCCGAGCGAACCCATGCGCAGCCCGTATAGACTGCGGTTGAAATAGGCGCGGTGGCTCGTATGCGCACCGTACAGCAGCCAGTTGTTGTCGCCCAGCAGGCGCTGCGCCCGCGCGAAAATATCGGCCCGTCCGCCAGCGTCTTCCCTCATGAACCCGTCGAACAGCGCCAGCAGCTCTTCCCGCTGTTCGTCAAGCAGCATCCGCCCCAAATAATTGATCCCGTTCAGAAAAAAGTTCAGCAGGTCGAGCTCCCAATCGTCTTCGAGCACTTCCGAGGCGATCGCAAGTTCCGCTTCGTTCACCTGCGGATACCCGAGCGCGGGATCGTGCGGACACGGTTCGAGGCGCAGGCCGATCTGCTCCGCGCGGCGGCGCAGCCAGTTGGCTTCGATCCATTCTTCCTTCTTGTCGGTAAAAACGAGCCGGACCGCTTCTCCGCCGTAGCCGCTTGCGCGCAGAAGATCCCGGGCTTCTTCCAGCGTCCCCGAAGAGAAGGCGGACGGATCGCTGAACCGGGGCAGGAAGCCCGAAGCCGGCGACAGGCGATCCCCGCCCAATTCGCCGACCAGCAGTTCCCGGTCGTACAGGATGCGTATCGCCCGGCGAAAATCCGCCCGATGATGCGGCCCTTCCCGGCGAAAGTTAAAGATCAGATACCGGCAGCCCTGCGCGGGCGAATCGATCTGCCGGCTGCCTGCCACCTCGTCGTCTTCGGACAGATGATACGTGCGCAGATCATGATCGGCGTTCGGCATGAACCAGACGTCGACCCGGTCCAGCAGCGGCCGATACCCGTAATAACCGTCGAAAGCGCTGAGCGACAGCCGGTGTTCGCTCAACTCGGATACGCGAAACGGTCCGCTGCCGATCGGAAGGTCTCCTTCGTCGGATTCCGCCGGCACGACGGACAGATACAGACTGCCGATCAGATGCAGGAAAAAAGCGTTGGGACGCGACAAGCGGAAGATGACCGTATACTCGCCGCTCGTCTCGACCTGTTCGATATCGCGCAGCAGGCTCAGCGCCGTCGACTGTTTGCGGCGCAGCCGCAGCAGCGTCTCGCGCACGTCGACGGACGTCAGCAGGCGGCCGTTATGAAAGCGGACGCCTTTGCGCAGATGGAACGTCCAGCGGTCTCCGCGTTCGCCGGCTTCCCAGCGATGCGCAAGCCGCGGCTGGAATTTGCCCGAAGCCGCATCGTACTTGATCAGCGGCTCGTAAATTTGGCCGAGGATATACACTTCGAAAGCGGTATACGCGGAAGACGTGTCGAGCGGTTCCATTTTGCGGTAGCGGATCATGCGCAGCACGTCGTAATCCTGGCTGTCCGCCGGCTCGCTATGCAGCCCGAGATAGCGATTGAACGGCGACCACAGCCGCGCCTTCAGCCCTTCGTCCGCGCCCGATTGCGCGATCAGATCGAGCGCGTCGCTGGCCCGCCCGTGTTCGAGCAGGCTGCGCACGCGCCGCTCGAGCACGTCTTCCGCCGAGCGCAAAAAGCGCAGCTTCGATCCGTTGCCCCGCCCGCGGCCCGGCACCCACACAATCCAGCCCGCTTCTTCCAGCTTGCGCAGCACGAACTTCACGTTGCGCGGCGTGCAGTGCAGCAGTTCCGCCAGCTGCGCGACGGTGACGAACGCTTCTTCTTCCCCGCCCGGACGGGCGTTCCGCAGATGATCGTGAATCGTAATGTACTGCCTCATGACGTGATCCATGTCCCGGCTCCTTTCCGTGCGTTTGCCTCCGGCAAACGGCTTTGTTTATTGCAGCATATAAAAGGGGAAGAAAGCAAACAAATTCTTGCCCTTTTTCTTCCCCTTTTAGCGGCTTACAATAATGAAAACGGAAATCGCAACAGAAGTCGCGAACAAGGAGGCCAAGGCCATGCTGCCACAAGCGTTCAAACAGATTCATCCTCTTGCCTGGACGATTATCGTCGGCACGATGTTCGGCCGCCTCGTCACGTCGATGAGCATCCCGTTTCTCGCCATCTACCTGACGAGCTCGATGGGCGTCTCCGCCACCCTGACCGGCGTGATCGTCGCCGCAAGTTCTCTCGCCGGCGTGTCAATCAGTTTCTACGGCGGCTATATCTCCGATCGGATCGGACGCAAAAAGGTGCTGCTCGTCTCGGTATTTTGCTGGGCGGCCGTCTTTTTCGGCTTTGCCGCAGCAAGCGAAATCTGGATGTTCTTCGTCGTGAACGTCCTGAACGGGCTGTGCCGCTCCGTGTTCGAGCCGGCTTCGCGCGCCCTGCTGTCCGACACGACGCCGCCCGAACATAAGCTGCTCGTGTTCAACCTGCGCTATGCCGCAATCAATATCGGGGTCGTATTCGGCCCGATCATCGGGCTGCGCCTCGGTTCGGCGGAATCGATGTTCCCGTTTCTCGTCGCGGGCTTCGTCTACGTGCTGTACGGATTCGTGCTGATTATGCAGTTCGCCGCGCACGCAGACGCCCTGTCGCAGCGAGGCACAGCCGAAGCGCCGAAGATCCGCGAAGCGTTCGCGGTGACGAGCCGGGACCGGATCTTCCTGCCGGTGCTGATCGGGACGACGTTCTGCGTACTCGGCTACGGCCATTTCAGCTCGACGCTGGCGCAGTATTTGACGCTGAGCCCGTATATCGCCAACGGCAAAGAGCTGTTCTCCTATATGCTGGCGATGAATGCGGCGGTCGTACTGATCGTTCAGTATCCGATCGTCAAAACGGTCAGCCGGTATCGTCCGGTCGTGCCGCTGATTCTCGGCAACGTGCTCGTCTCCGCTTCGCTGCTTATGTTCGGGCTCGGCCACGGTCTGCCTCTGCTGCTCGCCGGCGTGTTCGTGTTCACCGTCGGCGAAGTGCTGCTGTTCACGATGATGGACATGCTGATCGACCGGATCGCCAAGCCGCAGTGGAAAGGCACCTATTTCGGCACGATCGGCTTCAACAACATCGGCAGCGTCGCCGCGCCGATCGTCGGCGGGCTGCTGCTCGACCGGTTCGCCGCGCTAAGCGGCTTTGCCGTCTTCGCCCCGCTTGCCCTGCTGACCGCCTGCGGGCTGCCGTTCCTGCTGGCCGCGCACAGACGGCTCACGGCCAGGGAGGCGGCGGAAGCCGCCCGAACGTGACGCTGCCGGATTGTGCCCGGACAAACCAAAAAGCTGCGCGGTTCCCGTAATAGGGAACCGCGCAGCTTTTTTGGGCGCTCCGCTTTTTCGCGGATCGGCCTTTTTCTCACACATCTTTTCCGCATCTTTTCACGCATCGAAACGTTTTGTCTGCGCTTCGGACGTTTACACTGTAGAGAGTAAGCAATTAAGATTCATTTCTCAAGGAGGACGTTATGCCGCCCACGCTCAATCGACAAGAATTGTATATCCGACAGTTGACCGAAGAAACGCTCGGCCTGCTGGACCGGGAAAGCTTTGCCGATTTTCACCGCTTCGCCAAAGACGTGCATCCGTACGATCTGGCCCAGATCTACGAGGAACTTCAGCCCCGTGACCGGAATCGGTTCCTTATGCGCATGCCGACCGAACAGCTTGCCGATCTGACGGAGTCGATGAACAGCGCCGACCAGGCCGAGATTTTCCGGCTGCTCGGACCCGACCGCTCGCTCGACGTCATGCAGCAGATGGACGAAGGCGATCTCGTGCGCTTCCTGCACGAGCTTCCGCCGAAGAAACGCGAAGAACTGCTGAACTATATGCAGCTCAGCAGTTCGACCTCCCTGCGCACGCTGCTCGGCTACCCGCCGGAGAGCGCCGGACGGTTAATGTCGGACCGCTTCATCTCGATCGCCGCCGAAGACACGGTGCAGGAGTCGCGGGAACATATCCGGCGCGCCGCTTCGATGTCCGACACGATCAGCTATTTGTACGTCGTCGACGGACAGGGACGCCTCGCGGGCGTCGTTTCGTACCACGACCTGTTCTTCGCGGAAGAAGAGCGCAAAGTCGGCGAACTGATGAAGACACGCGTCGTGACCGCTTCCGCGACGATGGACCAGGAAGAAGCGGCCCGGCTGATTCAGCGCTACGATTTTCTCGCCCTGCCCGTCGTCGACGAAGACCAGAAGCTGTGCGGCGTCATTACGGTCGACGACATTCTCGATATCGTCGTCTCGGAAGCGGACGAAGACGTGGCCAAAATGGGCGGCGGCGGCAAAGACATCGATTTCGACACGAAAGCGATCGTCGCCGTTCGGCGGCGCCTGCCGTGGCTCGTGCTGCTGCTGTTTATCGGGCTCGTCTCCGGCAGCATCGTTGATTACTTCGAAGACACGCTCAAGCAGATCGTCGCGCTCGCGTTCTTCATGCCGATGATCGCGGGCATGACCGGCAATACCGGCACCCAATCGCTTGCCGTCGTCGTGCGGGGCCTGAACGGCCGCAAATTGACGAAGCAGACCGTGCTGAAGCTGATTCGACGGGAACTGATCGTTGGCATCACGATCGGCCTCTGCTGCGGCGCGATCATTACGCTGATCGCCTATTTCTGGCAGGGGAGCCTCGTGCTCGGAGGCATCATCGGCATCTCGCTGATCGCTACGCTGATCATCGGCACGCTGACCGGCACGTGCATCCCGCTGCTGCTCAGCCGCTTCAAAGTCGATCCGGCCGTCGCGTCCGGCCCGCTGATCACGACGCTCAACGACATTCTGTCCCTGTTTATCTACTTCGGCATCGCCAGCCGCTTTCTCGGCATGCTGTAACTTATCGAATCGCGATCAGCGGCAGCCCGGCGAGGAATCCCAGGCTGTCGCGATTTCGGCTTTGCGTTCTTCGAGCAGTGTCTCCTTGTCATCCCGGTAGAACATGTTGTACGTATCGAACGGGATGATCCGGCCATCCGGATGCGCGATATGCACGCACGATTTTTTGACCGAACGCACATCGAAATTGTAGGCATCGAGAAACTGCATGATGATGACCCGGAACACGTTATCGTACACGATCTCTTCCGGCACGGCCGCAAGCGGCAGGCAGCAGAGCAGGCTTTTGAGCGACAGCGCCGAAGAGACGGGCGAATGGCCGGTCGACAGCAGCTCGAACAGTTTGCCGCGCACGACCGGATCATGCTCGAACACGATCGTGTTGCTGTCGCCTTCGAGCAGCGTCTCCTTGTCGATCATGCGCGTCAGCGGCAGCACTTCCCCGCCGAGCTTGAGCGCGTACCCCATCGCCAGACAGTCGGGATGGCACGGCACCGGCAGAATGTCTTCAGGTTCGAACACGCCCGACTGATCGATGATCATCTGGCGCACTTCGCTGACCGTAAGGCGGTCGGTTGCCGGATCGTAGCCTTCGAGGCGTCCCGCCGCCTGAATCGGCTGGATCGTCACGCCGCGCACCGCTTTCTGCTTCAACCCGTATTGAATGATCGTGCCGACCTCGTGATCGTTCAGCCCTTTTTTGAGCGTGACAACAAGGGTCGTGGACAGGTTGAACTCGTTCAGGTGGCGAATCGCGTCCTCGCGAATACGCCGGACGTCGGCGCCGCGCAGCTCTTTGAGCACGTGCGGTTCGAAGCTGTCGAACTGCAAATAGATTTCGAAGCCGGGCATGTAGGAAGCGAGCCGTTCGGTAAAAGCACGGTCCTGCGCGATACGCACGCCGTTCGTATTGACCATGATATGCTTGATCGGCCGCGTGCGGCACAAATCGAGAATTTCGAAAAACTGCGGATGCGTCGTCGGCTCCCCGCCGCTGATCTGCACGATGTCCGCTTCGCCTTCGTTCTCGATGATACGGTCCAGCATGAATTCGATCTGTTCCATCGAACGGTGCGTCGTGCGCTGCGGCGAAGATTCGGCAAAACAAATCGGGCATTTCATATTGCAGTGATCCGTGATCTCCAGCAGCGTCAGGCAGCTGTGCTGCTCGTGATCCGGGCACAGGCCGCAGTCGTAGGGACAGCCGTATTTGATCGGGGTGTTCCAGCGCAGCGGCATTTCCGACGCTTTGATGAATTCGCGCGTTTTTTTGTAATAATCGACGTCGGTCGAGATCAGCACTTTCTCGGGCCCGTGCACGAGGCAGCGCTTGAGCATGTACATGCGGCCGTCTTCTTCGAGAATCTTCGCTTCCACTTTGCGGTAGCAGGTCGAACAGATGCTGTTGGTCAGCTCATGGTAGAGGTACGGACGATTCGGCATGCCGAAACACGCTCCTTGTCATTGGGATGGGTCGAGCACGGATTTGGGACGCAGCAGCAGCCAGCCGTAATAGATCAAGCCCGCGATACAGGCCAGTTGAATATTGTTGAGCCCGATATACGGGTGCGGCGTCGGTTTGATAAACTCGATAACAAAACGGAATGCGAGATAGCCTCCCATAAACGCCTGGAACATGCGTCCGGGCACGTAACCGGCCCGAATCGCTTGCGGGTCGCGGCTGCTGCGGTACATCGGGTAGAGAATGAGCCCGAGCGCCAGCAAAAAGCCGATCTCGTACAGCTGCGCCGGATGGCGCGAGACGCCGTCGCCGAAATCGATACCGGTGATCCAGGACGTCGCGACGCCGTATGTATGGTCTTCGAGGCCGGTCAGGAAGCAGCCGACCCGTCCGATCGCCATGCCGACGATCAGCGGATAGACGAAGTCGTCGCCGGTTGAAGACTTCCATCCGGTCCACTTTTTGGCCAATTCGACGCCGATCAACCCGCCGAGCAGGCCGCCCACGATCGTTTTGCCGCCCCATAGCCAGTTGCCCTGAAGCAGCTGTTCCCATGCGGCGGCCGGATCTTCGAAATAATACAGCAGCTTGGCGCCGAGCGCGGCGCCCAAAATCGTACCCGCCAAAATCTGCAGGCTGGTCAGCTTCGACATGCCGCTCGGACGGCGCGTCCACAGATAGAGACGGAAGCCGATGAAATAAGACAGCGTCTCGAACAGGACGTGCGGATGGATTCGCCACGGTCCGAGCGCGATATACACGGGAAATTCCACAGACTTCCTCCTTCGGATTCGGTGAAAACGGACAATCGATCATTCACGAAAAACAGTAATTCAAAGAGATCAGTAGTTCAGGAAATCAGTAGTTCAGGAAAAGCATGCCGCCGCAGATCGCCAGCAGCAGCAGGAACAACCCGCCGATGATCGCCAGAATCGAGATCGCGATCTGACAGCCGGGATTGGACGACGGACCGGACGGCCGTTCCGGACGGCGCTCCCAGCCGTCCCCGTACCGGGGATCGGAACCGTTCCGCATTCCGGCGCCCGCACAGTCTGCGAACTTGCAGCCGCCCGCCTCGGCGTCGTAACACTCGTCGCACAGCATGCGCCCGCAGCGGCTGCATTGGTGGTCGGCTTCACGTTCGGGATGATACGCACAATGCCTTTTTGGCATCTCCTCACCTCCATCGCTTATTCTTCGCGGCCGCCCCGTCTTTTCCCTGCCCATCTTCTCCAAAATAAACCAAACCAAAAAGGAACCGCCGACGGCGGTTCCTCCAAGAGTCGATAGAAAGAGTTAAATAGAAAGAGTCGATAACAATTTAAAATAAGACAATCGGCATATCCGCCGATTCCGGCTTACACTTCGAGCGGACGGTCGGGCGATTGCGTGACGGCCGTAGCCGCGGGGCTTCGGTCGACCCGCAGCACACGCATCGCGTTCAGCACCGCGATCAGCGTAACGCCGACGTCGGAGAACACCGCTTCCCACATCGTCGCGATGCCGAAAGCGCCAAGGATCAGAAACACGGCTTTGACCCCGAGCGCGAAAATAATGTTCTGCCATACGATTCGGCGCGTCCGCTTGGCGATGCCGATCGCCGTCACGAGCTTCGACGGTTCGTCCGTCATGATGACGACATCCGCCGCTTCGATCGCCGCGTCCGAGCCGAGCCCGCCCATCGCGACGCCGATATCGGCGCGGGCCAGCACCGGCGTATCGTTGATGCCGTCGCCGACGAACAGGATTTTGCCTTTGGGCGATTTGGATCGCTCCAACCGTTCGATCTGCCCGACCTTGTGCTCGGGCAGCAGTTCGGCATGCACTTCGTCGATGCCAAGCGTGCGTCCGACCGCTTCGCCGACGCTTCGAACGTCGCCGGTCAGCATGACCGTCCGGCGAATGCCGAGCGCCTTCAGGCCGCGCACGGCTTCCGCCGCATCGGCCTTGATCTCGTCCGCGATAACGATGCGGCCCGCGTAGCGGCCGTCTACCGCGACGTGCACGACGGTGCCGGGCGCCGTCTCTCCGTCAAACGCTACGTGCTCGCTGCGCATCAGCTTCGCGCTGCCGGCCAGCACGGTCGCGCCGTTCCATGCGGCGCGAATACCGAGTCCCGAAATTTCTTCGTAGTCGGCGACTTTCGACTTGTCGAGTTCGCCGCCGTACGCTTCGCGAATCGAGTCGGCGATCGGATGGTTCGAGTGCAGTTCGGCATAAGCCGCCGCCTCCAGCAGTTCCTGTTCGGAGATTCCGCCGGCCGGACGAATCTCCGTGACCCGGAAGCTGCCCTGCGTCAGCGTGCCCGTCTTGTCGAACACGACGATCTCCACCTGGTTCAGCGCTTCGAGGTAATTGCCGCCCTTGACCAGAATGCCCTGCTTGGAAGCGGCGCCGATGCCGCCGAAGAAGCCGAGCGGGATCGAGACGACAAGCGCGCAGGGGCAGGAGATGACGAGGAAGATCAGCGCGCGGTAGATCCAGTCCGAGAAGATCGCGCCGGGCACGACAAGCGGCGGCACGACGGCCAGCAGCAGCGCGGTAATGACGACGACCGGCGTATAGCCGCGCGCGAACTTGTTGATGAACGTCTCGGTCGGCGCTTTGCGGCCGGCGGCGTTCTCGACCAGTTCCAAAATTTTGGACACCGACGATTCGCCGAACGTACGCGTCACTTCCACGGTCAGCACGCCGTTTTTGTTGACGAAGCCGCCGAGCACCTCGTCTCCCGACCGTACGCCGCGCGGCACCGATTCGCCTGTCAGAGCCGATGTATCGACCATCGAGGACCCTTCGATCACGCGGCCGTCCAGCGGCACTTTCTCGCCGGGACGCACCAGAATCAAGGAGCCGACCGAGACCGACTCGGGATTCACCCGCTTCGTCTCGGCGCCGGTCTTCAGGTTGGCGTAATCCGGCCGGATGTTGAGCAGCGACGTGATCGATTGGCGCGACCGGTTGACCGCCAGGCTCTGGAACAGCTCGCCGATCTGGTAGAACAGCATGACCGCCACGCCTTCGGGATACTGCCCGATCGCGAACGCGCCGACCGTCGCGACCGACATCAGGAAATATTCGTCGAAAAGTTGGCCGCGGAACATGTTCTTGAGCGCCTGGAGCACGACGTCCCCGCCGACGCTCACGTAAGCGAGCAGGAACAGCGCAAGTTCCAGGCCCGGCCCGAGCGGAGCCAGCATCGCGGCCGCCATCAAGCCGGCGCCCAGCACCAGTCTTGCGATCAGCGTCTTCTGCCCGCGGCCTTCTCCATGCCCGTGCGCATGACCCGCATGGGCATCATCGGCAGCTTCGTGCCGGGAATTCCCGCCGATCGATTGCGGTGCGGAACCTTGTACCGCGCCCGAATCGTTCCGGCTGCCGTGCGCGCCTGCCTGCGCGTCCCCGGCATGCGATGCTGGCGCCTGAATGACCGCGCCCGAAGCGTCGACGGTCTGGCGGGTGCCTTTGACGACGATCCGGACATGCGGTTCCAGCTTTTTGATCGTGCCGGCGGCCCGGGACGACAATTCCTGTTCCCGGACAGGGTCGGCTTCGAACGTCAACGTCTTATTGACGAAATTGAGCGAACAATCGGATACCCCCGGCATTTTCCGGACGCTGTTTTCGATCTTGAGCGCGCAGTTGGCGCAGTCCAATCCTTCGAGCACCCACTCGCGCTTCACGGTTCCCGCTGCGGTTCCCATGGCGATCCCTCCCGCTATTCGAAAATTTTACGATTTATATATGAGCATATGTTCATGTGTTAGTTCGATTATAGTCTCCTTCCCACCCGAAGTCAAAGCCCAAGTCGACGATCGGACCGCTCAAACGACTATTCGTAATCCCAACGATGTTTGGTATAATGGGTCCATAACGCATACGGGAAGGTGATGACGCGTGACACAGGAAACGCTGCGCGATGACATGATCGACGAATGCGGCCATGACGGCGCGGACAGCTCGGCTCCCCGCGATACGCTGGCCCGGATCAAAGAGAACTTCGTGGACGATTCCACGGCGATCGATATGGCGGAAATGTTCAAAGCGCTCGGCGATCCGACGAGGGTCCGGCTGATCTATACGCTGCTCCAGCAGGAATTGTGCGTGCACGATCTGTGCATCGTTCTGGATATGACGCAGTCGGCGGTCTCGCACCAACTCCGCTATCTGCGCAACACGCGCATCGTGAAGCGGCGCAAAGTCGGCAAAACGGTATTCTATTCGCTCGACGACCGCCATGTGGAAGAGATTTTCGCCCAGACGCTTCAGCATCTCAAGCACGGCTGAAGCGATCCGGCGGCGAAGCGTGAGAACGTATAGGCGTGTCGTGATGCCGTCGCGCGAACGTAACGCCAGGCGATCGCCAAGCGGCCAACGCCAAAAAAGGAAGCTCCCGGCAGGAGCTTCCTTTGCTTTTGCCGGATCGGTCCGAACTTGATTACGACCGATCCATGACGCTGCGTGATCTTTAATGAGACTCGTGCTTGTGGTCGCGGTGATGTTCATGCTTGTGGCCGTGGTGAGGCTCATGCCCGGATTCTTCGTCCGTCACCCGGCAGACCATGCCCGGCAGGTCGAGCTGGATCGTGATATGCCCGATGCCGAACCGTTCGGTCAGCAGGCTGCGCGCCCGGTTCATGACGTCGACGGCTTCGGCGGGATCTTCGAGCAGCAGATGGCCGCTCAGCAGCGGAACGTCGGACGACAGCGACCAGACATGCAGGTCGTGCACGCCGCGAACGCCCGACAGACCGCCCAGTTCCCGGCGAATCTCGTCCGCGTCGTAACCCGCCGGAGTGCCTTCCATCAGGATATGGATCGAATCGCGGGTAATGCGGTACGCGCTCAGCAGCACGAGCAGGGCAACGACGACGCTTGCGATCGGATCGGCGAGGTTCCAGCCGAACGCCATGATGAGCAGCGCCGCGACGATCGCTCCGACCGAACCGAGCAGATCGCCGATCACGTGCAGAAAAGCGCTGCGGATATTCAGGTTGTGCGACGTGTCGCCTCTCATCAGAATATAGGCGGCCGCGATATTCACGAGCAGCCCGATCACCGCGATTGTCAGCATGCCCGAACTCAGGACGCCGGGCGGATCGGAGAAGCGCCGGAACGCTTCATAGAAAATGTAGAGCGAAATGCCGAGCAGCGCGAGCCCGTTCAGGAACGCCGCCAGCACCTCGAAGCGCTTGTAGCCGTACGTCTTCGCGCTGCTTGCGCTGCGTTCGCCCCAGATCATCGCCAGCAGGCTGAATCCGAGCGCCGCCGCGTCGCTGAGCATATGTCCCGCATCCGACAGCAGCGCGAGGCTGTTCGTCATCAGGCCGCCGATCACTTCCACCACCATATAGGAAGCGATCAGGAAAAAGGACAGCTTGAGCGCTTTCTTGTTCGCGCCGTGCGTATGGGAATGGGCATGGGAATGTCCACCCTTGCCGGCAGAATGCGAATGGGCATGTGCGTGATCCGGATTGCCGTTGGAAGCCTTCATCGTTCTCACCTCTCTTTTCTGTTAACATATGAGCATGTATTCATACGTTAATCTTAGTCTTTTTTTCCGCGGATAGCAAGTGTTTTCCTTCGCTGCCGTGCGCAAGCGGCCGTCCCATATTGACAAGCTGCCTGCCGACCCGGTATGATTTGCGGTAAGTCCGGAGAGCCGGACGGCCGCGGAAGAGTCCGCACGTTTGACCGAGACGATTTATTTAAGCAGCAGAGCCTGAGCAGAGACTAGAGCAGAGACAAGTTGAGCGGAGCCGAGACCCCTTTTCAATCGCATATCCATCACACTTTCTTTCTCTTTTCTCTCCAACCCTTTACCTACCCAAGGAGGAGAAAAAGATGAAATTCAAAGCTACCCTTTCCCCCCAGCAGGCGACTTACGCCACGCGGGGCGAACTCGAAGTTACCCGTACGCTGACCCCTCTCGATTCGTCGGAGGCGATCGCTTCCATCCTTACCGCCATCGATACCCATCGCGGCGCCCTGTTCACGAGCGGCTACGAATTTCCGGGCCGTTATTCGAGATGGGACGTCGGTTTTCTGAACCCGCCGATCGAGCTTCGCTCTTCGCGCGGTCTTTTTGAGATTCAGGCGCTTAACGAACGCGGCGACCTGCTGCTCGATTTCCTGCATCGCCACCTGTCCGCCGATCCGGTATTCGAACTTGGCCGCGACGGGCGGCTGATCTCCGGTTCCATTCTTCGCCAGGGCGACGAGGACGAGCGGCTCTCCGAAGAAGAACGGACCCGCCGCCCGTCGATCTTCACGCTGATTCGCAGCATCAAGGAAGCGCTGGAATCGCCGGAAGACTCCCAGCTCGGCTTGTACGGCGCTTTCGGCTACGATCTGGTGTTCCAGTTCGAACCGATGGAACTCAAGCACGAGCGGACGCTGGAGCGTCCCGACGTCGTGCTGTACCTGCCGGACGAGATCGTCATCGTTGACCGCCAGCAGGATCAGGCGTACCGACTGAGCTACGATTTCACGTCGGAAGGACGTTCGACGCACGGGCTTGACCATTCCACGCCGGTCACCCGCGCGCTGGCGGAAAGCCCGGCTCCCGAGCAGCTGCCGGCATACGTGCCGGGACGTTATGCGAGCCTCGTCGATACGGCGATCGAGCAGTTCAAAGTCGGCAACCTGTTCGAGGTCGTGCCGACCCAGACGATCTACGAACCGTGCCCGGACGCGCCGTCCGTCGTATTCGAACGGCTGAGCGCGATCAACCCGAGCCCGTACGGCTTTATCGTCAACCTCGGCAACGAGCATCTCGTCGGTTCTTCGCCGGAGATGTACGTTCGCGTCGAAGGCAAACGCATGGAGACATGCCCGATCTCGGGCACGATCAAACGCGGCGCTTCGCCGATCGAAGACGCGGAGCAGATCCGCAAGCTGCTCAATTCGCGCAAAGACGAAGCCGAGCTCAATATGTGCACGGACGTCGACCGCAACGACAAATCCCGCGTCTGCGAACCGGGTTCGGTCAACGTGATCGGACACCGGCAGATCGAGACGTATTCGCATCTGTTCCATACGGTCGACCACGTGGAAGGCACGCTGCGCGAAGGTTCCGACGCCCTGGACGCGTTCATGACCCATATGTGGGCCGTCACCGTAACGGGCGCTCCCAAAAAGGCGGCGATCCGCTGGATCGAAGACCACGAAGATTCCCCGCGCGACTGGTACGGAGGCGCGGTCGGATTCTACAGCTTCGACGGCGGGCTGAACACGGGACTTACGCTGCGCACGATCCGTATCCGCGAAGGCACGGCCGAGATCCGCGTAGGCGCGACGCTGCTGTACGACTCGATTCCCGCCGAGGAAGAAGAAGAGACGCTGACCAAAGGCGCGGCGCTCGTGAAAGCCGTTCGCGGCCTGCCTGCCGCTGCGGCGGCGGCTTCCTACCCTGCCGATTCCGACGCGGCGCCGGGCACAGGCCGACGGCTTCTGTTCGTCGATCACGAAGATTCGTTCGTGCATACGCTCGCCGGCTACTTCAAGGAGACGGGAGCCGAAGTGCTCGTCCTGCGCACGCCGGCCGCGCTTCGCATCCTGCAAGAAGGACGCGAGAGGTTCGACGCGCTCGTGTTGTCGCCCGGTCCGGGGCGGCCGGACGATTTCCGCATGCGGGAAGTGCTGGATCTTGCGGCGAAGCGCGAACTGCCGCTGTTCGGCGTCTGCCTCGGCCTGCAGGGCATCGTCGAATATTACGGCGGCAGCCTCGGCATCCTCGACGTTCCGCAGCACGGCAAGCCGGCGCTCGTCAGTACGTCGGCGGACTGCCCGCTGTTCGAAGGCATCTCCGACGCGTTCAAGGTCGGACGCTACCACTCGCTGCATGCGGACAGCATGCCGGACTGCCTTGAAGTGACGGCTCGGTCGGAAGACGGCGTCGTCATGGGCATCCGTCACCGCGAACTGCCGGTATACGCCGTGCAGTTCCATCCGGAGTCGCTGCTGACCGCCGGCGGCCGCATCGGGCATCGGATCATCGACAATTTCATGCGTCAGGTGAACTTGAGCGAATCGGCAGTCCGCTAAAGCGGGCTTGGCCGTGGCCGGGCAGTCTGCTTCGTTCGGCATTGCGAGCCTGCTATCTACGGCGATATTTGAAAAAAACGCAAAATCCGCAATCCAAAAAAAACGTCCCGCCGCATTCCTCGGAATGCGGCGGGACGTTTTTTTTGGATTGCGGATCGAACGGATGCACCAAGTTGAAGCGGCGCGGTCGATCGGGAATACGCAGAGGCCGATCGCCAATCAGCGCAACCGATCGAGCCGGGCGAGTAAGCGCCGAGCCTCTGGGGCCAAGCGGCGCAGCTTGTATTCGGGTGTCGAATTCAGGCTTTGGCCTGCTTGGACGAACCGCCGGCTTTGGTCTTCGGTTTGCCCGCTTTTTTCGCGGAAGCGGTCGTGCCGGCTTGCGGCGGCTTGCGCTGCTCCGGGGTCGACGCAGCAGACTTGGCCGGGTGATTCGTTTTGCCGGACTTGCCGGACCCGTGCGCGGCAGGCTGCTGCGGCTCGGCCGGTTTTTCTACAGCCATCTGAGCCTGCATAGCCGAGATCGCCTCGGGGTTCGTCGGATACATTTTGCGGAACAGCAGCGTCTGGAGCAGCAGGAACATACCGCTGACCATCCAGTACAGCGGCATCGCCGCCGGAGCGCTGAACGAGAAGAACAGCATCATGAGCGGCGAGATGTAGCCCATGATCGCCATCTGCTTGCGCTGCTCCGGCGTCATGCTGTACTGCGACACTCTCGCCTGCACCAGATACAACGCCGCGACCAGAACCGCCATGATCCAGTCCGGATGACCCAGCTTGAACCACCAGAACGAATGCGTGGACAGTTCCGGCGTCAGCCGAATCGCGGTATACAATCCCGACAGGATCGGAAGCTGAATCAGGATCGGCAGGCAGCCGATATTCAGCGGGTTGAAGCTGTGCTTCTTATACACTTCCATCATTTCCTGCTGCATCAGTTTTTGCTGCTCAGCGTCTTTTTTGTTCTCGTACTTTTGCTTGAGCGCATCGAGATCTGGCTGCATCACGCCCATTTTGAGCTTCATCTGCTGCTGCGCGCGTGCCTGCCGCATCATAAGCGGGAACAGCACGGTTCGCACGATGAGCGTGATCAAAATAATGCCGATTCCGTAGCTTCCGCCGAACCAGCCCGCCAAATGCTGAATCAGATACGAGATCGGAAACACGACGTAATGATTGAAAAATCCCGGGGTCGAACTCGTAATCTCCCCGTTCTGCGCGCCGCAGCCCGACAGCAGTACCACCAAGCCCAGCAGCACCGCTAAGCCGAAAAACCGTCCTCTTTTTGAACCGAAAATGAATCCTTTTGCCTGTTCCATACTGCTCCTCCTTGTCGATTGTCCGAGACGTCATCGATAAGGAAAAAGCAGTCGCCACCGTCTTCATCGGGAGCTTCGCGGCGCCGGACCATCCGGCTCAGCCTTGAGGGCGATCCGCCCCCTCCGGGCGCCGGGATCGACACGAAATGAATGCGGTGATCGTAATAACCGAAATCGATCCAGGTCAACCGAAGTCCGCCGTACACAAACATCAGGTAAAAATACCTCAAGATCAGCAGCAGGCTGATCGAGAACAAATAGGGAAGCAGGTCTTGCAGATCAAGCAAAGGATTCACCTCCTTTCGCCGTTCAAATCATTAAATCTTCAATTGTGAATATTATAACATCCTTGTGGGGAAAGGTAAACGACTATAGTTCAAAAGGATCGGTATTTGTCCGTAGTTTCTTGAATGCACGTTACCGTTTTGAGTGCCTGCTCAACTGCAACAATGACCTCGCAGGCATCTGCCAAGCGAGGTCATTGTTTGCGATTGCTTTCACCCTAAATCAAACTAAACTTTCTTCTTATTGAATAGGTGCTTTTGTCTGGCTGATCGTGTATTCGCTGACTTCAAATGTCAAAATCTGATTAAATATGACCGAATCGGTCCGCTTGCTGAAAGGTCCTTTATTATTAAAATGCTTGTCGATAACAAATCGGGATGGGCCGCTTCCCCCATCTTTTTTATCGTACCAATTGATAAAAGTGGTTACCTCAGGCAGGGACAAATCATACTCTTTTTCCAGCCCATTCACCATCGTTACGACAAGAATCGCTCGATCTCCAACCAATTCGGGATTGGAAGGTTGGGTCGGTCCCCCTGTGCCTGGAGGCGTGATCGGTGGCTCGATGACTGGTGGAAGCGTAGACGTCAGATCCAGCATTTCAAAATTGCTGTAATAATTGGAGTTGTTTGATCCCCCGGCTACATACAATTTGTTATCCAGTACTGTAGAGGCTATCGAATGTCGGGCTAATTTTAGCGCAGGTCCGGTAGTCCAAGTATCCGTTTGGGGATTGTATACGTCAACCGCTGTCGTTGCAGGTCCGCTTATAGAAGCACTAGCCGTTGCTCCACCTATCGCATACAGAAGTCCGTTAAAACTTGTCGTGGCGATACTCGATTTTCCTTTAGGCAAGTTCGCTTTTTTTGTCCAAACATCGGTTGCGGGATCATATTCTTCTACCGAAGAAAGTATACCGTCTGAGCTGTAAATTCCACCCACCACATAGATTTTTCCGTTAATAAGAGCAGACGAGGTATATCTGCGCGCTTGCGACATTTTCGCTTTTGCAGACCATACATTTGTGGCGATATTGTACTCGTAAGTAGTTGAAACGGCATTAGTAAATTCAGTAAATCCACCGGCGATAATGATTTTCCCATTTATTACTTCCGATGCGTGGCCCGCCAATGTAACCGGCAAATCGGCTCCTTTGGTCCACTTGTTCGCAGCCGGATCGTAAATATCCAAAGACTTGGTAAGCGTGCCACTTTCTTTGATACCACCTGTTATGTAGATTTTCCCATCCACTACGACCGAACTCGAATTGGCTTTAGCGAATTCCGGGAAAGTGGTTTTTGCAATCCAAGTGTCCGTTTTGACGTCATACTCATCAATCGTATTCAGCAGGGCTCCTCCACTCATGCCGCCAATCGCATAAATTTTGCCGTTAATACCGACCAGACTCATGCGATCTTTTACTTTCAACAAGTTTGCTTTGGCAACCCAACCTTCTTCTGCGGCATGAACGTTTCCAGGCAAAACTACAAACAGGATCATCAAAACAGCCAACACCATATGCATGCTTTTTTTCATCAAAATCTCCCCTATTCCCATATATTTTAACCAAGTTAGTTATCGACATATTTATAATAGAAATTAATAGGAATATTTAAATAGTTATTAGAAATACCAAAAAATTAAATATGTTCTTTTAGTAATCATTTGTTAAAAGAGCGGAATTCAATATGGCGTTCCCACTTGCCCGGGAGCGTTTGCATAGATAAGATTTGTTGGGCACTTCCCCGCCCCAAACCACCCCAAATCCCATTCTTTCCCTTTTACCCTCTGCTTCAAGGTCAGATTTTTTAGGTAAGAGACAGTAAAGCATTTACAAAACTGACCAGCAAATCGACCAGGAAAGCAGGAAACATCATGATGAGTTATCGAAAAAAACAACTCCTCGGTTTCGGGGTCATTCTATTTGCTCTGATGATTCTGCTGCTCATTCTTGCCTTTATGCTCGACGGGGTCAAAAAAAATCTGGCCGAGATCATGGATGAGCGATACGACAAAGTCAGCCGCGCCGTCACCTTCCGCAACAACTTCTCCGCGATTAACAGCGATCTCGGTTATCTCGTCTACGAGACGGACCCGCTGCGCTCGGAAAATCACCTCATCGAAATTCGCAGCAAAAGCGAAGCGGCCTACACCGACCTTACCTCTCTTCAAACGCACCGAGGAGACAATTCCGGCGAGCAGCTGCTTGCCGCGGTCAAAAACGGATTCGACCGATACATGCTGATCGTGAACCGCGTGGCGGAAGCCCGGGCATCGGGCAGCAATCTATCCGCCGCTTCCTTGTACGTGGAAAACGCGCAGACCGTCCGGCTTAACCTGCTGCGCACGCTCAGCGAATATACGGCCATACAGGAAAACAAAATGAACTGGGCGCGCCTCGAAGCCGAACGGCAATTTTCCCGTATGCTGATGGTCAGCGCGGTGTCCGCAGCGGCTATCTTGTTGATCGGTATTTTGGCGGCCGTGTGGGTCATTCGGGGCACAGGCCGCAATTTGAGAAGAATCACCGATGCAATGGACAAATTCGATCCCGGCGCCATCGCACCCATTCCCCGACTGGAGGTCGACAGCAACGATGAAATCGGCAATATCGCTCGCGGTTACAACCACATGATCGACACCCTGGAAGACCATAATCGCAAAGTTCGGGAATTCAACCAGAAGATCGAAGAGAACCATTGGCTGCAGACGAAGCTCAGCGAATTGGCGCTGCTGTACCAGCAGGCCGAAGACAAAGATTCGCTGGCCCGGTTGTTCCTGTCTTCCGTCTCCCCCGCCGTTAACGCTTCTTCCGGCTTGTTCTACAGCCGCGACACGGACGGAAACGGCGAACGGTTCGTGCGGATCGCCGCCTATGCGACGGATCGTCCGGAAGGATCGAACGAAGCTTTCCTGCCCGGCGAAGGATTGATCGGGCAGGCGGCGCTCGACGGACGCGACATACTGATCGACGTGTCTCCCGAACATGACGGCACGACGATCCTCGCCGGCGGCGGGACGTACCGTCCGCGCCAGATCTGGGTCATTCCGATCGAAGCGAACGACCGGGTCGAAGCGGTCGTGGAGCTGTCCACGCTGGTACCGTTCACCGAACTGCATCGGCAGTTGATGGAGCAGCTGCGTTCCACGCTCGGCATCGCGCTCCAGAACGTGAACGGACGCATGGAAGTCGACCGTCTGCTGCAGGAGTCGCAGCTGCTGACCGAAGAGCTGCGCACGCAGCAAAAAGAACTGCGTTCCGTCAACGACCAGCTCAAGCAGCAGTATATCCAGGCGGACCGGAGCCGGATCGAACTGCTGGAAACGCAACACGAGCTGGAGCTCAGCGCCGAGGAATTAAGGCGTTCGTCGCAGTATAAATCGGAATTTCTCGCCAATATGTCGCATGAACTGCGAACGCCGCTCAACAGCATCTTGATCCTCTCGCAGCTGATCGCGGAAAATGCCGAAGATACCGGGGACGAAGGCCGCAGCTACGCCGAAATCATCCATCGCTCCGGCCAGGATCTGCTGGAGATCGTCAACGACGTGCTGGACCTGTCCAAAGTCGAAGCCGGCATGCTGGACATCAATCCCGAGCCGGTCTCGCTGCACGATTTTCCCGAGCTGATCAATTACGGATTCGATACGATCGCCAAGCAGAAAAATCTCGAATTCGAAGTGCATGTGTCCGACAATTTGCCGGAAGCGTTCTATACCGACGGCAAGCGGATGCAGCAGATTATCAAAAACCTGCTCTCGAACGCGTTCAAATTCACGCAGGCCGGCAAAGTCTGCTGCAGTCTCGAAAAAGCGGATGCCGAAGCGCCTCCGTGCGTAGCGTCCGAAGGAGACGCCGAGCAGACCGCCATTGCGATCAAAGTGTCGGACACGGGCATCGGCATTCCCGAAGACAAGCGAGACATGATTTTCGAAGCTTTTCGCCAGGGCGACGGACGAACCGAGCGCATGTACGGCGGCACGGGACTCGGCCTGTCGATCTGCCGGGAATTCGCCGGGCTGCTGGGCGGCTGCCTGACGGTCGAAAGCGAAGAAGGACAAGGCAGTACCTTTACGCTGTATCTGCCTTCGATGCCGCCGGACCGTTTGTCTGCCGATTCCGAGGCGGGTTTTCCTCAATAATCAAGAAGACTACCCAGTAGGCACTTCCGTATAGAAGAGTTCTCGACAGAGGATTTCTCCAATTAAAAAACCCCCGCTCTCCAATATGGAGAGCGGGGGTTTGCGATTTATTGTCCGATTTACTTTTACTGTCCGAGCTTCCGCTCGCCGTCGTACGTCGCCAAGACGCTGTACAGTTCCGGTCTGCGGTCGCGGAACACGCCCCATTCGATCCGGTCGATCTCCAGCTGGTCGAGATCGAACTCGGCGGTCAGCACTTCTTCGCGGTCGCGGCTCGCTTCGACGATCTTGCTGCCGCGCGGTCCCGCGATGAACGAAGAACCGTAGAAGTTGATCGACGAATCTTCGTCGCTTTCCGGGCCGATCCGGTTGGAGGCGATGACCGGAATAAGGTTCGAACCGGCATGGCCGAGCATGCACGCCTGCCAGTGGTCTTTGGAATCGATCGAGCTGTCCTGCGGCTCGGACCCGATTGCGGTCGGGTACAGCAGAATCTCGGCGCCCATCAGCGCCATGGCGCGGGCGGCTTCCGGATACCATTGATCCCAGCAGATGCCGACGCCGATTTTGCCGTAACGGGTATTCCATACTTTGAAGCCGGTATCGCCCGGATTGAAGTAAAACTTTTCTTCGTAGCCCGGTCCGTCCGGAATATGGCTTTTGCGATACGTGCCGAGAATCTCGCCGTCCGCGTCGATCATCGCGAGCGCGTTATAACGGGCGTAGTTTTTCTTTTCGTAAAAGCTGATCGGCAGTACGACTTCCAGCTCTTTGGCGATCTGCTTGAAATGATGGATCGCTTTGTTGCTTTCGAGTTCGGTCGCGTACTGGTAATATTCGGCCTTTTCCTTTTGGCAGAAATAAGGCGTCTCGAACAGTTCCTGCAGCAGGATAACCTGCGCGCCTTCCGCCGCCGCTTGGCGCACGAGCGCTTCGGCTTTGCGGATGTTGTCGTCGATGTCCCACGTGCAGCTCATCTGGGTCGCAGCCACTTTCACTTTTCTCATAAAAAAATTCACGTCTCCTCTCGATTTGCGGTGCTCTACAGTCTACGGTTCTCTATGAGTTACGGTTCGTTATGAGTTATGGTTCGGGATAAACTGTGCCTCGGCAGTCGATTCTGTTTAGTTCTGGCGTCCCGCCGGAATCTGCTGCGTCGTACAGTGCACGTTGCCGCCTTCGCGGATGACGGCCATGCCGTCGACCGTGCGGATACGGTAATCCGGGAACGTCCGCTGCAGCACTTCTTCGGCCAGGCGATCGGTCTCCTCGGCCGCTCCGCCGAAGACCGGCAGGATGATGCCTCCGTTGACGAAGTAGAAGTTCAGGTAGCTGAGCGTCAGCCGGCTGCCTTCGTATTCCGTATAAGGCGGCTGCTGGATCTTGACGATCTCAAGCTTCCGTCCGCGGGCGTCCGTCGACTGTTCCAGAATGCGCAGATTCTCCTGCGTAATGGCGTAGTTGTCGTCCGCCGGATCGTCGCAGACCTGGATAATCACTTTGCCCGGCGCGGCGAAGCAGGCGGCATTGTCGACGTGGCCGTCCGTCTCGTCGCCGGCCAGTCCCCGGTTCAGCCAGATGATCTTCTCGACGTTGACAAAGTCTTTGACGTGACGTTCGATCTCTTCGCGGCTCAGCTCCGGATTGCGGTTCTCGTTCAGCAGGCATTCTTCCGTCGTCAGCAGCGTGCCTTCGCCGTCGACGTGAATCGAGCCGCCTTCAAGCACGAGAGGCGCGTCGAACCGGCGCAGCCCGAGATGTTCCAGTACGGCCGGCGCTACCGCGTCGTCCAGATCCCACGGCGAATATTTGCCGCCCCAGGCATTGAAGCCCCAGTTGATCCCGGCGCGCTCGCCGTCCGCGTTCATGACGATCGTCGGCCCGTTGTCGCGCAGCCACGCATCGTTATGGGCTATTGCCAGCAGTTCGACCGGGTGACCTTCGAAGATCGGCCGCAGGCGCTCCGCGTCTTCCGGATTCACGACGAGCGTGACCGGTTCGAATTCGGCGATCGCTTTGACCAGTTCGGCGTAACCGCCGCACACTTCTTCGTAATTGCCGGGATAGACCATCGAAGACCGGATCGGCCAGGACAGCATCGTGCGTTCGTGCGGAGCCCATTCGGCGGGCATTGTATAATGAAGAGCTTTTGGATTCATCGGTAGTTGTCCCCTTGCCTGGAAAATGATCGCGCAAAAAACCTCTTATTCGCGAACACCATCATACAATAAGTTCGGCCTTTATTCAAAGGTTGTTTGCGTACGGACCGGCCGGCCTTGGGGCCTCTTTGTTCCGGGGTGTTTTTTGTTTATGGTTTTTCTATTATGAATTTTTCATGTAATGATTTATTTATGTTAAAAGAAGATGCGGCTTCGGCCTGTCTCGCCGCTTCGATCAGTCCGTCCCAAGCCGGCGACGCTTGTCCGGACGCGCCCGCCCATCTGCGGAACACCCGGTCCAGCGCGTCGATTTCCGCAAAAGAACCGTCGATCAGCCGGGCGACCGGCAGTCGATTGTACAGCGCAAGCAGCAGGCGCAGCATAAGCTTATGGCGGCGGATCAGCCGCGCCTGCGCGGGCGGAACGAGCGGATAGCCGGCCGCTTCGAGCAGGTCGAAGCCTTCCCCCATCGCGTCGACGACCTGCCGCAGCAGCCGCTTGTCGCGCGCCACCCGCCTTACGTCGCCGCCATGAATATGCAGGGCGGCGTTCAGCGGCACGATCGGCATCATATGGTTTTTGAGCCAGGCGTCGATCTCGGCATGCAGCGTAAGCTTGCAGGAACTTTTGGCGAACGCTTTCCGCAGCAGCGGCAGGCCGCCGTTATCGCCGCCGAGCGCGCCCGCGATCAGCGTGCCGCCGCCGAGCTGGACGGACATCACCGTGCCGTCCTCTCTGCGAATGCCGCCGCCGACCAGAAAGCCGAACGTGAAGCTTTTATCTCCCCCGCCCAATTCCCGCAGCTTTTGTTCGGTATGCCCGGCGTCGGGATTGTTGCCGATCATGACGATATTAGCGCTCACGTTGGCCGCAAGAGCGGGCAGGATGCTTTCGATATCCGAATATTTCATGACGGTGAAGATCAGGTCGTACCGATCGTTTTGTTCAAGGCGACGGATGACCTGAGGACGCTCCACCGTCGTTTTGCGCTGTACATAATGCCGGATGACCAGTCCGCCTTGTTCAAGCTGCTCCGCCCTTTTTCCCCGCGCCAGCATCGTAACTTCGTGTTTGCCCTGCATCAGCAGATGCGCGAGCACGCTTCCCAATACGCCCGCGCCATAGATCAAAATTCGCATAGGCTCGCTCCTTCTTCCTTTTTTCGGGAGATTGAACTCCCTTTGATATTCGACAGTTGTTGATTCCTTGACAGCTGTTGAGTATCATTAACGTAACCGACCTCGCCGCAAGCGGCAATCGTTGATGCAGGCAGTTTTGTCGCTTTTCCGACAGTGCCGCTATTTTTGTTCAGTAAAGGAGAAGAAACGATGGACCGACGCGTGCGTAAAACGAGAGAAAGGCTGTTCGAGGCGCTGATCGGACTGCTGAAGGAGAAAAATTTCGAACGCATCACCTTGCAGGAGATCGCCGAGCGGGCAGACGTTAACCGGGGAACGGTCTATTTGCATTTCGAAGACAAGTTCGATCTGCTGAACCGCTGCATCGAGACGTATTTGCAGCAGTTGAACGACAGCTGCCGGCCGGCAAGCGCTGCAGAAGCGCCCGAAGTCTCCATGCTGCGCACGTTCGAATATCTCGAAAGCCGGTTCGAGATCTATTCGGTGCTGCTGCGCGGCGACAGCCTGCCGGCTTTTCGCGTCCGGCTGTCGGAACTGCTGCGGCAGGGCGTGGAAGAGCAGTTCGACCGCAGCGTCCGGGACGAACGGGTCAACCGCGAGATCGCCGTCCAATTCGTCACGACCGCCATGGCGGGACTGCTTGAATGGTGGATCGTCCGCTCCATGCCGTATCCGGCGGATGAAATGGTCCGGCAGTTGGCGATCCTGCTGCAGGACCACGGCCTTTACGGTTCGGGGGAGCCTGCGCAGCAAACAAGCCCCGCTGCGGAGCCCCGCTGACTTGCGTCCGTTTTGTCCATTTTGTATGCTTACTAAGGAAGGTTTTCCGGAAAGATTAAGCCAAGAATGGAGAAGTGCCGAATGAACCAACCGAGAGTCTGGTCAGGACGATTCCGAAGATTGTTCCTGAACAACAAGTTTGTGCTGTTTTTGTTTATCGCGCTGCTGGTCGGCGTGAACGTTTTGGTCTTCTCCAAAATTTCGTTCATCTTCAACCCGCTGTGGGTGTTGGTGAAGACGATCGTTCTGCCGATCATCCTGACGGGCATCGTCTACTACCTGCTTAACCCGATCGTCGATTTTATGGAAAAAAGAAAAGTGAAACGTATCTATACCATCTTGTGCCTGTACGTTCTGATCATCGGCATTTTGACGACCGTGATCACGCTGATCGTGCCGGTCATCCGCGAGCAGCTGCTCGGCTTCTTCGAAAACTTCCCGGCTTACAGCCAGACGATCCAGACCGAGTTTGAAAAATGGATCGGCAGCGATCTGGTTACCCAGTTCCAGACCGCTACCAACCTGAACACGCAGGAACTCGTCAGCTCGTTCTCCGAGCGCGCCACGACCATCTTAAACCATACGTGGTCGGGCATCGGCGGCGTGCTCGGCGTCGTCAAGGAACTGGTGCTTGCGATCGTCACGCTGCCGTTCATCCTGTTCTACCTGCTCAAAGACGGACGCAAGCTGCCGGGCTACATCCTCAGTTTCGTCCCGACGAAGCTTCGTCCCGGTTCCCTGACGGTGCTGCAGGAAACGAACCATCAGATCAGCTCGTATATCCGCGGCCAGATCATCGTCAGCATGTGTATCGGCGTGCTGCTATATATCGGCTACCGGATCATCGGGCTGGAGTATTCGCTCGTGCTTGCGATCGTCGCCGCGTGTACCGCCATTGTCCCGTACCTGGGACCTGCGATCGCGATCACGCCGGCCATCATCGTCGCGGCCGTCACGTCGCCGATCATGCTGCTCAAAATGGTCATCGTCTGGACGGTCGTGCAGTTGGTCGAAGGCAAGTTCATCTCGCCGCAGATCATGGGCAAATCGCTCAAGATTCACCCGATTACGATCATCTTCGTCATTCTCACGTCCGGCAACCTGTTCGGCGTCGTCGGCATCCTGCTCGCCGTACCGGGTTACGCCGTTCTCAAAGTGTTGGCGCACCACGTGTTCGACTGGTTCAAGATGCGTTCGCAGATGTATCTGTAATCAACGAAAAGCCCCCGGTTCCGCGAGAGCGGAAACAGGGGGCTTTTTACGTGCCGGTTATGGAAAAACTCAGGTGCGTCCGGTCCAGTCGGCCGGCGCGATCTCGTGCCAGCGGCGGCGAATCTCGTCGTAGCGGTCGGCCGCAAGCGGGCCCGCTTCGAGCAGCTTCGCATTCTGATGCCAGCGATCCGGCTTCGTCGTGCCGACGATCGCGGTATGCACGCCCGGCGTCGACAGCGTGAAGCGCAGCGCCGTGGCGACCGAATCGTCTTCGGACTGGAAGCCGTAGTTCAGGTCGCGCAGCCGGTTCCAATACGCATAGGCGTAATCTTCGGGCTGCACCGTGTCGAACAGCCAGGCCGCGTTCGCGATCGGACGCTTGACCGTCACGCCCATATTGCGCTTGATCGCTTCCGGCAGCGTCAGGTCGATCGCTTCCTGATCGGCCACGTTCAGCGAAGTTTCGAGACTGTCGAAAACGTCCGTTTGGATCGCGTACAGCGCGTCCGTCGTGTCGCCGCTGTAGCCGATGAAGCGCGTCTTGCCGTCGCGCTTCGCTTTTTGCAGCACTTCGATCACTTCGCCTCGCCGCAGCACTTCTTCGGAGCAGCTGTGCAGATGGATCATGTCCACATGGTCGACCTGCAGCCGCTTCAAGCTGCGGTCGATCGTCGCGGCCAATGTCACCGGGTCCCAATCGGGACCGTCGATACCGGCGGAATGTCCGCATTTGGTGAACAGATAGAAATCGTCTCGGCGGTGCGCAATCGATCTGCCAATCAATTCTTCGCTGTCGCCGTAACATTCGGCCGTATCGATAATGTTCAGCCCTTCGTCGATCGCGCTGCCGAGCAGCTTGTCCACGTCAGCCTGCGAGACGCCGCTGCCGATCTCCGACGCTCCGAATCCGAGCACACTGACCTCCATGCCGGTGTTGCCATAGGTTCTTTTTTCCACTGTGCATCCTCCTCGTGTTGTCGCTCAAGTTGCGTTCCACAGACCCATTACCCGGCAAAGCCGTTTAAGAAAGCGTATTCTAAAATTCTTTTTGCAGCGGTATGGGTGTCAGCTCTCGAAATATTGGCTCGGATGGCCGTTGAACGGATGCGTACGCTCTTTGTAGGCACCGGTCGTATAGACGCCGATGATCTGACGCCAGAAGCGCTGCGCGGGCTCGTTGTTTTTGAGCTGCGTCACTTTCCAGCGGCCTTTGAACCGGTCGAACAGCATGACGGCCGCCGCCGCTCCGACGCCGCGTCTGCGAAACTTTTGCAGCACGAAAAATTCGACCATGTAATACGAAGGGCGCTTCCCTCCGTCGTCTGTCCGTTCGACCAGCGCGAATCCGGCCGGCTCGCCGTTCGCCCGTATCAAAAACGGGAATTTGCGCTCCGGCTGCGTCCAGAACTCGTGCAGGTCGGGATAGGCGGGCAGCCTGCCTTCTTCGTTCGCCGCGATGTCCAGATACAGCGTAAAATCATACAAATAAAACTGAAGCAGATTTTCGATCACCGTTTTGCGCGGCTCCGGCACAACTTCCAATTCCACAATCGGTCCCATTCTTTTCCGCTCCTTTTTCCGGCATAATCCGCACGTTTCCTTCTCTATCGTAACCGACGCCCCTCCTTTCCGGCAACTTCCGCGCGTCCCGTTCCCGAACGTCCGCCTGCGTGCCGGAGCGCCTACTGTGGTAAACTAAACGTAAGAGCCGGCATCCGACCGGACCGACGTTTACCCCGCGAAAAGAGGAACCGCCATGAGCATTCAAAAAAACATCGACCGCGTGCGCCTCGGCGAAAAACTGCCCGAGATGCCCGACTACGTCCAACAATTCATCGACTACAAACTGCCCGATCTGTCGCCATCCACGCTGCTGGAATACGTCCGCGATTACGAATCGTTCTTCAACTGGCTGCGGGCCGAAGGCTTGTCCGCCGGGACCGGGATGAAGGACGTCACGCTCGAAGAACTGGAAGCGCTGCGGATGGACAATATTACGGGCTACCGGCTGCATCTGACGACGCGGACCGCAAGTCCCAATTCCCGCACGACCGTTATCCGCAAACTGTCCGCGCTGCGTTCCCTGTTCCATTATCTGAGCCAGATCGCCGAAGACGACGATTTCTATCCGCTGCTCAAGCGCAACGTCATGGCGAAGATCGAGATCAAGCGCGCGAACAAACCGAAAGATACGGCCGCCAAGCTCAAAGGCAAAATTCTCGAAGAGCAGGAGCTGACCGAATTTATCGACTATATCCGCGAAGGGTATGCCGTCGATGTCGCGGGCAACAAGCAGGCGCTCTACGCCCATGCCAAAAACAAGGAACGCGACGCTTCGATCGCCAGTCTCATTCTCAATTCCGGCCTGCGCGTGTCGGAAGTGATCAACCTGAACCTTGCAGACCTCGACGCCGGCAACAAGCTGCTGTACGTCCTGCGCAAAGGCAGCAACGACGATACGTTCAAGACGCCGGTCTATTTCCGCGATCAGGCCCGGTTCGATCTGGAACGCTATCTGTCGCTGCGGGACACGGAATACGCGGCGCCCAAACGGGAAAAAGCGCTGTTTCTCGCGATTCCGAACGGCCAGAAAGAAGGCAAACGGATGACCAAGCGCGCTATTCAGGCCATGATCATCAAATATGCCAAACGGTTCGGTAAACCTTATTTAACCGTGCACAAGCTGCGTCATTCGTTCGCCACCGATTATTATTTGCAAAATGATATTTACAAAACCAAAGAGCAGCTTGGCCATGCTTCGACCGAAACGACCGAAATCTACGCGCATCTGACCGACAAGACGATGTCCGAAGCGATCGAGCGGCGTGCGGCCGAAGAACAGCGGTGAAGAGCAGCGGTCTTCTGGCAGCGTCATATTCGAAAAAGATACCGCAAGCGGCGTGCGCAGGCGGCGGCATAACAAAAAAGGGAGCAGCGGCGTTATGCCGATGCTCCCTTTTTCGCAAAATGTCTTGCCATGCAATCAGATGGACAACGCCGCCGTAATGATCATCGCCCCGATCACGTGCAGCGTGCCCGCAAACAAACCGTGCGCCACGTTGCCGCGTTCCGTGCCTTCGTCGAGGTTCAGCCCGCCCCATTTGCGCAGCACGAATTCGACCGCGCTCTCCAGCGCAAGCAGGATAACGAACGTAATGAACGACACGATCCACGCGCTCACGATGCTTGAAGAACCTTCCAGCACGTATTTCAAAATAAGCGCCTGCGCGAAAATCTTCATCACCAGACGGATCGTCACCGCCAGGTTGCCTCGTTTCAATTCCTGAAAATCTTTGTATTTCGTAAACAACGAATCGATGACCATCAACAGGGTCAGCAGCACCGCTCCGGAAAGCGTCCATACCGCAAGTCTTGCCAAATCCGAAAATTCCACTTTCCGTCCTCCTTGCACCGTCGATTATGTAGGTCTGTTGCTGTGGAAAAAGCCGGGGACCTCAAACCATGAAAAAGCGAAGGGAGCCGCCGCGTACGCGCGTTCCCCTTCGCCAGGCTTCGTCCGCCTTGCCGGCGCTTCGAGCCTTGTATGATTGCGGGTGTTATTCTTTCTTCTCGTACTGCTTCATAAGTGCCGCCAGCTCACTGTCTACTGCACTATTCTTGCCGAGTTCGGCAAATTCGTCGTCGAGCGATTTGCCTTTGGACGACATTTCGTTGCTCGCTTCGGCCTGCGCTTCCATATTGAGCATCTTGTCTTCCATCCGCTTCAGGCCGGAAGTCGCGCTGTCGGAGTTGAAGCCGGACATCGTTTTGTTGATTTCCGTTTGCGCTTTGGCCGCGCTGTAGCGGGCGACCAGCGTATCGCGCTTATTTTTCATTTCGGTCAGCTGCTTGCGCATTTCTTCAAGCTTGCCGCGCAGGTTGTCGGCGGCCGCTTTGTTCTGATCGAAACTGTTCTTGTATTCGGTCATCTTCTGCTCGGCCGCATTTTTCTCTTCGAGCGCGCGGCGGGCCAGGTCGACGTTCTGCGCCTGAGCGGCCATATGCGCCTGTTCCGTGCGGCGGTTCACCAGCTCGGACTGCTCTTCGTACAGCTGCTTGAACTTCTTCTCGATTGCGATCTGGGCGGCTACCGCTTTCTCCGCGTCGGCCAGATCTTCCTGCATGTCGCGGATGTACTGATCGGTCAATTTGACCGGATCTTCGGCCTTCTCGATCATGGCATACACATTGGACAACGTGAGATCTCTTAATCTTTTGAAAACGGACATTCGGGTTGCCTCCTTGAATGTAGTGTTCGCTGCTGTTTCAACCATTACCCTTATCTATTACGAAGGCTAACAAAATCGGTTTCATCCCGCGCCAAAATTTTTAAATTAATTTTTCGGTTCTTCGAGCCGCTCTCCGATTTTGCGTTGCACGACCGCCGAGATCTCGTCGATCTGCGCCCGGGTAAGCCCGTCGTAATGAATGCCCATGGCGACCGTCACCGTGCGGCGCAGCAGCAGGGCCGCGCGGCGGGCGGCAGGTTCGCTGAGCACCTGTTCCCGGTGCCCGGGAACGACGCACGTCTGCACCCGGACTTCGCCGCGTTCCATATAAGCCGTCGAGACCGCTCCGATATGCGCGGCGCCGCCGGTCACGATAAGCAGCGTGTCCCGGCCGACGTCCCGGCGCTCGACTCCGATCTCTTTTTCCGCGGCGTCCGAATGATACGTGTAGGTGCGTGCCATGCCGGCTTGACCTCCCCATGTCTGCATGTTTTTCACAGTATGCCCCGGATCTCGCTCAGGCTGCGAATGCCTTCCGCGACCATGAACCGTTCGACGCCCGCGGCAAGTTCCGCCCCGGCCTGAACGTTGACGAAATTGTACGTGCCGACCTGCACCGCTTCGGCGCCGGCCATGATGAATTCGAGCACGTCTTCCGCGCTTGAGATGCCGCCCATGCCGACGACGGGCAGGTTCACGTTCCGGCACACCTGATGCACCATGCGCAGCGCGATCGGTTTGACGGCAGGGCCGGACAAGCCGGCGTACAGATTGTCGAACACGCTGCGGCGCCTGCGCACGTCGATCTTCATGCCCGGCACGGTATTGATCAGCGACACCGCGTCCGCGCCTTCTTCTTCGCACATCTGCGCCATGCCGACGAGGTCTTCGGCGCCGGGCGACAGCTTCACCATGAGCGGAAGTCCGGTAGCGGCGCGCACTTCCCGCACGACTTCACGCGCCGCGTCCGTCCGGACTCCGTACGCGATGCCGCCTGCCTTGACGTTCGGGCACGAAATGTTCAGTTCGATCAGATCGACGGCGCGGCGGCCTTCCCGCTCCCGGATCCCGGCGTCCGCGTCGATCAGACGCGCGCCTTCGGCGTATTCCTGCACCGTGCCGCCGCCCAGATTGACGATGCGCACCGTGCCGAGCGTCTCCCAGAACGGACATTCCTGGTCCAAAAAGGCCGGGATGCCCGGATTTTCGAGCCCCACGCTGTTCAGCATGCCCGACGGCGTCTCGTATACGCGGATACCGGAATTGCCCGGGCGCGGATGCAGCGTGAGACCTTTGCCGCAAATGCCGCCGAGTCGGCTCAGATCGTAGAAGCTGCCGTATTCCCGGCCGAAGCCGAACGTGCCCGAAGCCATGACGACCGGATTTTTGAACGCGACTTCCCCGATCCGGCAAACGGTATCGGGCCTTGTTTCAGGCGTCCCGGCCTGCCCTCCGGCCATACGGGCAAGGTCGACGCTGCGCATCGTCTCGCTCATGCCAGCACCACCTCTCCGGCCCGGAAGACCGGCCCGTCGACGCACGCTTTCCGGCGCCCGCCGGGGCTGCTCACGCTGCATACGAGGCAGGCTCCGACGCCGCAGGCCATGCGGTTCTCCAGCGACAGATACACGTCGGCCCGCCCCGAAGACAAGCCGCTTTTGATCTGGGCGGCGCGCAGCATCGGTTCCGGTCCGCATACCCATACGGTATCGTAGGCGTCGAAGTCGACCGTATCCAGCACGATGCCGCCGAGGTTGATCTCGACGGGATGGCCGAGCGCGCGGAATTCGCGTTCTTCGTACGCTTCTTCGCTGAATCCCAAGTACAGATCGGCGCACTCCAGATGCCTCGCCGCGTAATACAGCGGCGCGATGCCGATCCCTCCGCCGACGAGCGCGACGCGGCCCTGCGCCTGCGCAAGCGGGAAGCCGTTCCCGAGCGGACCGAGCAGCGCCACGTCATCGCCCGGTCTCAGCCGCGACAGCAGGGCCGTCCCTTCCCCTGCCACTTTATATAGAAACTTGACTCCGGTCTCGTCTTGATCGTACACGCTGAGCGGACGCGAGAGCAGCGGATACCCGCCCCACCCTCGCACCATAAAAAATTGCCCCGGCCGCGCTTCGAACCGTCCTTCCGCGTGCATCACGTAAATCCCTTCCGCCGTACGCCGATTGGAAATAACTATCGCCATCATGTCCTCCCCCGGATTGCTTGACTACGCATATCCTGTCCATGATGCCTCGTGCAGGCCGTGATCGCTATGACAAGCATCACGAAAAGCCCGGACTCCAGAGTCCGGGCCAGGGCTTACCTTTACTATTCGCTTACATAGCTTCCCTTATAACACTTTACTCAAAAAATCTTGCGTCCGCGCGTTTTTCGGAGCGCCGAACACTTCTTCCGGCGTGCCTTCTTCGACGATTACGCCGCCGTCCATGAACAGGATGCGGTCGCCGACTTCGCGGGCGAAGCCCATTTCGTGCGTGACGATGACCATCGTCATGCCGTCTTCGGCCAGCTTCTTCATGACGTCCAGCACTTCGCCGACCATCTCGGGGTCAAGCGCCGACGTCGGTTCGTCGAACAGCATCACGTGGGGCTGCATCGCAAGCGCCCGCACGATAGCGATCCGCTGCTTCTGGCCACCCGACAGCTGCGCCGGATAGGCGTTCTTCTTGTCTTCCAGGCCGACCGACTGCAGCAGCGACTCGGCGCGCTGGTCGGCTTCGGCTTTGGACAAGCCGAGCAGCTTGGTCGGAGCCAGCGTAATATTGTCCAGCACGGTCTTGTGCGGGAACAGATTGAACTGCTGGAACACCATGCCCATTTTCTCGCGGGTTTTGTCGATGTTGTGCTTTTTGTCCGTAATCGGTTTGCCTTCGAACAGAATCTCTCCGCCCGTCACTTCTTCGAGACGGTTCAGGCAGCGCAGGAACGTGCTTTTGCCCGAGCCGCTCGGCCCGATCACGACGACGACTTCGCCCTGCTTGATTTCGGTATCGATCCCTTTGAGAACCTGGTTTTTACCGAAAGACTTTTGCAAATTTTTAGCGGATATCACCGGCACTCAACCTCCGTTCCAATACATTCAACAGCTTCGACAGAATAAGCGTCATGATCAGGTAGATACAGGCCGCGATCACGAGCGGATACAGGCCGGAATACGTCAGCGTACGTACGGCGTTGGCCTGGAACATCAGGTCGGCCACGCCGATAAACGATACGATCGACGATTCCTTGATAATGACGACGAATTCGTTGCCGATTGCCGGCAGCACGCTTTTGATCGCCTGCGGGATAATGATGGTGCGCATCGCCAGGCCGCGCGGCATCCCAAGGGAACGGGCCGCTTCCATCTGCCCTTTGTCGACGCCCTGAATGCCCGCGCGGAAAATTTCCGCCAGATAAGCCGAGCTGTTCAGCGACAAGGTGATGATACCGGACTGGAGCACCGTGAATTTGATATCGAAAGCGCTGGCCAGGCCGAAGTGGATAATAAGGAGCTGGACCAGCATCGGCGTGCCGCGCAGCACTTCGGTATAGGCGACGGCGATCCATTTGAGGATCTTGACGCCGGACAAACGCAGCAGCGCGATCAGCAGGCCGATCAGGAAGCCGAACAGAACGCCCAGCGCGGACAGCAGCAGCGTATACTGGACGCCGTCCGCGTAATAGCCGCGATATTTCCAAAAGAACGAGAAGATGTTGCCCGGCGCGTTCTCGCCGGAATTCAGTTCATTCGCTTCCTGGATAAAACGTTCGACCGCGTTGTCGGCGTTCAGCCGCTTCAGCGTCGTATTGATCTCGCCCAGCAGTTCGGTATTGCCTTTCTCGACGGCGATTGCCATCGGCGTGTCGCTGTCTTCCGGCACCGCTTCGGCGATCGCGAGGCCGGCCCGGTTCTTGACCTGCGCTTCCGCGACCGGTCCTTCGAACACGGCCGCGTTCACGCGGTCGGACAGCAGCAGGCTGACGACGTCGGAGATGCTTTTGACCGCGGTGACCTGGGCATTCGGGATACCGTTCGCGATCTCTTCTTGAATGGAACCGGTCTGTACGCCGATCGGTTGGCTTTCGAGTTCGGCCATCGTCGGGTATTGGTCGGCATCTTCGGCGCGCGTCAGGATGACCTGTTTGGAAATGTAATACAGGTCGGAAAAATCGACGTTTTGTCTGCGCTCGTCGGTCGGCGTCATGCCGGAGATAACCATGTCGATCCGTCCGCTTTGCAGCGCCGGAAGCAGGCTGTCGAACGGCATGTTCTCAAGCTGCAGTTCCGCGCCCATATCGGCCGCGATCTGTTCGGCGATCATGACGTCGGAACCGACGATTTTGCTCTTGCCGTCGACCGTCATAATGAATTCGTACGGCGCGAAATCCGCGCTCAATCCGACGATAATCGTCTTTTTGTCGTTCGTGCCCGAGTCGGTCTGCGCTTGTGCTTGTCCGTGGCCGGGATACAGCGCCAACGTCAGCATCAGCAGAGCCAGCAGCATCGGGATGATCCGTTTCAGTCTCAGCATGCTCTCTCTCCACTCTGTTGTAAAATGACAAGTCATTATAAAATGATATTCATATTTATACAACAATATTCAGCAAATGTCGCGTGTTTTTTTTGCTTTTCTTTCTTTTTCACTTCTTACAAAGCCGCGTCAGCATTGAAAACATACGCTTTCCATGCTAAAATTCACTTCTAAATAAACGAAGCGGGGAGTCTTTTCATTGATGAATAATAAGGCGCATAAGCAGCGGATCGAAGCCGAGATCGACCGCCATGCCGCGGAGCTCACAGAGATCGCCGTCTATATCGCGCAGAATCCGGAGCTCGGCAACGAAGAATTCAAAGCGTCCGCCAGGCTCAAACAATCGCTCGCCGCGCACGGCTTCGAGGTCGAAGCGCCGGTGCTCGGCATCGGGACCGCTTTTGTCGGCACGTTCCGCTCCGGGAAGCCGGGTCCGACCGTCGCGCTGCTGTGCGAATACGACGCGCTGCCGGAAATCGGCCACGCCTGCGGACACCATCTGATCTGCACGATGAGCCTGGGCGCCGCGCTCGGGCTCAAAGACCTCGTCGCGCAGCTCGGCGGCACGCTGCGCGTCTACGGCACGCCGGCCGAAGAGACCCGGGGCGCCAAAGTCACGATGGCGGACGCCGGACTGTTCGACGACTGCGACTTTGCGCTGATGGCGCATCCGTACTACGCGTTCCAGAAGTCCGGCAGCGCGCTGGCGATGGACGCGATCCAGTACGAATTTTACGGCAAAGCGTCCCACGCCGCCGCCAGCCCCGAAGCCGGCATTAACGCGCTCGACGCGGTGCTGCAGCTGTTCAACGCGATCAACGCGCTGCGCCAGCAGACACGCACCGACGCCCGTATTCACGGCATCGTCAATCACGGAGGCGTCGCCGCCAATATCATTCCCGATTACGCGTCGGCGCAGTTCTATATCCGTTCGGCCGACCGGCCGTACACGGACGAGCTGGTCGCGAAAGTGCGCCGGATCGCCGAAGGCGCCGCGCTGCAGACCGGCTGCGAACTGAAAGTGTCGAATTACGAATATTCGTACGACGAACTGATCACGAACGAGACACTGTCCGAGACGTTCACCCGCAACCTGATCGAAGCCGGCATCGAACCGGGCGACATCCAAGAGCCGGTGAACGGCGGTTCCGCCGATGTCGGCAACGTCTCGACCCGCTGTCCGGCAATCCATCCGTACGTTCAAGTCGTCCCCGAACGCCATGAGCTGCACAGTATCGGTTTCCGCGACCTGGCGCAGCAGGATGCCGCTTACGACGCCATGATCTTCGGCGCCAAGCTGCTGGCCGCTACCGCCTGCGACGTGTTGACCGTTCCCGGATTGCTGGAGCGCGTGCGCGAAGAATTCCGCCGGCAGGCGTACCGCCCCGCGCCTTCGGCGTGACGATCGTCTTCAACCGTTTCCGGCCTGTGCCGGAAACGGTTTTTTGTTGCGCGGACCGTATGACGGACCGAATACCCCTTCTCTCGGCTTTTGGTTTCAATGTAAACTTTTACCGGGTAATAACAGTCATATTTGATGCTGCTGGGTAACTTCGTCCGGCTTATCCGCTGCCCGCCATGTGCCGTTCTATCCGTATCTCCGATTTTACCAAAGGGGCGATTTCATGTTTCGGGAAGCCATGTACCACGTACCGCGCGACAAATGGGCGTATGCGTACGACCTGCACACGATCCATCTGCGTTTTCGCACCAAAAAGAACGACGTCGACCGCGTGACCGCGCTGACCGGCGACAAATACGACTGGAACCGCACCTATTTCGAAGTCGAACTGGAAAAGGCGGCCAGCGACGAATATTTCGATTACTGGGAAGGTCCCGTCCGGCCCAAGTTCAAGCGGGTCGCTTACCTGTTCCGTCTGATCGCGGGCAGCGAGACGCTGTTCAAGTCCGACAATGAGTTTCACGACGGGATGCCGATGCCGACCGGCGGCTATTACGAATTCCCGTACATTCACCATGTCGATTTGTTCGCCGCGCCCGACTGGGCCAAAAAAGCGATTTTCTACCAGATCATGCCCGACCGTTTCGCCAACGGCAATCCGTCGAACGATCCGCCGGGCACGCTTCCCTGGGGCGGGCAGCCGACGCTGACCGATCATTTCGGCGGCGATTTGCAGGGCGTGCTGGACCATATCGACTATTTGGTGGAGCTTGGGATCAATGCGCTCTATTTCACCCCCGTGTTCACGGCGAATTCCTATCATAAATACGATACGGTCGATTACAAAACGGTCGATCCCCATCTCGGCGACAGCTCGATTTTGAAAAAGCTGGTCGAAGCCTGTCACGCCAGAGGAATCCGTGTCATTTTGGATGCGGTGTTCAACCACTGCAGCGACCAATTCCCTCCTTTTCAGGACGCCGTCGCCAAAGGCCCTTATTCGCCTTACGCCGACTGGTTCCACGTCAACGAATTCCCGCTTGAAGTCAAAGACGGTATCCCGACCTACGACACGTTCGGCTTCTATTCCAATATGCCCAAGTTCAATACCGGCAACGAGGAAGTCCGCAAATACCTGCTCGGCGTCGCCAAATACTGGATCAAGGAAATCGGCGTCGACGGCTGGCGGCTGGACGTGGCCGACGAAGTCGACCACCACTTTTGGCGCGAGTTCCGGGACGTGGTCAAAAGCGCCAAGCCGGACGCGTACCTGGTCGGCGAAGTATGGAGCGATTCGTTGTCGTGGCTGATGGGCGATCAGTTCGATTCGGTCATGAACTACCCTTTTTCCGATAAAGTATTGGCCTTTTTCGGCGGCGGCATGGACGGCCATCATTTTGCCGGGCATATGGGCAGCCTGCTTATGCGTTATCCGCAGCAGACGAACGAAGTCGTGTTCAACATGCTGTGCAGCCACGATACGCCGCGCCTGCTCACCCGTCTCGGCGGCGACAAGCGCAAGCTGAAGCTTGCGATCGTGTTCCTGTTCACGTATATGGGCACACCGTGCATTTTCTACGGAGACGAGATCGGGCTGCAAGGCGGAGCCGACCCGGACTGCCGCAAATGCATGGAATGGAATCACTCCCGCCAGGATCGCGAGCTGTACGACTTTTACCGCAAAATGATCGTACTGCGCAAAAGCAACCCGGCGCTGCGCGGCGGACGCTTCCGTTTCCTGATGGCCGATCCCGGCAATCCGTGCATCGTATACGAACGGATCGACGACCGGATCCATTTCACGTTCTGGATGAACAATACCGGGGAACCGTCCACGCTGTCGCATCCGATGGAGACGGACGACTGGCGCGACGCGCTGACCGGCGAAGATTTCCCGACGTCGGAAGGACGGCTGTCGATTCCGCTCGACCCTTACGGCTACCGTATTTTGTATCGCAATTTGCACAGCGACGACGAGGCCGAGACGAGCGAACGGCCGCAGCAAATCATGTAAAACAAGTCGCCCGTCTTCTTTTGCAGACAGCCTGCCGAATTTTGCAAGAAATATGTAAAAGAAAGCGTTTTAAACCCTTTATTTTGGTTATTTCCTCTTAGATAGTGATGAGGATCAATCAGAAACTGAAGGAGGGGAACCGGCATGTTCTTCGTCGTGTCGATGGCGGCTATCGTGGTATCGGTCTTGGCGGTGTTGAAAAAAGTGGACGGAGGTTCGGTCGGCACGGGCGTCAAAACGGCGTTGTTCATGCTGCTGTACTATTTCAGCCCGTTCTGAACGGCTTGGCATAGACGGCAGCGCTGCGAGGCGCGCGGCAGCGCACCGTCCTCCGGCGAACGTCAGGCGCGCCAGAACGTCGTGCAGTCGGCTTTGTCTTCGATGTTGAACGCGATCAAGTCCCGGAGCAGTTCGTAATCGACCGGGCTTTTCCACGGAATGCGAAACAGCTGCGGCGTATGGGTATAACCGGCCTGGACAATCCGCTCGCCGAACGTTTCGATCGCCGCTTTTTCCGGAGCGACGGACAGATGCGCCTTGGCGGTGCTGAAGCCGACGATAAACGTCTCATGGTCGGTAAACATCGGCTGGTTCCACGCTATTTTCGCGCTCAGCTGCGGAAACTCGTCGCCGATCCACTGCAGCACATGTTCAAGCCGTTCCTTTTGCAGCGGATCGTCGATTTTGTCCAGGTATTCGTTAAACACTTCCATGATATAGCCTCCTCGATTTGGGTTGCATTCATGCGAACGTGTGTCCCCTTCATTTTGCCGGATTTTTCTGATGTTGACAAGCTTTTCACGCAAAAAAAGACCGGACGCTCCGCGTCGGATCAGGAAGCTTTCGCTTCGTGACCTTCTGCGGGACGTCCGGTTTTTAGCGCGGCTTCCGGGAAAGTCCCGGTGCTGCGCCTTACGCTTTCAGCTGCTTGTAAATGTTCAGGTATTCCTTAGCCGAAGACGACCAGCTGAAATCTTCGCTCATGCCGTTCTGCACGATCTTTTTCCACGTCGGCTCTTCGCGGTAGAACGCAAGCGCCCGGCGGATTGTATTCAGCATGTCGTGCGCGTTGTACGAAGAGAAGCTGAAGCCGTTGCCCGCTCCGGTATATTCGTTGAAGGCGTGCACCGTATCGTTCAGGCCGCCCGTCTCGCGTACGACCGGAACGCTGCCGTAGCGCATGGCGAGCAGCTGGCTGATGCCGCACGGCTCGAACATCGACGGCATCAGGAACAGGTCGCTGGCGGCGTAGATGTTGCGCGACAGCGCTTCGCTGAAGCGGATCTGCACCGACAGCTGCTGCGGATGGCGGTAAGCCGCCTGGCGGAACCAGTCTTCGTAGCCCGGTTCGCCGGTGCCGAGCACGACGACCTGCACGTCTTCGCCGTACAGCAGTTCGTCCAGCACGCGCACGACCAGATCGAGGCCTTTCGGTTCGACCAGACGCGACACGATGCCGATCATCGGCGTTTTGGCGCTGACCGGCAGTCCGAGTTCGGTCTGCAGCGCCGTTTTGTTTTCACGCTTTTTGGCCAGACTGCTCTTGTAGCGGGTCCGGAGCGTTTTGTCCGTATTCGGATTGTAGCTCTTCGTGTCGATACCGTTCACGATACCCGTCAGCTTGTCGCCGATCGAAGACAGCAGGCCGTCGAGGCCGTAGCCGTAATACGAAGTGCGGATTTCTTCCGCATAAGTCGGGCTGACCGTCGTTACTTTGCCCGAATACACGATGCCGGCTTTCATGAAGTTGACGTTGCCGTAGTATTCCGCGCCCGCATCCGTGAAATGGCGGTTGTCCAGACTCAGCAGCTCGCCGAACACCGCGTACGGGAACACGCCCTGGTACAGCAAATTGTGGATCGTGTAGACCGTCTCGATATTATCGTAAAAAGGATCATGCGCGTACGTGTCCTGCAGCAGCAGCGGAATCATGCCGGTATGCCAGTCGTGGCAGTGGATAACGTCCGGCTTGAAGCCGATTTCCGGCAGGATGTCGAGTACCGCTTTGTTGAAAAAGGCGAACCGTTCGCCGTCGTCGCCGTAGCCGTACACGCCGTCGCGTCCGAAATAAAATTCGTTATCGATAAAATAGACCGGAATGCCGTCGTCGTCGTACTCTTCGATGCCGCAGTATTGACCGCGCCAGCCGAGGCTGACCGTCGTCTCGCCTTTGTGCGTCATTTTTTCTTTGTAGGCATCGGGGATGCCTTTGTATTTGGGAAGCACGACGCGGATGTCCGCGCCCGCCTGCTTGAGTGCGCGGGGCAGCGCTCCGATCACGTCGGCCAATCCTCCCGTTTTGATAAATGGTGCCGCTTCCGCGGCTGCAAACAATAGCTTCATTTTGTTTTCCCCTTCCGTGTTGTCTCTTTTTTCGTCTCTTTTTTCGTCTCTTTTTTGGGTTTTTCCGATTTGACGGCGTCAAGCGCTTCCGTCACGAGTTCTTTTGCTTTTTTGACTGGGCTTTTTCTTTTCGGTTTTGGCGCCGGTTCCGCGCTGTCCGCTTTGGACGGCGCCGATTTCAACAGATCGGACGCCCGCCCGCTTTTTTTGAGAATGACGACGCCGAGCGCCGGCAGCTTCACCGACAGATTGTACTCGCGGTCGTGCCACGTTTCTTTTTCCGCGCGGAGAGGCCCTTCGTTAATCAGGCCCCGGCCGCCGAAACGAAGTTCGTCGCTGTTGAACACTTCCTTGTAGGCGCCGGGCTTGTCTACCCCAATCCGGTAATCGTCGTACGACACCGGGCGGAAGTTGATCAGGATATGCAGCGTATCGCCGGGCTTTTTGCCTTTGCGCATAAAGCTGATGACGCTCTGCCCTTCGTCCGACGCGCTGATCCAGTCGTAGCCCGCCCACTCGTGATCGATTTCCCACAGCGCTTTTTCGTCCAGATAAAAATGGTTCAATGCCGCGGTGTAATCTTTCATCTGGCGGTGCGCTTCATAATCGAGCAGAATCCAGTCGAGAGGCTCTTCGTCCCGCCATTCGATAAACTGACCGAACTCGCCGCCCATGAACAGCAGCTTTTTGCCCGGATGCGTCATCTGGTGTCCGAGCAGCACGCGCAGGCCCGCGAATTTCTCTTCGTAGGAACCCGGCATTTTGTCGAGCAGCGATTTTTTGCCGTGGACGACTTCGTCGTGCGACAGCGGCAGCATATAGTTCTCCTGATGCGCGTACACGAGCGGGAACGTCAGCAGATTGTGCATGGACGGTCTCTCGCCGAAGTCGGCTTCCACATACTTGAGCGTATCGTTCATCCAGCCCATATTCCATTTATAGTTGAAGCCGAGTCCGCCTTCATGCGCCGGCGAAGTCACGAGCGGCCAGGCGCTGGATTCTTCCGCCGCCATAATCGCGTTCGGGTAATAGCCGAAGATCGCTTTGTTCAACTTGCGCAGGAACTCGATCGCATCGAAGTTCTCGACGCCGCCTTCCGCATTGGGACGCCATTGGTGCGGCTTTTTCTCGAAATCGAGGCGCAGCATGCTCGTCACCGCATCGATGCGCAGGCCGTCGAAATGGAACACGTCCATCCAGTACAGGGCGCTGGAGATCAGAAACGACTGCACTTCGGGTTTGCCGAAATCGAACGACAGTGTGCCCCAGCCCGGCTTCTCGGCCAGCATCGGATCGGCATACTCGTACTGCGGCGTTCCGTCGAACTGCCGAAGGCCGTGCGCGTCTTTGGCAAAATGGCCGGGCACCCAGTCGAGCAGCACGCCGATGTCAGCCTGGTGGCAGCGGTCGATCAGGTACATGAGATCTTTCGCTTCGCCGTAGCGGCTCGTGGGCGCAAAATATCCCGTCGCCTGGTATCCCCATGACAGGTCGTAAGGGTACTCGGTCAGCGGCATGAATTCGAGATGGGTATAGCCCATTTCTTTGACGTAGGGGATCAGCACGTCGGCCAATTCCCGGTATGTATAAAACGTCCCGTCGTCTTTTTGCTTCCAGGTGCCCAGCTGCATCTCGTAGACGTTCATCGGCTTATTGTAAGGCGAACGCCGCTTGCGCCGCCACGACTGGTCGCCCCACTGATACCCTTCGATCGATCCGACGCGCGATGCCGTATTCGGACGTACTTCCGCGTAGACGCCGTACGGGTCCGCTTTGAGCAGCGATTCGCCCGTGACCGAGCGAATCGCGTATTTGTACAGGTCGCCGTGCGCCATGCCTTCGATGAAGCCGCTCCAGATGCCGCCGGATTCGGGCACGGCTTCAAGCGGGTCGGCGCTTCCGTTCCAATCGTTGCGATCCGTCGCCACGCCAACCGATACGGCATTGGGAGCCCAGACGGTAAAGCGGACTCCTTCCGTGCCGTTCTCCGTAGTCAGATGGGCGCCGAACATTCTATAGCTGTGAAAAAAATTACCTTCATGAAATAAATAAATATCTTCCCGCGATAAAGGTTGCGCTCCAGCCGATTGCTTGGCCATCCCTTCACTCTCCCTTGTCCGATGCTTAAGCCCGGTGTTGAGCCGTTGACTCTATGTCATTCAAATTTGAACACATCAATATGTTTATTACCCGAATTTGACGGAGCTGAATAAGTCGATACTAAAAAAATGTTTTTCTGAAAAATGTCACCCATTTCCTTTTTTCATCGTTTCAAAGCGCTGTACTTCCGTTTAATTATATATCATGTTGACATACATCACGGGAGGGAAATTAACATGAATAAGAAAGATTGTATCGCTATGCTGCTTGCCGGAGGAGAAGGCCGTAGACTCGCACCGTTGACTTCCAACCTTGCCAAACCTGCCGTCCCTTTCGGCGGGCATTATCGCATAGTCGATTTTCCTCTCAGCAACTGCCTCAATTCCGGCATCGACACGGTAGGCGTGCTGACGCAGTACGCCGCCGAATCGCTGCATGAACATATCGGTGACGGCACGCCATGGAGAACCGATTCGCCAAGCGGCGAAATCGTCCTGCTTCCTTCCGCTTCCAACGACGAGTACCGCGGAACGGCAGACGCCATCACCAAAAATATCGCCTTTATCGATCAACAGGATCCCGAGCACGTGCTGATCCTGTCCGGCGATCATATCTACCATATGGATTACGCCGAGATGCTCGCCGACCATAAGCGTTCGGGAGCCGACGCGACGCTGTCCGTCATGGAAGTGCCGCTGAGCGAAGCGCATCGTTTCGGCATCGTGACGACCGACAGCACTTTGCGCGTCACGGAATTCAACGAAAAACCGGCCAAACCGATGAGCAGCCTCGCTTCGATGGGCATCTACCTGTTCAAATGGTCGTATCTGCGGTCTTATCTGCTGAGCGACATGCACAGCGAAACGTCCGGCCACGATTTCGGCAAAGACCTGCTGCCGCTTATGCTGAGCGACGGATCGGCGCTGAAGGCGTACCCTTTCCGGGGCTACTGGAGAGACGTGGGTACCGTCAACAGCCTGTGGGAAGCGCATATGGACCTGCTCGGCGAAGACAGCGAATTCCGGCTCAACAAATCGGAATGGCCGATGTATACGAACCGCCAAGCGAGCCGTCCCGCTTTGTTCCGCCGCACCCTTGCTCCGTCGCCGATCTCTTCGATGGTGCACGAAGCATGCGTGAACGAAGGCAGCGTCAAGCATTCGGTCCTGTTCCGCGGCGTGCAGATCGGCAAAGGCTCGGTGATCGCGGACAGCGTCATCATGCCGGAAGCGCAGATCGGCCGCAACGTGAAGATCGAATACGCGATCATCGGCGAGAATGCGATCGTCCGCGACGGAGCGGAGATCAAAGGCACGCCGGATGACATCCTGATCGTCGGCCCGCATGAGACGGTCTACGCGAAGCCGGTCGTCCTGTCGCAAACGGCGTTGTCCCAGCCGGTGCTGTCCACGCAGGAAGCGTACGAACCGGCAGCGCTGCGGCGCGCGGGCGGCCTGTCTTCCTGATCGGCTCCAACGCGGCGCTCCATCGTCTCTCCTAGGTAGGCCTGAACGGAATGTGCCTGTTCCCGATGCCGGAAGCGAAAATGCAGCGTCGCCAAATCCCCAAAAAACCGTTCCCGAATTGGGCAAGCCATTCGGGAACGGTTTTTTGTCGTTTGCGGCCGCTTGGACATTCAACGGGCCGAGTCGTTCAAAGCTGCGGCGGATCGATTCAATGCAGCTTCGGCACTTCTTTTTCGTACAAATTCACGTACCGTCCGCCCGTCTCCCGATGCAGGTCCTGCTCGGCTACGAACCGGAATCCGCTGCTCCGGTAATAAGCGTTCAAGGCGGGAAGATGCGCCACGCAGTCCAGGCGCAGCCCCCTCTTGCCGAGCCTGACGGCTTCCCGCTCGGCGTAGCGCAGCATGACGCCGCCGTAATCCAGTCCCCTGTAGGCCGGGCGGACCGTCAGGCGGTGCAGGTACAGATAGCGCTCGTCGTTGCGCTCTTTCCAATACGCTTCATCGCTGCTCTGCAGCGTGAACAATCCGGCGGGCTGTGCGTCCGCCGTCAGCAGAAACAACCGGCGGTGCGCGAAATAGTCAAGCACCGACTCGGTCGTAAACATCTCCGGCTTCCACTGCTCCACGCCCGCGCTGACCATTACTTCGGCCGCTTCGCGCAGCATGACGGCCAGCACCTCCGCGTCGCTCCGCCGCGCTTCGCGAATGATCGGGAGCACGCCGCCTGCGGGCGGCCCCGAACGTTCGTTGTTCGACATGTTACCCTTCCTCCGTTTCGGCAGGCAGCGCCGGCTGGACCGCCGGTTCCGCTTCCGGCTGCGGCTCGCCTTCCAGCAGCGGCAGCTTGACGCTGACCGTCGTGCCGACGCCGAGTTCGCTCGTCATGTCGAGCCGGCCCTCGTGCAGTTCGACCAGCTGCTGCGTGATGGCCAGACCGAGTCCCGTACCCCCGCCCTGCGTATTGACCTGGAAAAACCGGTCTTTGACCCTGTTCAAATTCTCTTCGTCGATCCCGATCCCGTTGTCCCGGACGTCGGCGCGCACCCATCCGTCTTCGATCGACAAATGCAGCACGATGACCGAACTTTCATGCGAAAACTTGACCGCGTTGTCCACGAGATTCAAAAAGACCTGCTTCAGCCGGTTGGCATCGCCGTACACCGGGAAATAGTCGCCGTCCGATTCCACGCGCAGTTTCACCTTTTTGAGTTCGGCTTTTGCCCAGACGTTCAGCACGATTTCCTTGAGCAGTTCCCGGAGTTCGACGCGCTTCATCGTCAGCTTCATCTCATTCTGCTGAAGCTTCGAAAAGTCCAGCAGTTCTTCGACCAACCCGATCAGGCGCTCTGTTTCCTTGGAAATGATACCCATGCCGATCCGCGTCTCGTCCGGATCGTAGCCGCCGGAATCGAGCGTCTCGCTCCAGCCTTTGATCGACGTCAGCGGCGTACGCAGCTCGTGCGAGATCGACGAGATGAAATCGTCTTTGATCTGGTTGCTGCGCACGATTTCTTCGGCCATGTAATTGAGCGTGGAGCCCATTTCGCCAAGCTCATAGCGATAATCGCCTTCCACCCGGACATCGAACCGCCCTTTGGCCATCTGCGCCGACACGGCGATGATATTATTGATCGGCCGCACGATCGAGTTGGCCAGGCCGATACTGACGATCAGCACGATGACGAGAATCGTCGCGATAATCGCCATCGAGACGAGCGTGATCTCCGTCAAGCGCTGATTGACCTTCTCGATCGAAGTGACGAAGCGGGCCAGATACACCTGGCCGCCGCCCTGCTGCAGCGTCGTCGTCACGGCCATAACCGGCTCGCCCGTCGTCGCCTGGCGGCCGATCCATTTCGCGGTGCCGCCCGAAGCGAGCGCCTGCGGAATATCGCTCGTCTGGACCGGCTTGTCCACCCCGAATCCCGAAGAACTGATCTGCACTTCGCCTTTGCCGTTCAGGATTTGCAGTTCCGACTCCGGCAGCTTCAGCAGGCTCACGATCTGCCCGAGGTATTCTTCCTTGTTGTAGTCGCTGGAATTGGTCGAGATCAACGCGCTGCGAACGGTCACGTCGATATGGCTGGAGATCATGTTATAGATCGTATCGTAGTAGTAGGCCCGGATCGCGAACAGAAACACGACTTCCACCAGCATCAGCGCCAGGAAGATGACGATGAAATAGTGCATCACGATCTGTCTGCCGATCCCTTTCTTGATCATTGACCCTGACCTTTCCATTTATAGCCGTGCCCCCATACCGTCTGCAAATATTCCGGTTCCGACGGATTGTCTTCGATTTTTTGGCGCAGTCGGCGGATGTTGACGTCCACGATCTTCGGATCGCCCATATATTCTTTGCCCCAGACGTGATCGAGCAGCACGTCCCGGCTGAGCGGCGTATTTTCTTTTTCGAGGAAAAACTGGATCAGCGAAAATTCGGTCGGCGTCAGTTCGATCGCCTGCGCGTTTTTCTTGAACTGCTTGGAGATCAGGTCCAGCTTGAACGGTCCCGAATCGAACGTGACCTTGGCGGCCGTCTCCCGGTGCACGTTGACCCGGCGCAGCAGCGAATGAATACGCGCAATCAGCTCGGTCGGGCTAAACGGCTTGCTGACGTGATCGTCGGCGCCGACGGACAGCGCGTAGACTTTGTCCTGCTCCTGCACTTTGGCGGTCAGGAAAATGATGCCCATACGCTCGTTCGTCTCCCGGATACGGCGGCACACTTCGAAGCCGTCGATGCCCGGCACCATGACGTCGAGCAGCGCGATATCGATGCCCGGTTCCGTCTGCAAAATATGCAGCGCTTCGTGGCCTTCCGCCGCTTCAAGCACCTCGAAGCCGTTGCGCTTCAAGTTGATCACGATAAAACTGCGAATTGATTCTTCGTCTTCCAAAATCAGCACCTTGCTCATAAGACTCCCCTTCCCGGACTTTCGTGCCTATAGGTTTGTTCGCGGATCTTGCGTTGGTGTCAGTTCGTCGGAATGCCGGAATTGGCCGCGGCCAGTTCGCCGTCCGGATTAACCCGGTACGCGATCACCTGGCTGCTCGTGCTGTACAGCTTGATCCAGCCTTTGTCTTCGGATTCGTTCTGCCATTGGATCGGCGTGAAGAACCGGACTTCTTCGAGCCATTCGCGCTTGCCGCTTTGGTCGTCGATCCGCACGAACTGCAAATATTTGTCGACCATCGATACGGTGTTGAGCGTCACTTTGCCGATCAGCTTCTGGGGGAACGGCGGCAGCGTGAATCTGCCGTTCGCGTCGCGGTACTGTTCCCTGACCGGCGTGATGCCTTTTTCGCCGTTCCACTGGCTGTACACGGTCAGCAGCAATATGTCTTCCTTGTGCTCGAAGTCGCTCCATCCGGTCGGCGTCTTCAGCGTCGGAATCTCGATGATGCCGTCGCCGTTCATGTCTTCGCTTTTGACCAGTCCGTCGCGGAACGTCTTGTCTTCGCTAATCAGCGACTCCAGGATACCGTTCTTCATCACGACGACCTGCGTGTAGGACCCGGCGCCGATCATGACGTCGAGCACGAGTGCATTCCGGTCGGGCGCGATTTTGCCCGCCGTCACGTTGTAATAGCCGGTTAGCGTCTTGCTCGGCAGGACAAGCGAAGCCAGCTCCTGGAAATCGCTGCCCTGGTACTGGTACACGCGGATTTCCGTGCCGACGTTCGGCTTCATGTTGACCAGCACCAGTTCCTGCCGGTCGTCATGGTTGATATCGACCAGCGCGAAATCCGAATACGGCAGCTCCAGCTTGGTGCCCAAAATTTCCAGCGCCTGGCCCGCATAGGAATAGACCATCAGAATGCCGGTTGACCCGCTCGCCGGATCTTCGCCGTCCGTGCCGTAGCCGACCACGATATCCGTATAGCCGTCGCCGGAAATGTCCGTGAACTCCAGCTTGTCGAGCAGCGGGCCTTTGCCTTCGATATCGAGCACGTTCACCCAGGTGTCGCCCTGCTTTTGCAAAATCATCAGATGGATGTTTTTCGCGCTTTCCACCGGTTTGTAGAACACGATCGCTTCGCGCGATCCGTCGCCGTCGAGATCGGCATAATGCACCGCGTTCGTATCTTCCGAATCGCGGGTGCGAATCGCCGTCGCGCCGGCCGGAAGCTGGCGGTCGATCGCGTTTTTGAGCACTTCTTTTTCCGCCGGCAGGCGCGGAGGCCGGATCAGCGACGTCGGGTCCGGCAGCGACAGCGTATCGCTGCAGCCCGACAAAAACAGCAGGCCTGCCGCGCAGGCGGCACTCCACCATATTTTTTTCATTCTTTTGCTCACTCTCTTCCGATTGGGCCGTTCCTTCCGTCGTTCGGCGTTCTTCGTTTGCTGCGCCGCAGGATCGCTACAGCCGGCTTTTCTCCGCCGTCGTCAGGCGACGTCCACGAATATCGAGCACGATCTTGCCTTCTTCCATGCTCCAGATCCGGTGCGCGTGCTTCTCGGCCAGTTCGATCGGCAGTACGGCGACGACAGTCGTCTCCTGCGTCTCGCACAAATTTTTGAGCATGCCGAGCACGTTGTCCGCCGTATGCGGGTCCAGACCCACGACCGGCTCGTCGGCCAGCAGGACGTTCGCGCCGTGCGCCAAAGCGCGCGCCGTGGCGATCCGCTGTTTCTCGCCGCCGCTCAAACTGCCCGACTTCAGTTTGGCTTTGTCCAGCAGCCCGAACGATTCGATCATGTCCATCGCGCCCATGTAATCGTCGGTGCGGACCATGCCGGTAAAGCGGCGCCAGGCGGGCGTCTGCCCGACCTGGCCGATCAGTACGTTTTTCAGCGCGGTGCGGTTCGGATCGAGATCCGGATTTTGCTGGAGATAGGCCCATTCCCTGTGAATGCGCCGCCGACCCGACCAACCGGCTTTGAAAATATCGATATCGTCCACGACGAAGCTGCCGCCGTCCCATTTTTCCTTCAGCGCCAGGCAGCGCAAAAGCATGCTTTTGCCGCTTCCGCTCGATCCGACGATCGCAACGAACTCCCCGCGAACGAGATCGAAGTCTATGCCTTTGAGTACCGGTATCTTATCGCTGCTTACGGTCTTTCTCAAGCCTCTCACCTTGATCATTCGACATCCGACTCCCCTGACTTGGTAAACTTCACTTCTCTAGTGTACCCCGAAACGATTGTCTATTGCCACGTCAGGCCGGCTTTTTCTCGATATTTTCCGGCTTCTTTCCTCTGAAAAAGAACCCGAGCGCGCCGAACAGCATATAGACGCCGCCCATGATCCAGAACAGCAGAAACGGGGAAGCGTGCTGCATGCCGTAACCGCCGATACCGGGGCCGGCCATGCTGCCGATGCTGAAATGGAACGAAGCGACGACGTTGGCCGACGGGATCAGCCCTTTGGGTAGCAGATCGGCCGCATAGGCCATGCCGAGCGAGTAGAACGAGCCGACCAAACCGCCGGCAATCAGGAACAAGGCGATATTGGCCCAGATGTTCGTTCCGGCCAGCGGGACGAGCACAAACAGCAATCCGCCGCAGATGCCGGCCCCGATCAGGATCGGACGACGGCCGAACCGGTCGCTGAGCATGCCGAGCGGAAGCTGCAGGATCAGTCCGCCGATGCCGATACAGAGCAGCAGCAGCGCGATGTCTTCTTTGGGCAGGCCGAGGCGCAGCCCGTAGACCGGGAAGTTGCCGTTCAGCGAAGCTTCCATGTAGCCGTACAGAAAAGCGGGAATAAGCGCGAACCACGCATAGCGGTAGATACGCGGGAACCGCGCAAATCCCGTCGAATGCTGCGCTTCGCGTTCCGGACGGTATTCCGGCAGAAAGCGGACGACGAACACCAGCACGAGCAGGAACAGCAGCGCCAGACCGACGAACGGCACGTAATCGCCGTAATCGACCAGCCCGATACCGAGCGGCCCGATGCTGAACCCGATCCCGTACGACATGCCGTACAGCGACAGATTGCGTCCGCGCTTCTCCGGCGGCGTGACGAGCAGCACCCACAGCTGCGCCACGTAGTTGAGCGCGCTGTCGCCGGCTCCGACGATCAGGCGCAGGACGAACCAGATGCCGATGCCCGGAATGAGCGGAAACAGCGGCAGGGCGATCATGACCATGAGTAGGCCGCCGATCAGCAGCTTTTTGAAGCCGACGACGCCGACGAGCCGCTCCGCGATCAACGTCATCGCGAACGAGCCGATATAGAGCGCCGCCGAATTCAGCCCGTTGACCGAAGCGGACACCCCCTGTTCTTCAAGCAAAATGGACAGCAGCGGAAGCAGCATGCCCTGGCTCAGCCCCGCCATGACGACGACGCCGAGCAGGATATAATAGGAAAAAGCGGAACGCGGAGACAATAGGATCTTCCTTTCGTAAGCGGCACGTCCAAGCGACTGCCGCGACCTCACTTAGTAGTGGACAAATTCAAGCGAAAACATACATAATAGGTTCAAAAGGCAAGGCGACGTTCGGCCTAGGAGGTTATCGTTTGAACAATTATGAAATCAAGATCGACGTATCCGGGATTTACGAACTTCTCGGCAGTTTTATGGTGCATATTACGAAAAAGTGGCTGCCCAACCTCGATATCGGTTCCGGCTGGTCCGAAGAAGCGGAAGCCGGCATGCCGCCCGAGATGCGGCAGCGGTTCGTCGAAGCGGCCGGCTGGCCTTTTCTCGATTTCGACGCGCTGTACGCCCTCGTGATCGAACGCGAAGTGGGCGAAGATATTCCCCTTTTCCTCGACCGCCTGCTCGCCGAACCGGCGGAACGGCTGCTTCAGCGGATCGCGCCGCAGCTGCCTTCATTGACGCAAGGCGACATGTCCCGCATTCAGCGCGACTACACGCCTCTGCTCAAGTCATGGTATACTTATTACTTCAAGGGCATTCAGGATTCCGTCCTGCCGCTGATCGAAGAAGACGCGGCGGAGAAGCGCGAACTGCTGCTCAAGATGGATGCCAGCGCCCTGGTGGAGTACGCGTCGGGCGGCCTCGTCGTCGAGACGCCGCTGGATTTGAAGACGGTCATCCTGTTTCCGACCGTGCACAACCGGCCGATGAACACGTACTGCTTTTACCAGAACGTGCTGCTGATCCAATATCCGGTCGACGTGCCGGAACCCGAAGAGAGCGAGCCGCCGACCGTGCTGCTGCGCATGACGCGGGCGCTCGCCGTGCCGGACCGGCTCAAGATGCTGCGCTACGTCGCCGACCAGCCGCGTTCCCTGCTTGAAATGGAGCGCGATTTGAAGCAGCCCGCCGAAGCGCTGAAGCCTCATATGGTGCTGCTGCGGACCGCCGGTCTGCTGCGCACGCATATCGGCGAACAATCGAACGAAAAATTCAGTATACGTCCCGACGGGGCATCGGAACTGCAAATGTTTCTGGAATCGTATCTTCGCCTTTAATCGAATTCTCTGAACCATGGACGACCGACCCCCGCCCGGATTTTCGAAGGAGTGACTATCCCGTGACGGGTACCAGCCAACAACATTTGATATTCGACCTGGACGACACGCTCGTCTACTGCAACAAATATTTCGACCAGATTCTGGACGCCTTTTTCGACCGGATGCTGGATTGGTTCGGCGAGTACGGCGTGACTGTCGAACAGATCCGCTCCAAGCAGCTGGAGATCGATATCGCCGGCGTGCACGTGGTCGGCTTCGCCAGCCATCATTTTCCGGAATCGCTGATCGCGACCTACCGGCATTTCTCGGCTGCGCATCACCGGATCGGCAGCAACGCCGAAGAAGCGGGCCTCGTGAAGCTGGGACTCAGCGTGTACGACCAGGAAGTCGAGCCGTACCCGGGCATGGTCGAGACGCTGGAGCGGCTGCGCGGCGAAGGGCACGCCCTGTATCTGTACACGGGCGGCGAAGACCGGATCCAGCAGCGCAAAATCGACCAGATGAAGCTGGGCACGTATTTCGGCTCCGACATCTTTATCCATCAGCACAAAAACGTGCAGGCGCTCGAAGGCATCCTGCGCGCCAAATCGCTTCCGCGCCCGTCGACCTGGATGATCGGCAATTCGCTGCGGACCGATATCGCGCCCGCGCTCAGCGCCGATATCAACGCCGTCTATCTCAAGCAGGAACGCGAATGGGCCTACAACCTGATCGAGTTGGGCGAATCTTCCACCGGCTCGCTGCATACGGTAGCCAAGCTGCCGGAAGTGCCGGAGCTGATCAGCCGCGCCGCTCGCGCATCCGTTCAAAAACGGACCCTTTAAAGGGTCCGTTTTTTTGCGTCCGCATTTACGAGCCTCGTTTGGCCTGCTCCGGCTTGTCCGGTTTGCTTCCGCGGTCGGCGAACAAAAAGTCGAGCTTTTGCTGTTCCCTGTTCCAGGCAAGCGCCGCGTCGAACGTTTTCTCGCCTTTTTTGAACCCTTTGAGCATCAGCGTCTCCCCTTTGTCGAGCAGCCGTTTAACCTGGGTTTCCGAGATCGCTTTGCCGAGAATTTTTTTGGAAAACGTAAACGTGCAGGACGGATAACCCGTGCAGCCGTAGAAGTTTTTTTTGTCGACGACCGGTTTGCCGCAGATCGGGCAGGCGCCGAGCTCGGCCGCCCCGCCGCGATCCTCGCGTCCGCCGTCCGATCCACCGCGGTTCCCCGCGCTTTTCCCGTAGGCCGGACGTTCTTCGTTTCTGGGCAGTTCGACGGTGAACGTCCAGTCTTTCTCGGCCGCGACCGCGTCGGACACAATCTTCTGGGCGAGCCGCTGCGCTTGTTCCATAAAAGCTTTCGGCGATTCCTGTCCCCGTCCGATCTCGCCGAGCCGCTGTTCCCACTTCGCCGTCATTTCGGCCGAAGCCAGCACGCTTTGGCCGAGCGCTTCGATCAGCACCGTGCCTTTGTTCGTCGCGTACACCATATTTTTGCGGACATCGATATACTGGCGGTCTTTGAGCCCGCCGATAATACCCGCACGCGTCGCTTCGGTGCCCAACCCTTCGGTACGCTGCAACACTTTTTCCAACTCCGCATTGTCCAGATGTTTGCCGGCCGTCTTCATCAAAGTGATCAGCTGACCTTCGGTATACCGCTTCGGCGGTTGGGTCTTGCCTTCTTTGACCTGGACGTCCGCCACCGTGCCGGCATCGCCTTTTTGGACAGGCGGCAGCACGGACAGATCTTCGTCGTCTTCCTCTTTGTCGCTTTTATCGTCTTCCCGGCCGCTTTTCGCTTTCTTTTTCGCCGCGTTGTCGTACAGCACCTTGCGCCAACCTTCCTGCACGATCACTTTGCCTTTCGTCATGAACGGATCGCGCCCGTCTACCATCGTTACGAGATTCGTATAGTCGATAATCGCTTTCTCTTCGTGCGCGGCGATCAGACGCTTGGCGATCAGCAGGTACAAGTTAAGGTTCATGCCCTGCAGCTTGCCCGGCTGCGGCACCTGTTCGGTCGGGATGATCGCGTAGTGATCCCCGACTTTGGAAGCATTCACGTAGCGCTTGTTGCCGATCAGCGTCGATTTGGGTGCCGGCAGGAAAATCTTGAGTTCATTAAAGCTTTGCAGTTTGTCCAAAATGTCCGGAAACTGCTTCGCTTCCTCGTCCGTCACGTACGACGAATCGGAACGCGGGTATGAAATGTAGCCGTCCAGATACAACTGCTGCAAAGCGCTCAGCGTATCCTGCGGCGAATATTTGAAAATCTGGTTGGCGGACGCCTGAAGCGACGACAGGGAAAACAGCTGCGGCGGCTGAAACTCTTTGCGCTCCGTCTCGATCGACTCGACGACGGCGTCTTTGCCTGCACAGCGCGCCCGAATCTCTTCGGCTTCTTCCGGCGTTTTCAGACGTGTCTCTTCGCCTTTGAACCAGGTGCCTTCGTATTCCGCCCCGCCGATCGCGAACCGGGCTTTCACTTCCCAGAACGGTTCCGGCTTGAAATGGGCGATCTCTTTCTCCCGGTTGACGATCAGCGCAAGGGTCGGGCTCTGCACCCGTCCCGTCGAGAACACGCCCTGCACGCCGCGCCGCTGGAACAGCAGGGAATAGACCCGGGAGCCGTTCATGCCGACGAGCCAATCCGCGCACGAGCGGCTGACCGCTTCGTAATACAGATTGCGGGTCTCGCTTTCGTCTTTGAGATTGGCAAATCCCTGCTCGACCGCACGCGGTGTCAGCGAAGAAATCCACAGCCGCTTCATCGGCTTTTTGACTCCGCTGAGCTGGATGACGATGCGGACGATATATTCGCCTTCCCGCCCGGCATCGCTCGCGATAATGATTCCGTTCACTTCCGGACGCTTGAGCAGTTCCTGCAGCAGATTAAACTGCTTGGCTTTGGACGGGGTGATGCGATGTTTGAATTTGCCCGGCAAAATCGGCAGGCTGTTCAGACTCCACCGCTTGTACGCCGGATCGTATTCTTCCGGGGGAACAAGTTCGCAAATATGCCCGACCGCCCAACTGACATAAGCACCGTCCGGAAAAGTCGGGCATTTCTCGATCTGGATATAGCCCTGTGTTTTTTTGTGCTTGAACGGCGCCGCCAGCTTGGCCCCCTGATCGGGTTTTTCCGCAATAATTAGCAGCAAATTGATCTCCTCCTGTGGAATAAGCAAGCAAAAAGCCGAGAGCTGCACTCCCGGCCGGCCTGGCCCCGTTTGTTCCGTGCGTTCGAACCGCTATCCGAATCTTCATTTTAGCATGGAGATTCGTTTTTCGCTACCGCCTTGAAAAGAGAACGAAATGGCTGAATTACCCGATATGTGATGTTTGTGTTATTTAATATAACTTGCACGCAAAAAAAGAAAATAACGAATAGATTTTTCGCTTTATGTGTAATATAATATGACAAAAGGTTGCTGAATGACATGAAAAAGGGCCGTACCGGTGTACGACCCTTTGCTCTCAAGCTATTAGAGGCAGGAACGATCTGCTTGATTTACTTCGTCCAAGGCAGCGCCCGCTGCCAAGCGATTAGACGAGAACCGTGGCTCCCATGAGGAACTTGTCCACTTCGCGAGCCGCTTCGCGGCCTTCGTTGATCGCCCAGACGACGAGGCTTTGTCCGCGGCGCATATCGCCTGCGGCAAACACTTTATCGGAATTCGTTTTGTATTCGCCGTATTTGGCTTTGACGTTCGTCCAGCGGTCCGTTTGCAGGCCAAGCTGATCCGCCAGCGTCTGCTCCGGTCCGTCGAAGCCGATCGCGATCAGCGCCATTTGAGCCGGGAACACTTTTTCGGTCCCTTCGATCGGTGCATAGATTTTACGACCATTTTCGTCGACGATCCGCTGAATCTGGACCGTATGCAGTTCTTTGAGATTGCCTTCGTCGTCGCCGACGAACTTCGTCGTCATGATCGAGAACTCGCGCGGATCGTCGCCGAAGATCGCTTTCGCTTCTTCCTGCGCGTAATCGAGCGTGTACACGTTCGGGAACTGCGGCCACGGGTTGGCCAGAATGTCGCGTTCCAGCGGCGCTTTGTTGTGCGTGCCGAACTGGGTAATGCTGCTGCAGCCGTGACGCAGCGAAGTCGCCACACAGTCGGAACCGGTGTCGCCGCCGCCGATGACGATCACGTCTTTGCCTTCCGCCGAAATGTATTCGCCATTTTCCAGATTGGAATCGAGGTAACTTTTGATCGTGCCGTTCAGGAAGTCCATCGCGTACGTCACGCCTTTGAGATGGCTGCCTTCGATGTTGAATTCACGCGGTTTCGTTGCACCGCCGCAAAGTACGACGGCGTCGAATTCGTCCGTCAGCTGCTGCGCCGGAATGTCTTTGCCGATTTCCGTCGACGTAATGAACGTGATGCCTTCGGCCGCCAACAGGTCGACGCGGCGCTGCACGATGTCCTTTTCGAGCTTCATGGACGGAATGCCATACGTCAGCAGGCCGCCGACGCGGTCGGAACGCTCGTAGACGGTCACGGAATGGCCCGCTTTGTTCAGCTGCGCCGCGCAGGCCAAGCCCGCAGGTCCCGAGCCGACCACAGCAATCTTTTTGCCGGTGCGGTGTTTGGGCGGTTCGGGCTGCACCCAACCTTCCGCAAACCCTTTTTCGATAATCGCTTCTTCGATGCTCTTGATCGTAACCGGCTGGCCGATCAAGCCGACGGTACAAGAACCTTCGCACGGAGCCGGACAGATGCGGCCGGTAAATTCCGGGAAGTTGTTCGTTTTATGCAGACGGTCGAGCGCCTCTCTCCACAATCCCCGATACACCAGGTTGTTCCACTCCGGAATCAGATTGTGCACCGGGCAGCCGGACGTGCCGCCGCTCATGTTCACGCCCACGTGGCAGTACGGCGTTCCGCAGTCCATGCAGCGCGCTCCCTGCGTACGCAGTTCTTCTTCCGACATATGTTTATGGAATTCTTCCCAATCTTTGATGCGTTCAAGCGGATTGCGATCCGTTGGCAGCTGACGCTTATATTCCATAAATCCAGTAGGTGTAGACATCGAACGTTTCCCCCATCCGCATAAGTTCTTGATTTTTGTTCTCTATTCTATCACAAGCGATATATTTCAACCATAATATCATTTTTCGTTCGTTATTTGAAATAGATTATACGGAAATTAATTTGCATTTTGTGTAGAACGTTCGTAAATCTCAAAAACGTAACGGTACACGTTCTTCTCGTCCTGCACGCCTTCTTCCGTGTGCACGAGCGTCCAGCCCGACCAGTCCAGCTCCGGAAAATGCGTATCCCCCACAAAAGCTTCATGTACCCGCGTCACACGCAGCCGATCGGCCAACGGCAGGAACAGCTCGTACACCTGCGACCCGCCGATGATCATCACTTCTTCCCCGCCTGCGGCAGCGAGCGCTTCTTCGGCCGTATGCACAACGTGCGCCCCTTCCGCGGCATAAGAAACATCGCGCGTCAGCACGAGGTTCGGACGATCCTTGAGCGGCCTGGAACCGAACGACTCCCACGTTTTGCGTCCCATCACCACCGGCTTGCCCAGCGTTTCGCGTTTGAAATAAGCCATATCGGCCGGCAGGCGCCACGGAAGCGTGTTATCCCGACCGATCAGCCCGTTCTCGTCCTGGGCCCAAATAAGCGTAATTGTCGGCATAAGGCCCTCCTAGATCGCAATCGGCGCTTTGATGCCCGGCTGCGGATCATAATTTTCGAACACGAAATCTTCATAACGGTAATCGAAAATGGAATCCGGCTTGCGCAAAATGCGCAGCTGCGGCAGCTCGCCCGGTTGTCGCTGCAGCTGCGTACGGACCTGCTCGATATGGTTGGAGTAAATATGCACGTCGCCGCCCGACCAGACGAACTCGCCGACTTCAAGGCCGCACTGCTGCGCGATCATATGGGTGAGCAGCGCATAGCTCGCAATGTTGAACGGCAGGCCGAGGAACGTATCGACGGAACGCATCGTCAGCATACAGGAGAGCTTGCCGTCCGCCACGTAGAACTGGAACAGCAGATGGCACGGAGGAAGCTTCATATTGTCGATCTCGGCCACGTTCCAGGCGCTTACGATATGGCGGCGGGAATCGGGATTGTGCTTGATTGAATGGATCACCTGCGAGATCTGGTCGATCTTCCGGCCGTCCGGCGTCTCCCAGGCGCGCCACTGCGAACCGTATACCGGTCCCAGCTCGCCGTTCTCGTCGGCCCATTCGTTCCAGATCCGCACCCCGTTTTCCTGCAAGTAACCGACATTCGTATCGCCTTTGAGGAACCACAGCAGTTCGTGCACGATCGACTTCAGATGCAGTTTTTTCGTCGTCAGCAGCGGAAAACCTTCCGTCAGGTCGAACCGCAGCTGGCGGCCGAATACCGACACCGTGCCGGTCCCTGTCCGGTCTCCTTTTTCCGTCCCGTGATCCAAAATATCCTGCAGCAAATCCAAATATTTACGCAAAAAAAGCCACCTCTGTTCCAGGGCATTCGTTCTCTTCTTGCGAGAAACCGCCCTTATTCGTCGTTCTTATTTTGTAAAGCCGAAAGCAAATGCTCGTTCGTCTAGTTTATCACGTCCGCCGCAAAAAGGAATAGGCCCCGTGAGGATGAAAAAACCGAATTCGCCGGTAAATTTCATCTTTTTTCGACAGAGAAATTTAAGGCGCATATGAAAAAGCGGACGCCTGTAGGCGCCCGCTTTGCTTTTATAGATTCATGCTTTTGAAATTAGCGTTTTTTAGGAGCGATTGCGTGGATCGGGTTGCCCAGAACCAGCTCGGCCGCTTCCATCACGATTTCGCCCAGTGTCGGGTGAGCGTGAATAGTGAGGGCCAGATCTTCCAGGGTTGCGCCCATTTCGACGGCAAGGCCCATTTCGGCGATCATGTTCGTCGCTTCCAGACCGACGATTTGGCTGCCCAATACGACGCCGGTGCTTTCTTCGGCAACGATTTTCACGAAGCCTTCCGGATGGTTCAGCGATACGGCACGGCCGTTGCCGCCGTAGCTGAATTTACCCGCCACGACGTTGAAGCCTTTTTCTTTGGCTTCTTTTTCGGTCAGGCCGACGCTGGAGCATTCCGGATCCGTGAAGACCACGGCAGGCATGCACTTGTAGTCGACGACAGCCGGATGTCCGGCAATCGCTTCGGCAGCCACTTTACCTTCGTACGAAGCTTTATGTGCCAGCGCGAGGCCAGGCACGATATCGCCGATTGCGAAGATATGCGGAATGCTGGTACGACCTTGTTGGTCGACCTTGATCAGGCCGCGCTCGTCGAGCTCAACGCCGATCATGTCCAGACCCAGTTCGCCGTCAGTGTTTGGACGACGTCCAACCGTTACGAGCAGGTAGTCGGCCGTGATTTCCTGGCTTTCTCCGCCTACGGAGAATTTCACGGTTACGTCTTTGTCCGTTTGCGTTGCACTTTCGGCTTTGGCATTCGCGTGAATCTCGATGCCGTTTTTCTTCATGGTTTTCGACACGAGGTTTGTCATGTCTTTGTCAAAACCAGGCAGAACGGTGTCCAGACCTTCGATGATCGTCACTTTCGTGCCGAACTTCGCGTACATCTGGCCCAGCTCGGCACCGATATAACCGCCGCCGATAACGATAAGGCTTTTCGGAATCTCAGGCAGGTTCAGCGCTTCGGTCGACGACAGGATGCGTCCGCCGAACGGGAAAGGCTTCAATTCGATCGGACGGGAACCCGTCGCGATGATGCAGTTCTTGAAACGGTAGCGCGGCGATTCGTGATCGTTGAATACGCGTGCTTCGTTTTCGTTGATGAACATGCATTCGCCGTTGAAGACTTCAACGTTGTTGCCTTTGAGCAGTCCGCTTACGCCGTTCGTCATTTTCTTGACGACGCCGTTTTTGAACTCTTGGGTTTTGGCGAAGTCGACTTTAACGTCGCTTGCCGTAATGCCGAAAGCTTCGCCGTGCTGCGCGTTTTCGAAGCTGTGCGCAGCCGAGATCAGAGCTTTGGAAGGAATACAACCGCGGTTGAGGCAGACACCGCCGAGTTCGGCTTTGTCCACGATCAGAACCTGTTGTCCCAGTTGAGCGGCGCGGATGGCGGCTACATAGCCGCCGGGTCCGGCACCGATTACCAATGTGTCAATATCCAGGGAAGCGTCTCCTACTACCATTGTTTATACCTCCATTACCATCAGCTCGGGATTAGCGAGCAGGGATTTAAGATAGTTCATGCAATTTTGTGCAGTAGCGCCGTCGATCAGACGGTGGTCGAAGCTGAGGGACAGAGCCATCATCGGAGCAGCTACGATTTCGCCGTTTCTTACGATGGCTTTTTCGCTGATGCGGCCCGTTCCGAGGATTGCCACTTCCGGATAGTTAATGATCGGCGTGAAGAACATGCCGCCTGCGGAACCGATGTTCGTGATGGAGATCGTGCTGCCTCTCATCTCGTTCGGAGCAAGCTTGCCGTCGCGGCCGCGTTTGGCCAGATCGCTGATCGATTCCGCGATCTTGAACACGCTCTTGCGGTCGGCGTCTTTGACGACCGGTACGATCAGACCGTTTTCGGTGTCTGTCGCGATGCCGATGTCATAGTGCTTTTTGTAGACGATTTCGTTGGCCGCTTCGTCGATCGAAGCGTTCAGGGCCGGGAATTCGCGTACAGCGGCAACCAGAGCCTTGACGATGAACGGCAGGTAAGTGACTTTGATGCCTTTCTTCTCGGCCAGCGGTTTCATGCGGGTACGGAAAGCGACCAGTTCGGTTACGTCGACTTCGTCCATGATCGTAACGTGCGGAGCCGTGTAAGCCGATTTGACCATCGCGTTCGAGATGGCTTTGCGGATGCCTTTGAACGGTACGCGTTCTTCGTCGGCAGCGGCTGCCGATGCGGCAGGCGCGGATGCCGCTTTTGCCGGAGCTTCCGATTTTGCGGCAGCCGAAGCTTCGGTCGAAGCGGCAGCCGGAGCGGCTTCTGCTGCGGCTGGAGCTTGTCCGCCGTTTTTCTTGAAGTTCTCGACGTCTTCACGCGAGATTTTGCCGTTCTTGCCTGTGCCTTGAACCTGGCTCAGGTCGACGCTTTCTTCGCGGGCGAACTTGCGTACGCTTGGCGTTGCAAGCACTTCGCGGCTCGATGCTGCTGCAGGAGCGGCAGCCGGGGAAGTTGCGGTCGGAGCGTTCGCTTCGGCGGCCGGAGCCGATTCTTCGATCATTTCCGAACCTTCCGGCATTTCGCCTTCAACGGCGATGATCGCCACGATGTCGCCAACGTGGTGAACTTCTCCGTCCGCTACGCGAACTTCGAGTACGGTGCCGTTTACCGGACAAGGTACTTCAACGACCGCTTTGTCGTTTTGCACTTCCATGATGATATCGTCATCGGTAACTTTGTCTCCGACTTTGATATGCATTTTGACGATTTCGCCTTCATGCAGGCCTTCGCCGAGTTCCGGGAACTTGTAGGCGAATTTGTTGCTTGCCGAACCTTGCGAAGAAGAAGCTTGCGATTCCGACGGATCGGCTGTCGCCGGCGAAGACTTCGTATCCACGCCGCCTACCGCAGCGTTGGATTCTTGAGCCGCGTCCGCTTGCGGACCCGGTGCCGTTTCTTCGTCGTTATGCGGCAGTTCGCCTTCGGCTTCGATGATCGCGATCACGTCGCCCACATGGTGAACTTCTCCGTCCGCAGCACGAACTTCGAGTACCGTGCCGTTTACCGGGCAAGGCACTTCGACAACCGCTTTATCGTTTTGCACTTCCATGATAATGTCGTCGTCGGTGACTTTGTCTCCGGCTTTGATGTGCATTTTGACGATTTCGCCTTCGTGCAGGCCTTCGCCGAGTTCTGGGAATTTATATTCGAATTTTGCCACGTTGCACTACCTCCTTCTGGATATTACTAATTAAAATTCAAGAACTTTCTTCACGTTCGTGATGATACGCTCAGGAGTCGGCAGCCATGCATCCTCGATTTGCGCGAAAGCGTAAACCGTATCCGGAGGAGTCACGCGCAGTACAGGAGCTTCCAGGTGAAGAATGGCTTTTTCGTTGATTTGAGCGATGACTTCAGCCGCGATGCCGGCAGATTTTTGAGCTTCCTGAACGACGATGGCACGGTTCGTTTTCTTGACCGAAGTCACGATCGTGTCGATGTCGAGCGGGTTCAGGGTGCGCAGGTCGATGACTTCGGCGTGGATGCCTTCTTTTTCCAGCTGCTCGGCAGCTTTGACGGAAGTGTGTACGCACATGCCGTAAGTCAGGATCGTTACGTCCGAACCTTCGCGAACGATGTTCGCTTTGCCCAGTTCAACCGTGTATTCGCCTTCCGGCACTTCGGAACGGAAAGCGTGGTACAGGTTCAAGTGTTCCATGAAGAAGACAGGATCGTTATCGCGGATCGCCGAGATCAGCAGGCCTTTTGCGTCGTAAGGGTTGGAAGGCACGACCACTTTGATGCCCGGGCTTTGAACGAGCAGGCCTTCAAGCGCGTCGGTGTGAAGTTCTGCCGCTTTTACGCCGCCGCCGAAAGGCGTACGGAATACGATCGGCGAGTTGTAACGGCCGCCCGAACGGTAACGCATACGCGCCGCTTGAACGATCATTTGGTCGAGAGCTTCGAAGATGAAGCCGACGAATTGGATTTCGGCGATCGGGCGGAAGCCCTGAACGCCCAGACCGACAGCCATGCCGCCGATCGCGGATTCGGCCAGCGGCGTATCGAATACGCGCTCCTCGCCGAATTCTTTTTGCAGCCCTTCCGTCACGCGGAATACGCCGCCCACGTTACCCACGTCTTCACCGAAGATGAGCACGTTCGGGTCGCGCTTGAGTTCCACCCGCATTGCGTCGCGGATTGCTTCTTTCATGTTCATTTGTGCCATTGCTACATTTCCTCCTTAACGTTACGTTCGCTGGAATCTTGCTCTATGAAAAGTTCACACTTATATGCGCAGGTAAAAGGTTCGGTAGAGCGCCGTAGGGGCCGCTCCGACCGGAACCGATTCTTTTACTGGAAGTCCGCTTTTTGCTCTTCCAGGTGTTTAGGGGTATGTTCGAACATCGAATCGATCAGGCCGGAAACGGTCATTTTCTCCGTTTTCTCTGCCTTCTTGATTTGCTCGGCTACGGTTTCTTTGGCTTCCGCTCTTACGCGTTCCGTATCGTCGGCTGTCCAAAGTCCTTTTTTCTCCAGGTATTTCGCGAAACGGGTCAACGGATCTTTTTCGCTCCATTGTCCTTCTTCCTCTTTCGTCCGGTACTTGGAAGTATCGTCGGAAAGGGAGTGCGGTTTGAAGCGGTAAGTGACGGCTTCGATCAGCGTCGCGCCTTCACCGTTGCGACCGCGTTCGGCTGCGTCTTGAACCGATTTGATAACGGCCAGAACGTCCATGCCATCGATTTTTACGCCTTTGATGCCGGCTGCAACCGCTTTGTGGGCGATCGACAGGGCAGCGGTTTGCTTCGCGAACGGAGTGGTGATCGCGTAGCCGTTGTTTTGCACGAAGAAGATAACAGGCAGTTTGTAGACGCCCGCGTAGTTCAGGCCTTCGTAGAAGTCGCCTTCCGACGAACCGCCGTCACCCGTGTAAGTGATCGCGACCTGCTTTTGCTTTTTGAGCTTGAAGCCCATTGCGATACCCATTGCGTGCAGGATCTGCGCGCCGATGATGATTTGCGGCATCAGGACGTTTACGCCTTCCGGAATCTGTCCGCCGTGCTGGTGACCGCGGGAGTACAGGAATGCTTGGTACAGCGGAAGTCCGTGCCATACGAGCTGCGGGATGTCGCGGTAGCCCGGGCAGACGAAATCTTCTTTTTCCAGAGCGAATTCGCTGCCGACCATCGTCGCTTCCTGACCGGATACCGGTGCATAGAAACCGAGACGGCCTTGGCGGCCCAGATTGATCGCGCGCTCGTCCCAAGTACGTGTAAATACCATGCGACGCATAACTTCTTTTAATTGATCGTCGGTCAGAACCGGCATCAATGCTTCGTTAACAATTTCGCCATCCGGCGACAGAACGGAAAGAGCCTCGACTTCTTCCGTATACACTTCATAAGGAACCTTGCTCATTGTTTTCACCTCAATAAAAAATTTGAATATCTTGGCCCTCTGTTATATCATTATTATACACCTGTTCCATAGCGGAGTCAAAGAAATTAACCATATTTGTTCATTAATTTCTATGATTGTATATATAACAGGACTACAAGATTAATATAACAAGAAAGCTAATTCGAACGTTTCACGTCTTAGCGTCCGCACAGTCACAATCTTACCGCATTCCGGACCGCCATGTAAAGCGCATGCAAAACGCGCACCCATACCGAACCCAAGGAGCGATTTCCCATGACCGATTCCCGTTATCTCAAGCGTACGATTGTGAAAGAAGTCATTGCCAGCACCTTTCTGAACGAAGACCGGGCGCTGCGCATCTATCTTCCTCCCGGTTACAACGAAGTGCTCAGCTATCCGGTCGTGTACTGCCAGGACGGCGAAGAGTTTTTCAATTTCGGACGTATCGCGACCTATGCCAATCAGCTCATTCTTGACGAAGGCGTGGAACCGTTCATCGTCGTCGGCATCGAAGTGGACGTCAAGACGCGCACGGCCGAATATGCGCCGTTCGGCGACCGGCACGAAGCCTACGTCAACTGCATCATGCGGGAGATCATTCCGTTCGTCGAGCAGAAATACCGCGTTCGCGGCGACGACCGCATCCTGGCCGGCGATTCGCTCGGCGGTTCGATGTCGCTGCATCTGTCGCTGTTGTACCCGGGCGAGTTCCCGCGCATCATCAGCCTCTCGGGTGCGTACTACGAAGAGTCCCAGGAGATCATTGCCCGCGAGGAAGATCTGGGATGGCTGGACACGTACATGATCGTCGGCCTGCAGGAAAATGAATACAAAACCGATCACGGCACGTTCGATTTCGTCGACCTTAACCGCCGAACGCGCGACCTGTTGCTGGACCGTGGAGCAAAAGTGCATTATATGGAAAAGGAAGGCAAACATCTGTGGGGATTTTGGCAAAAAGAACTGCCGGACGCACTTCTCTATTTCTTAACCCGATAAGCGCTCTCCAACGCGCTTATTTTTGACAATACTGCAAACGCCTTCAAAACTTTTCTGGCGAAACGGAGCACATGCGGCGGCCGCCTTTTCGACCTTGAAACGACGCCCGCTTTCGAAGTTCGTTGTACGCTTCGCCCTGCGTCCGCTATACTGGATATCAGCACAGCAAGCCTGCTTGTTTCGACAAAAGTACCGAACCCGAAAGGAGGAGAAACTGCGCCATGAACGACACACGCGTCATTATCGTATCCGGCGGATTGTGGACCGACGACTATCTGGATTATATCCGCCCCGGCGATCTGCTCATCGGAGCCGATCGCGGCGCCCTCATGCTGATCGAACACGGCCTTCGCCCGGATATCGCGGTAGGCGATTTCGATTCGGTTTCGCCCGAAGACGCGGAGCGCATCCGCCTGCTCAGCGGCCGGATCGATACCTGCGACCCGGTCGACAAAAATTATACGGACACCGAACTCGCTTTCGAGCTGGCGTTGAACGAGCGGCCGTCGGAGATCGTCATGCTCGGCGTGACGGGCGGACGGATGGACCATACGCTGGCCAACGTGCAGCTGCTTATTCGCGCGCTGCGGCGGCAGGTAGTCTGCACGATCCGCGACCGCAACAACTATATCCAGCTGACCGGCAGCCAACTGGTCGTCGAAGACCGCGGATTTACATACGTGTCCCTCATTCCCGCCACGATGGAAGTGAGCGGGGTTACGCTGGAAGGTTTCGAGTATCCGCTCGAGAACGCGACGCTTCGCCAAGGGCAATCGTTGTCGGTCAGCAATAAGCTGTCGGGCCCATCGGGCACCGTCTCGATCGAAAGCGGCCTGCTGTTGGTCATTCAGAGCCGGGATTGAGTCCGGATACGGCCGCCGGCCGCGTATCCCTCTTCCCTATGCCCGCCGCGACCGTCCAACCTGTTCGAACGCGCAAATTCCCCCGCCGCCCGGCGACGAGGAAATTTGCGCGTTTTTTTAACTCCGAAAATCATCCGGTTTTTGGAAAAAGAATCCGTAGACCTGCCGCGTGCATTCGGTATATATTAGGTTTACTATACGGGCGGCATGCCCACTGACGAAGCTCAACTCTGTTTGTGCGTTCAATTATTTTCGGTTAGGGAAAGGCGGATTTTATGGATATCGGAAGCAAACTGCGCTATTTGCGAAAAGCACGTCATCTCTCCTCGGTCGAACTCGCTCAACGTGCCAACGTCTCTCAATCCTCGATCAGCGATATCGAATGCAATCGTCGCTCCCCCCGGCTCAATACGTTAAGCAGCCTCAGCCGCGCGCTGGGCATCCCTTTGTCGGAGCTGCTCCCGGTCGACGACCTGCTCGAACATCCTCTAAAAGAAGAAGAAAGACAGCTGCTCGATCTGTTCGGCCGCATGAACGAATCGCAGCAGCAGAATTTGTTGGAGCTGCTCCAAAGTTTTTCCGCAAAGTCATGAGAGCCGTTTCTTGCTTTGTTGCTTCTGCCGAAACTCAAGGGTTCGGTCGCCGGATCGGAAAATAACCGGACTGCGCCGCTTCCCGCTCGCTGCCGAACGTCTCTTCGTTCGGGGCCGGAAGATCGGCACGGTCCCGCGAATAATAACGGATGCCGCTGATCGGATCGGCCGCTCCGTACACCTGCTTGGTTCGGACCAGCCTTCCTCCGCCGAACGCGTAATGATTATACGCCTGATCGCCCACCGGAACCCCCTGCAAGAACGCCGCGATTCCGATATCGTCGATACCGTTGTCCCATTCTTCGCGCGAAATTTGCGGAAGTGTGAACAGATAATCCACTCCGTAGCGCGCCGCGTATCGATTATGCCGGTGAATGGCGTACGCCAGATCGTTTTGGATACCGTTCAGGATGGTCTGCCGGCGCACGCTCTCGAACGTATCTGCATCCTTCAATAGAAGAACATTCGTCTCCGAAGCGATCTCTTCCCGCATTCCCTGCACCCAGACGTGCCGGCTTCGATCATGGATCTTCACGAAACGGTCCAGCGTAAACTGAATAACGGAACCGCCGGCATCCGAGTAGGCGTACGGTTTCTTGGGCGACCATACCGCCCGGAGCTGCGTTTGTCCGCCGGAATCGACAAACGACTCTGTCGCATAGATGAAGTAACCGTCGTAATCGATGACCGCGATCGCGGGCACATAAGCGGCGAGGGCGCCGAGCGCGGCGGGATCGTCTCCCGTGCCCATATTCAGCGCCAGCGAACGATAGAACGTCTCGACCGCGCGTTCTTTGTCCGTCCCGAGAAACTTCCGCGAATCGTAACCCGGCTGATCGCCTTGCGCCGTCGTATCGTTCAACACGTAACCGGCATCCTGCACGGCCGTTCGAAGCATGGCGTCGTAACGGCTGCTCAGCCGCAGGGCGGCATACTGATCGTCCAGATGCATGGAAGCAATCCGAAACACCGGGAAAAAGATCAAGACGAACAGCAGCGCGAAATTAACGATCTTCATTGAGAACCATTCCTTCGTAATTGATCGCTACCGTCGCGCCTTCGTCCGTATTGTCGTTCATCAGGAAATCCCACAGCTGCACGGCCGCGGTACGGTTGATGTTTTCAAGCTTGATCCCGATATAATCGCCCACCTGCATGTCGTAACGCCGGGCGGGGTCGTCCGCGCTGGAGATAGGGTTCGGGAACAACACCGCCAAAATCTGTTCGTTGTAAAATCCGTCGTAAAAAGGAGTGAACCGGTTCCGGAACGTCGAAGGATCGGCCGGGTCCCCGTATTCCGGAACATACCTTTTGCGCAGATGCTCCAGCCGCACTTCGTACGGATTGCCGGTTGCGGCAAGCTGCGCATTAAACGTCTCGTACATCTGCGGCGTAATATACCCTTTGGTGCGGGCGCTGTCGACAAAACGGGTCACCGCCGCCTGCACGACGATGTTTGCGATTTTGTCCTGGCTGCGCGCCTGTTCGTACAGCGGATACACAAACAGCAGCAAGACGCTCAGCAAAGCCGCGAAAATGCCGGTTATATAGTTCATGTGCCGCTCCGGAACACAATTTTGTTCAACGTGCCGTCTGTGCCCCTCTCATACAACGCCCGGTAAGCGTGCTTGAGGTTCAGGATCGCCGGATCGAGATTGTCGTCATTCGAGCCGGATCGATACAGCGTCCCGTTCACCTCGATATCGGCTCCTTCTTCCGTGAGTCCTCGAATCATGAGCAGAATCTGCGCGCCGGAATACCGTTCTTCGTAATCAAGGCCGAGCTCCGTTTTGATTTTGCCATCTTGGTCGGTGTTCAGTTCGTAGGCCAGCCGGGTTCCGGCGTCGATCGATCTTGCGACATCCGCCGCATACGTACAGGCGCCAATGAACAAAGCAAACATCGCGGCCAACGTCATAAAACTTTTTGCATTCCCCATATCGGTCTCCTTGCCCCTCGCCGCCTTCCGCCCCATACGGAAGACGGTAAAGATTCGGCTTTATTTCGCCTGCGTAAATACGATGCCGCGTACCATATTGTTGGCATCGCGCACGATCGAAGATTTGAATTTGCCCGATGGATTGATGAAGTTGTTGTCCGCTTCGTTTAGCGCCGGGCTGAGCGTCTTGTTCTTGGTATCGCCGGTAATGACGCCCGTCGTCTGGTTAAACTGGCTTCCGTAATACGTAGCGCCGCCTTTGCCGGTCAGGACGTACACACCAAACTGCTCGTCGTTGTTGTACTGCCGCACGGCGTTCATGACCTGGCTGCCGGACAGCGTCGTATTCTCGTAAATATTGAAGCGGGTCTGCGACAGCTGCGTCTGGATCGTCGAAAACTGGGTCTGTCCTTCTTTGGCTGCGTCCTGCGAAGAGATGAAGATTACGACGACCGTCGTAATCAAAGCCAGCGTCAGAAAAATGCCGGCGGCCAATTTCAAACCCGAAGTTGCGTTGCTTCCCATAGATAACATTCTCCTTTTATACGATACATGGATTTGGATTTAGATTTGGCCCAGTCGGGCAATCAGATCTTTCATCTGCATAAACGACACGTACAGAAACGGAACGATAATATAGGCGCCGAGCATGAACATGACGGGAGCAAAGCCGATATCCCGGCCCCAACTCGCTTTGTTTTCGATCAGCCGGTCCATCGTTTCTTTTTTTTGTTCGCGGTAATACTCCTGCTCCATCTCCAAATCGTCGAACGCTTCCTGGATCGACAGATGCTCCAGCGAATTTTCCAGCCGTTCGATCAACCGGATAAAAGCAGGAAACGGCGCTTCGTGTTTCAGTTCGGCCAACGCGGCGGCGGCACCTCCGTCGAAATCGAGCAGGCAGCGCTGAAGCGCCGGCTTGAAGATCACCGCAAACCGTTCCAGCCATTCCAGTAAAATCTGCACGCTCATCCGGTCGAATTGGCTCAAAATCGAGATCAGCATTCGGAACTGGTCGACTTCGCTCTGCATGTCCATGCCGCGCACCCGGCGCTGGAAACGCAAAATGCCTACGGGAACGAACGACGCGGCCGCTCCGGCTGCGACAGCAAGCAGCAGCTCCCACGCTTTCAAATATTCGTCGTTCATCCGATCCAGCTTCCGGGCAATGCGAACCGCCGCTTCGTTCTGCTCCGCTTCGCCAAGTACCGCTCCGGCCGTGTCCCGTACGCGTCTGCGCAGCGCTTCCTCCACGTCACCTCGCATCCCTCGAAATTCATCCATGATTTTCCGGTCGAATGCTGTTAGTCGCTCGGCTTCCGCGCGTTCCGCCCCGTCGGTCCGCCCAATCATCAGGCCGCCTTTTGGATACGTCGGCGCTTCCCGCACGCGCTGGATCATGCTGCCGTGGACGGACACGAACATCAGCGCCGACAGCAGGCCGACCGACAAGCCGAGCAGCAGCCGTGTGAGCGTCAGCCATTCAAGCAGAAGCGGCGAATTTGACTCTTTGAGCAGCCGGGACAGATCGCCATGCGCTTTCGTATGCTTTTGCGGCACGAAACGATCAACGACGCAGCGAACGATCCGGTATGCGTACAATTTCTTTTCCCAGCGGATACCTCCGGGCTTGGGTACATACCGAGACTCTTCCGTTTCCGCCAGCTTGCGAATAAGTACGTACGCCGCTACCGCTATCGCGTACAGCAGCAGTTTGGACGCCATGCCGATCCGCCCTTCGTAAAACTCGCCCATGAGCGGGAAATAATGCTCGGCCCAGCGTTCCAGCGGAAACGACAGCAGGATCGGCGCCAGCGCGATCAGCGTGAGACTGTTCAGCTGGTAACTGAGCCGGCTGCGGCGCAGCAGGTCGAAGTTGATGTCCTGCACGAATTTGCCGATCGCGTTCAGGTACAGGGAACCTTTCGCCGTCGCTTGGTCTCCGTATTCCATAATCATGCAGGCGACGCCCGTGAATGCTTTCAAATACCGATTGGGCGCCACTTCGTAATACGCCGACAGGCTGCGCTCCGGGTCTTTGGCTGTCAGCACACTGTGCATCTGTTCGCCATGCAGTCTCATGTTGTGTCCGGCAAGCTGCGTGGCTTCGTAGATCGCTTCGTCCGCCATCCGGCTGGCCTGAAACTGGTGCCGGTTGTCTTCCAGAAAATCGCGAAAATATTGGAGCAGCCGATTCTCCGCCCGATGCACGAACAGATCGATCAGCATGCCGTTCAGGACGAGGCAGCCGATCGCCCCAAGCAAGGTGACGGAGAAGCTTCGTCCGAGCAGCGTCAAAGCAAGCAGCAGTCCGATACTAATCAGCAGGACGGCATACGTGATCTTCATCGTTTCTTTGCGCAGCGTCATTTCGTCATACGGCCCCATAATCGCCAGGCGCTGGCGAATCCGCCGGACCTGTCTGCCGAGCAGCGGAAACTTCGCGGAACGTACATACGAACGTTGATAAAAGCGATTGAACGCGGGGTTGCCGGGTCCCGCTTGAGCCTTGCGATTCATCCAGCTGACGCGAGGCTCCTTGCTGCCCGATTTTTTTTGGCTTCGGCGTTTCAGGATCAACACCAGCACGAGCGGCACAAGGTACAGAATCAACGCCAGAATGATCCACGACTTCAGACTCATGCCGGCTCACTTCCCCAATACCGATCCAAAAACGCATGAAAAGCGGCGGCGTCTTCCCGCGACATATTGCCGGCCATCAGCTGCACTTTTCCCGGCGTCGGGCGCTGCACGGGTACGTAAGCGCCGTCCCGAAACGCGATGATGTCGCGGACCTCGAACGTGCGTCCGGTCATCCGCCGGTAATAACTTAGCTGCGCCTGCGCCAACACGTTCAATGCCGAAGCTTCATCCGTACCGGCGGCAAGCTTCCGGCCGAGTTCCGCGAACGATTCTTCGTCCGGATCGAGCGCAACGCATTCGGTCACGCGCTCGATATGACGGGTGCCGTCGCGTTCTTTTTCCAGATGCACGTCAAATGCGATCACGCTGGCCACCTGTTCTTCGGCGATCCGCTCGTTCTGGAATGTGCCCGTCTTGAGCAGCGAATTGCGCAGCGACCAGATCAGGTCTTTCGTCGTTTTGGCGTGATGGCTGAATACGGTGAACTTGCTCGCCACCTGAGACATCTGCACGGCCCAAGCCGCCACGGGGTCCGTCGCCACTTCGCCGAGGATATTGACCGCGCCGTCCGTTTTCTTCTGCAGATCCAGCCCCTCCTGCCCGCTGATATGGTCCGTTTCGCGGAAAGCGAGCGTGTTGCGCTCGGGATACAATCTGCGCAGATGCAGCTCAAACGCCAATTCCTGTATCCGCAAATTGAAGGTACCATAGATGCTTTTGACCATCGCCATCAGCAGCGTCGTTTTGCCCGAACCTTGTTCCCCCGTCACGGCCGTCACCTGTGCGCCTTTCATCAAGTAGTCGAGCATCCGGATCGGCAGTTCGGAATTGTTGCCTTCCGCGGCGCCGAGCAGACGTTCCAGGCTGAGGTTCGGCAGATCGAATTTGCGGACGAAAAACGCCCAACTCTCGGAAAAGGGAGGCCGGACCACGACGACCCGCGAACCGTCCCGCATCTCGTTGATCCGATAAGCTTTCGCTTCGGACAGCTGCCCGGGACTGCCGAATTTGTAAATGTTCTGGCAGACCCGCTTGAGCTCAAGCAGGCTGCCGAAGCCGAGAAAAGCCAGCCGGATCGATTTGCCGCGATAGAAAATCCATACACTGTCGCAGCCTTTGGGCGTCTCGCCGCGCATGGCGCGCAGCAGCTCGACTTCGTCTTCCGTCTCGCGCATGTCCGGCAGCAGGCCGGATACGCCGCCCGATACCCCGTCGATCGTCTGGTCGCGCAGTTCGTCGATCGGCCCGAACCCTTTGTACTGCTGATAGACGCGCTGCACGACAAGCTGCAGTTTGTCTTCAAAAGACAGGCGGGGCGCTTCGGCGCCGTAAATGGCACTTATTTCTTCACCCGTAATGATATACGATTCGGTCGCCGCGTTCTCGATGACGAACTTCGGCTCGGCAAGGCCGTGCTTGTCGATCAGCACGCTCAGAGCTTGCATTCCGTGTTCCCGCTTGTACGCATGCAGCAAAATGTCGAACTTGTCCGCAACGGTCAGCAGGCGTTCGTCGCCGAACGGCAGGATGCGGTCGATCGTCGCTTCGCTCACGGCGCCGCCCCGCAGCAGCAGGTCGTAAATAAACGATTTGACATACGTCTTGTCGGGCAGGCTGCCGGCATTGCACGTCTTGAGCGAACTTTTAAGTTCGGCCACGACGTTTCTCCGGCGTTCGAATTCTTCCGCCGACAGACCCAAATCGAGCAGGTTCGCATTGGCGAATTCGTTGATCGCCGCTGCCGCGTACCGCTGGAGATCGTCGATCGTCAGCAGCTCGTCTTCCGCTTCTTCGCCTGCGGCAGCCGAATTTCTGCGCAGCACAAGCAGGAGCCCGAGCGCAAGCCCGCCGACAATCGCCGCGATCAGCATCGAATTGATTCCGTCCATGTTCTACGAAACTCCTTTCGCGGCATCGACATGCTTCAATCTCGTGTTGATGCCGATCTCTTCGAGCAGCTTCTGCGCCGTGCGGCGCGCTTCGGCGATAAAGCGGTAATTGCCGTGCTTGCGATCGAGCGGCCGGCTTCTGGCAATAAATCCTTTGATATCCCCGTCGTTGACCGCATCGCGGAAATCGGAATTGTAAGGCAGCGTCAGCGCCGATTCCCGGCTTCCGTATTTGCGCAAAATGCTGGAAGCTTTGTATTTGGAATCCGGGTCGTAACCGGAGAACAGCAGCAGCTGCTTTTTGCCGTGCAGCTGCTCCGGCCAACCGCTGCGATCGAAATACCGTTCCAGCATGCCGACATTTTGATTGAGGCAGACGACGACCAGATCCGCGTCTTCCAGCACCTGAGCGGCCGCTGGACTGTCGGCTCCCGAACGGACATCGAGCAGGATGCAGTCGTAATACGCGCGGGCATTGGCATAGATATTCCCGATCAGTCCGCCGGCATTTTCGAACTGCAGCCGATTCATTCGTTCGGAACCGCCGAGCAGATCGAGGCGATGGCGTTCGATCATCCAGGCATTGTTTTTGACCGTTTCGCGTTCGAGCTTCCCGCTGCGGGCCAACCTGACCAGCGCGTCGAGTCCCGTGCCCGCTTCCGCCGCCTGGTCGCGGCCGTAGGCGTTGATCGAGCGGGCAAAGGCCCGCTCCAGCGTATTCTCTTCGCCCTGCGGCTGCGAGACGAGCGTCCGAATGCCGTATTCGCTTCCGATCAGCGCAGCGAGCGCGCCTACGGAAGCGGTCACCCCCGTTCCGTGCCCGATTCCCCAAAATGCGATTTGTCCCATTTCATTTGCTCCTCTCGGCTCTGTTCCAGAGCTTGCGCGTTTCCCGTCGATCCAGCCCCAGCAATACGGCGGCTATGCCCTGCACCGCTTGTCTCATCGCCGGAGACAGCCCTTTGAGTTTCAATCGGCCGGCATATTGATTGCCGATCTTGAGCGCCAAATCCCGTTCATCGGGATAATAGACAAACGATTCTTTCCAGTCGATCGGGAACGCTTCGAACTGTTCGGCGATGTACGATTCTCCCGGTTCGCGCGCTTCTTCGATCCGCACGGCGCGAAAAGCGCACAGCTCGGCGAGCGGCCGCCGTAAGAAATAGCTGTTCAGGAGCCGGACGCAGCGCCGAACCGACGCGTGTTCGCAGCCGCCGACCAAAAACCGGTAGGCTGTGTCCGGAAATGCCGGCAGCCGCCGCGGATCGTCCGTATCGTACAGTACAATGTCGTAGCCTTCTTCGAACCCGGACTTGGCGCCTTCGGCGGGAATCCAGACGTCGAATCCGTCGTATTCCCGCGGTTCGCCCGGAACGTCCAATGCGGGAAAAGAAAACTCGTAGCGCTGACCGGCCGTATAATCGACGATCAGCACTTCGCATCCCGCTTCCGCCAACATTTTCGCCACGTAAAACAGCAGATCCGTTTTATCGCGGTCTCCGATAAAAACAGCGGTACTCAATGCGCTTCCCCCTCGGCGGCAGCGGCGTCTTCCCTATCCGGGAGCAGCGCGTTATCCTGCGTGCCGGGATTGACGATATCCAGATTGGCTTTGCTGTTCAAATATTTCTGGATCTCTTCCGGCGTCAGCAGATCCAGCCCGTTCTCCAGCTTCTCGCGCCGGCGCCGCTCCAGCTCCGTGACGGCGCGCTGCACGATGTTCGGATCGCTGCCGATCAGATCGAGCACACTTGCGTTCGATGGATACGTGACGACCGCTTCCGCCTGCAAGCCGGGTTCGACGTAAGTCAGCGCATAGATCGAAGCATCGTTCAGGTACGCGTCGACAATAGCCGAAGACATCGTCAAAATTTCCCGTTCGCTCATACGGATCCATACGGTGCCCGCAGACAGGTCTTCCGCCCGCTTTTTCGACAGCACGATAAAATCTTCGCCCGTCGGGAATTTGACGCGCACGTCGACGAATTCGCCGGCCGCCAGCCGGGTCGGCAGTTCGATCAGCCGAAACTCCTGATTCCGCACGTCGTTGGGCATAACCGCTCCTTCGTACAGCATCGATTCGCTGACCGGCGTATTGCGGGCCAGCGCCACTTTGGCGAAACGGCCGACCGCTTCCGCTTTGGTTGGCAGGTTGTCGGGCACCGTCGCTTCGACGACTTCGATCTGCGCGAGATCTTCTTCGCCGATCTTTTCTCCGGCGCGGATGTCCCGCGTCAGCGCAAAGACGGGGACGCGCCGCGCATCCATGTCCGCTATCTGGCGTTCGTAGTCTCCGCGCTCCGCTTCGTAACGGTTCTCGATGGAACGGATGTACGGCAGGCCGGCCGCCGTGCAGATCAGCAGGGCGGCGGCAGCCCCCGCTCCGGCGGCCAGCAGACGCTGCCGCTGTCGAAACCTTATTCTTGACATGATCATGCTCCCTTCGTTTTACCGAAATCCCAACTTCAGCCGCGAACGTCGTTCCCGTTTGGCATACAGCGTGCCCAGAATCGGCTCGAACGCTGCCCGGCATTGTCCCCCGAACGGATCGGGCAGCAAAGGCAGCGCATATACGTGCTTGCTGCCGAGCCGGCCGCGCAGTTCCCGAATGTCTTCACTCGCCGCGAACGGCAGCACATATCTCCACTTCGGCCGCACTCTCACGCTCTCGCGCCGAACGAAAGCGACCCACTCGCCGCTTCTCCATTCGCGGCCCGAACCGACGACTACCGGAACGTCGGCCCGCTGAAATTCTTCGAAATCTCCAGCGTCTCCGCATAGCCCCAGATCGAGCACGACATACCGGTATCCCCGGCCGAACACGTCGGCCAACCGTTCCCGGCCCGCATCCGGCCAATAATCCACGCCCTGAACGCTGAACGTCGGCCGATTTTTGAGCGGCTCTCCTTCCCATGCCAGCGCGATCCGGGCGAAACTTCCCGCCCGCCGGTCCAATTCGACGATTGCGGTACGCCCGCCTTCGCGGGCCAGCGTATGCGCCGCGGCAATCGCGGTATGCGTTGCGCCGCAGCCGCGGAACAAACCGAGCACCGCGACGGTCGACGTCCCGATCCCGCCCGCTCCGGCTTCCGCCGATTCGCCGGCCGGCCGAACAAGCCGCTTGATCTCCGCCATCGAGGCGTAGCGGTCTTCCGCGCGGTAACTGAGCATTTTGCGAATCGCCGCTGCAAGCGGCGGCGGCAGATCCGGACGCAGCGCCCGCTGCGCTTCCGGCGTCCATGCGCTGAATTGCCCGCCCGTGCACAGATGTAGCAGCAGCGCACCCAGCGCGTATTGGTCGCTGGACGGTTCGCTGCGTCCTTCGTACTGCTCGGGAGCGGCGAACCCGATCGTGCCGAGCTTGACTGTATCGTCAAGCCGCCCCTGGCCCGTACGGCGCGCAATGCCGAAATCGATCAGCCGGACGGCTCCGTCTGCGCCGATCATGACGTTGCCGGGCTTCAGGTCGCGGAACACGATCGGCGGGCTCTGCCCGTGCAAATAGTCCAGCACGTCGCAGATCCGCAGCGTCAGTTCCAGCACGAACGCAAGATCGGGACGCCCGCCGCAGCGCGCCGCGTATTCCCCGAGGTTCATGCCTTCGATGTATTCCATGACGAGAAACACTCTTCCCGACGCGTCGGGCGACAAAAAATCGACGACCTGCGGCAAACTCGGATGGCGCAGCCGGGTCAGCATCCGCGCTTCGTTCCCGATCCGTTCGTAATCTTCCGTAGCGGCCAACGTTTCCTTGACGGCCCAGCGCTTGCCCGGAAGCTTGGCATCGGAAGACAGATACACCCTCCCCATGCCGCCGCTTCCGAGCACGCGTTCTACCCGGTATCGTTCGCCGATGACCGTTCCCCGCTCCAATTCAGCCGGCTTCGGCATCTTATCCCTCCTTTTTTGGACAAAAAAAGAAAGCATCCCTCGTGGCCGGGGTCCGAAGACCGAGTCCATGAGGGATGCTTTCCCTGTTTTGCCGCTGCTATGATTTTGAAGTCATTATAAACCGGCTGCTTGCCGACTGTAAAGACCTATTTTCAATACTTGATCATGTACAGCGTAATTTCCTCGCGATTGTGGAACAGCTGCTTGGAGCGCTGAACCTGCAGGCGGGAACCTTCAAGCGACGCGATCACTTCCTTGATCAGCGCCATCGGCTTTTTGTGCATCAGCTTGATCGTGATGATCGCCGTGCCGCCGGGCGCAAGCGCGTGCAGCAGACCCGTCACCAACTGAACCATCAGTTTGGGACTCCAGCTCATGTCGCACACGAGCAGGTCGAACTCGTTGTCGCGGAATTTGATCTCGCTCGCATTTTTGCGGATATAGGTCAAATTCGGCATTTTCAACAGCGAAGGATGCAGCTTGGCGGGATCGACCGCCGTCACTTTCAGCCCGCGTTCGAGCAGCAGCGATGTCCATCCGCCCGGCGCCGCGCCGATATCGACCGCGCTGCGGTAAGCCGACAGATCAAGACCGAATTCCCGCTCCGCTTCCAGCAGTTTGAACTTGGCGCGCGACAGCTGTCCTTCTTCCCGGCGAAAACGAACGGCTCCGCCGCTCCAGTCCGACAAGTTGTCTTCCGGACGCGAAATGCCCGCATAGACGCCGGACGGCGTGACGTAGACCGAGACGATCCAGTCGGCGCCTGCCGAGACGAATTCCGCTTCCGACCCGCGCAGCAGCTCTTCCAGCCATTCTTTGAGCTGCGGCGCGCTGTCGCCTCCGGCGCCTTCGCTTTTGCGTACCTGCAGCGCCGCTTTGATGCCCGCCGCAAGCAGGCCGCTGCCCAACACGAACCCGGCGGCCGCCGACAGCAGTTCGCCGACGTTGTCGCCTTCGCGTTCGAATTGAACAGGTTGGACGTGACGCAGGAAAATCGGACGGCTGTCCGTCATTTTCCGTACCGCTTCTTCCGCGCCGGTATTCAATTTGACCAGCAGCACTTCGCGGTCGCTCAGCACGCTGCTTTTGACCGATCCGAACAGACGGCGCAGCTCTTCCTGCGCGTAAGCGGCGAAATCCCGGTTGGCGGTGCAAATAAACGTGCTTTCTTCCGGCAGCGCGTCCGCCGCTTCGATCGGTTCTACGTGTTCTTTTTCATGCTCGCTCAAAATACGTTACCCTCCACAGGACTCCGGCATCGAAAAAAACATCTTCCCGGTGCCGCGTCCTTTCTTGTTCGTTCTTGTCATTTGATGCGAATTCCGCCTGGCCCCTACCCGATAAAATCGAGCAGATACGGCACCGACTGCATCGCATAGGCCGTTCTCGGCTCGCCGCGTGTCCCCGGTTCGAAGACGCTCAGCGAAGGCGTGCTGCGCACGCGGTACTTTTGTATGAATTCGGGCGCAAAGTTCAGGTCCAGCGCATAGATGTCGATCTCGGGATTCATCTGTTCGACCACTTCGAGCATCCGCCGCGCCACGCGGCACGTTCCGCAAAAAGGGGTATGCCCGAAAACGATAATCCGGCGTTCCCCCGCTTCGATCCAGCCAAGCAGTTCGCGTTCTGTCGACTCTCTCACGACTGCGATTGCTCCGCCGCGGCGCGTCTGCGGACGTCTTCCGGCATCGAATCGCGGTGCAAGATGACATGTTCCGGCTTGCCCGCGTACAGAATTTCGTACATGCTGCGGCGGCCGTATTCGCTGGACGTATGCAGGTAGATCTCTTTGGGGAATGTGCCGTTGGCGACGATTCGGGCCGCAACTTCGCTTCCGCTCGGCTGGTCGGTTCCCATCTCGTGATCGAGCGACAAAATGCCGACTTCGCAGTCCCGCAGCAGCGTCAGGCATTCTTCGCCGGTGCGGGCCAGCGCGAACCCTTCCGGGCACGGACGCCAATCGTCCATGTACAGATGGATTTTCGGTTTGTTTTCCGTATTCGTCATGTTAGGACTCCTTCCGCGCTCTCGCGCTTTCGATCAGGAGAAGACCGGCGTCTGTTCGTGCTGGCACTGCGGGCAGTAATACGCTTTTTTGCCCGCTACGTCCATTTTTTGCACCGGTGCTCCGTCTTCCGTACACGGTTGTCCTTCGCGCTCGAACACCCGGCACTGCGAGAGATACCCGCCGGTTACCGCGTCGTCCGCGTTCAGTGGAACAGTAATGCAGCCTCCGCCGTCGATCGCGGCCTTGAGCACTTCTTCCAGCGCTTCGTACAGACGGGCCGCACTTTCGCCGTTCAGCTCCTGCGTTTTGACCGAAGGCAGCAGGCCCGCGGCAAAAGCGATCTCGTCCGCGTAGCGCGGACCGATTCCCGCGACCAGCTTCTGGCCGGTCAGGATGCTGCGCAGCGCGCCCCGGCGCTTCTTGAGCTGGGACACGAAGTACTCCGGCGTCGCTTGACGGGAAAACGGATCGGGCCCGAGCGTCTTGAGCACTTCGTCCAGACCGCGTACGGTCATCAGACGCAGCACGCTGCCTTTGCCCGCGATATACAGCGTCCGTTCCCCGAAGCCGATCTCGGCCTGAGAGACGAACGGCGGCTGCTCGTCTTGTTCCCCGCAGTAAAGCGCTCCGTCTTTGGCCAGAGCGATCAGCAGGCGATGCCCGTTATCGAGATGGAAAATAAGAAACGTTCCGCGGCGCTCCAAAAAGAGCAGGCTTCTGGCTTCCAGCGCGGCGGCAAATTCTTCCGGCTCGACATCGGTACTGTGCGCATGGTTCAGTTTCACTCGTTGAATCGGCAGGTCGAGAATCCATTGACCCAATTGTCTGCGGTAATGTTCGATTTCCGGCAGTTCCGGCATCATGCATCGTTCCTTTCCGTGTCGCTTAGTATCCGCTTAATATCCAGTCTTGGATTTCACGTAAATTGTGTCTGATCAGATCCGGCTTGGCGTCGGCCAGAACCTGATGACGTTCGAGATTATGCGGCGTCGTGACGCCTTCTTCGGTCAGCAGCAGCAGCGAGCGGCAGCCCGACTGCGCGCCGGCTTTGATATCGGTCATCATGTTGTCGCCGATCACCGTCACGTCTGCGGCTTCGACGCCGAGGAGATCGAACGCGAAATTCATCAGGATCGGCGAAGGCTTGCCGATGACCGTAGGCTTGACGCCCGTCATCGCTTCGAGCGATGCGCCGAGCGTGCCCGCTCCCGGCATCAAGCCGCTTTCCGAAGGCAGCAGCAGGTCGGGATTCGTCAGCACGAATTCCGATCCGCCGAGAATCCAGCGGCCTGCCTGCGCAAGCTTTCCGTAGGAAAACTCGCGGTCGATGCCTTGAATGACGTAATCGGGACGTCCCGGATCGCCCACAAATTCAGAGAGGCCGGCCGCGGCTACCTCGCCGCGCAGTCCCGCTTCGCCGAATATCGCGACCGAAGCGCCGGGCTTGCGCTGCGCGATATAGGCCGCGGCCGCCATCGAAGACGTGCAGACCTGCTCGCGCTTCGCGGGAATGCCCATGTTGTTCAAGCGTTGGGCGACCGTGTCCTGGGACGCGGACGAATTGTTGGTCAGAAAAAGAAACGGGATGCCGCGTTCGTTCAGCGCCGCGATCAGTTCGTCCGCTCCCGGAACGCGGCGTTCGCCGTGATACAGCGTCCCGTCCAGGTCGATCAAAAAAGCGTTGGGGCTTGGCATCGGTCTTCAGTCCTTTTCTCGGTCTTGCGCAGGGCGAACGGGATAGGTCTCATGTTCCATCGCCAACTGCGTGTTGGGAAAAACGGCTCTCGCTTCGTCCAGCAGAGGCTGGAGCTGCTCGGGATCTTTGTAGCGCGAGCTGAAATGCGTCAGAATCAACTCGCCCACGCCCGCCTTCTTCGCCGCTTCCGCGGCCTGAACAGCGGTGCTGTGGTAATATTTCTGCGCCAGATCGGCAAATTCGTCGGTAAACGTCGCTTCGTGCACCAACAGGTCCGCTCCCGCCGCGAGCGGATCGATGCCCGGCGTCGGACGCGTATCGCCCAAAATCGTAACGATGCGGCCGCGCTTGGGCGGCCCGAGCACCTGGTCCGGCGTAATCGTGCGTCCGTCTACCGTAATACTCTCTCCATTCTTAAGCTTACCGTATTCCGGCCCCGGACGCACGCCCCATTCCCGCAAAAGCTCCATGTTCAGGCTGCCCGGGCGATCTTTTTCCGTCATGCGGTAGCCGTAGCTCTCGATCCGGTGTTCCAGCGCCGCAGCTTCCACCTTGATCTGCTCGTCTTCGAAAATCAAGCCGCCCGCATGTTCCACGATGTCCAGCCCGAACGTCACCCGGCTCTGCGTCGCGCCGAGCGTCACTTCGAGAAACTGCTTCAGCCCTTGAGGACCGTATACAGTCAGCGGAGGCGCACCTTCCTGCGAGGAGCGGCTGGACAGCAGCCCCGGCAGGCCGAATACATGGTCGCCGTGCATATGCGTAATAAATATTTTTTCCAAACGGCTCAGCTTGAGCGGCGAATGCAAAATCTGGTGCTGGGTCGCTTCGCCGCAGTCGAACAGCCAGGACGAACGCCGTTCCTCCAGCATGCGGAGCGCGACGGAAGTAACGTTTCGCTGCGTCGTGGGCAGTCCTGCATTGGTCCCGAGAAAATAAAGTTCCACAGCCGCACTCCTCCTTTCTGCTTGCACATTCTATTTGCCTATTCTAAATGTTCATTAAATACCCGAATACCGATCGGGGTAATCGTGACCGCCGGGCGGCGACAGACTTGCAAACAGGCGAAAAAAAGCCCGCCCGCCGCAGCGGGCGGACGGAACACCGTATCGCCGATTTCTCAGGAAACGCGGATTCCGGCCAGCCGAGGCAGGTCGCGCAGGGATTCGATCTGATGCACCGGCACGATACCGGAATGGGGCGGACGACCTCCGCGATTGATCCAGACCGACGGAATGCCCGTGTCCAGCGCTCCGCGGATATCCGTGCTCTGCTTGTCGCCGACCATCAGCGCTTCTTCCGGCTCCACGCCGAGCAGGCTGAGCGCATGGCGGAAAATCGCCGGATCGGGTTTGCCTTTGCCGAACGTACCGGAAATGACGATATGGTCGAAGTAAGGCACGAGCTGCGGAACGCCGTCGAGCTTCTCCTGCTGCAGCGACGGACAGCCGTTCGTCAGCAGCAGCAGCTTGACTTCGCCTTTGAGCGCGTCGAGCACTTCGTACGTTTCTTCATAGACGTGGGGACGGCTGCGGCGCTCGGCCGCGAACCTGTCGGACAACTCGAGCGCAAGCGCTTCGTCTTCGATGCCCAGATCCGCCAACCCGAGGCGCCAAGCTTCTTTGCGGTACGCCGGAGCGATCTCCTGCAGCTTGCGGAATTCCGGCTGTTCGCCTTTGTCAAAATTCGCCCAGAGTCCTTCGAACGGATTGATGCCGATCATCTGGGTAAAAGGGTAGGTGTCGTAGCCGGCGTACAGTTCCCGGGCGCGTTCGCGCACCGCTTGTTCGAACGCCTGCGCGTCGATTCCCGTGCGTCGAGCCGCTTCTTCAGCCACGGCCGCAAAAGATTCCCGAATACTGCGCTCGTCCCAGAGCAGCGTGTCGTCCAGATCGAAAATTACCGCTTTAACCTCATTGTTCACCGTCATGTGTCGTCCCCTCACTCTTCCTGTATGGTCTGCTTCCCGGCAAATTCCGATTCAACCGCTCGCTTACTTCTTCTCGACCGGAATCTGGTGCTGCTCGGCGAATTCCGTTACGCGCGCGGCAATCTCGTCCGTTTTGAACATTTTAAGGAAGCGCGAGAAAATCCAGTTGGCGCCTTTGCCTTTCGTTTCTACCGTGACGTAGCCTTTTTCGATCCGGAACTTGGCGATATCGCCGGCCATGATCGTGCGCTCGCGGTTGAAGCGGATCGTGCTCATCCGGTCTTTGCCGATACGCAGGAAAGGCCGGCGCAGGAACATGATGACCGCCAAGATGAGATACATCACGATGATGAACCAGTACGACGAGCCCGACGCTTCTTCGACGCCCGACATTTGGGCCGAAATCGTGATGGCCGTCAGGAACAGGGCGATGACCAGCAGGAACACCGGGAACATATAGTTCCGGCCTTTGAACGTATCGAACGATTGGCTTGAAGTGCCCGACCCGCCGATTCGTTCCTGACCCGATTTTTGCCTGTAAGTATTCGTTTTTTGCTGATTTTTGCGAACCTGTCTCTCCCACGAACGGGACATGCGTTTTCCCCCTTAAAATAAGTCACTCTATATATAAGAAAAACCCGCCGGTTCGCGGCACTCCCTTTTCCGCGAACCGGCGAGCCGTTTCCGTTCCGGTAAAGCGCTTGCGGAGCAGGTCTGCACTAGCGAGACCTCCTCCGCAAAAAAAATCAGTGCAGCTTCGAATCGCTGCCCGGCTCTTCTTCGTCGACCCATTTGATCGTATCGAGTTCCTGCCGGAAATTGCGCCGAACGTTGCCGAGATACACTTCGCGAAGCTGCGCGCGTTCCTGCGCTTCTTCTTCGGTCAAGCCTTCGGCTTTATGTTTACGGGCCAGTTCGTTGATCCGGCCTACCAAAATATCGATATCCACGCGTAACTCCTCCTTAATTACCTTGCTTCTATATACTTTCACATGAAAAAAAGAGCTTGTCAAGGCGATAGCCCTGCAAGCTCCTGCGTTTGGATCAGGTACGTCGATCGGCGTTCCCGCGCGCTTCGCAACCTGGCGAGCGACGATCAGAAATTCGGAAGAATCAGTTCGTCGCCGGAGTGGATCTCGCTGCCGCTCAATCCGTTCTTCTGTTGGATGCCGGCGATAAAAATGCGGGTGTCCGCGCCTGCCGGCTTGCGGCTCTCGGCGATCGACCACAGCGTGTCGCCCGGCGAGACGATGACCGTGTGGACTTCCGCTGCCGGCTTGTCGTTTTGGAACGCATGCACGACTCCGGTGCCCGCGAACAGTCCGATCAGGACGAACAGCAGCAGACGCGCTTTGGCGGTCGTGCTTCCGCTTCGCCGATAAGCGGGAAACTTCCGATTATATAAAAAAGACAAGCTGGAAACGGATCTGCCGCCGCGCGACTCGGTTGGCGTGCCGGCCGTCTCGTAAATGCTCTTATACGTCGTGTATTTTGGCATCTTACACACTCTCCCAAACGTTTGTTCTGCCTTCTGCGAATTAATATAGCACGAACATACGTTTCAGGCAATAGTTTTTGGAACGCTTGTTCGGGAAAATTTGTTCCCCTTTTTATGCGGTCCAAAAAGGGCACCCGAACGCCTGTTTGTAAAAAAATCGTTTGCTTTCGAACTTACGTTTGTACGAACGGAAGTTCTATGCTATAATTTGCGCGTATAGCATTCGACCGTCTGTTCGCATGTTTCGGATGCTCATAACTTGAATGACACTACTATAGATTAATGGATGGGGTTGATACGATATGTCGAAGATATCCATACGCCAACAGGCCATTTTGGAATTTATCCGTACTGAAGTCAAATCCAAAGGGTACCCGCCTTCCGTTCGCGAGATCGGCGAAGCGGTAGGACTCGCTTCCAGCTCGACGGTGCACGGACACCTGGATCGCCTGGAGAAAAAAGGGCTGATCCGCCGCGACCCGACGAAGCCTCGCGCGATCGAGCTGCTCGGTCTCGAAGAGTCGGATACGGGCAACCTGTTCGCCTCGACGATCCGGCGCGTTCCGGTCGTCGGCAAAGTCACGGCCGGCGTGCCGATCACGGCAACCGAGAACATCGAAGATTATTTCCCGCTTCCGCAGACGATGGTCGGCGACGATCAGGTGTTCATGCTGTCCGTCATCGGAGACAGCATGATCGAAGCCGGCATCAACAGCGGCGACTACGTCGTCGTGCGCCAGCAGCAGACGGCCAATAACGGCGATATCGTGGTGGCGATGACCGAAGAAGACGAAGCGACGGTCAAGACGTTCTACAAGGAGAAGGATCATATTCGCCTTCAGCCGGAGAACCCGACCTACGAACCGCTTCGCTTGACGCACGTGACGATTCTTGGCAAAGTCGTCGGTTTGTTCCGTAACTTCCATTGAGTCTGGGAGGATCATCTGACCTTTACCGCTCCAACTAGAAAACTCCCCCGAAATCGGAGGAGTTTTTTTGTGCGATATGGGCGGCTTGCGAATAAGAGTTTCCCGTTTAAGAGATTCCCGTTCAAATTCCATCTTATTTAAGGAGGATCGTCATGGCCGATCTGATGACTGTTTCTTTTCTGCTGTTCGCGGTATCCGCGGTGCTTGGCGGCATTGCCGTCTATCGCCGCCGCCCGCGGCAGGTTCGGATCTACTTCGGCGCGGCACTGGTCAGTCTGCTGCTTGTGTTCGCCTCGCTGGTGGCTCTGTCTCTGTCGGGCGGCGCTTGACCGTCGAACCTGTCGGTTGATGCAGCGCCCGCTGCGCCCGGTGTCCGGGCGTGCGGGATATCTTGCGCGCGTCCGCCGCCGAAGTGCCGAATCTCGGCGGCGGCGTCTTCGGCCGTTCGTACGCTTTGCGCAGCAGCACGATATGCTGCATCGACGACTTGTCGAGCCAACGGATATAGGCGGCCTGTTCGAGATTGACCAGCGCAATCGTGACTTCGCGAAAAGCCCCGCCGCTGTGGCGGATCAATCGCGCCATCGACAACCAACGGAAAGCGCCCCAGCGATGGCGGCGCAAAATGCCGAGAATTTTCAACTCCAGTCCATTCATGTCCACAAACACACCCTCCCGGCCCCTCGATCGAATCGCATCAGGCAGTTCCTCCGCAACCGATCGGAACGTATGTTTGTATTATAAGCGAACGTGCGTTCTTTTTCCACTCCAAATTCAAAGCTTCGGGTAGACGTTCAGCGCGTCGAGGATATGGTAAGGCTTCGTCCAAGGCGTTCCGTCTGCTCCCGCGGTGACGAGAATGTACGATCTGCCGTTTTTGACCGCAAGCGACGCCAGACACAGCCCTGCCGCCCGGGTGTAACCTGTTTTGCCGCCCAAAATTTTGCCGCCTTTGAACTGCAGCGTCGGAGCGCTCTCGGACAGCGTGCTGCGCACGGTCAATCCGTTCGGATGGCTGTTCGTCGCGCCGATCGCATGTTTCTCCGTCGTGATCAGTTTGCGGAACGTGGCGTTTTTGAGTCCGGCCCGCAGCAGGATCGACATGTCTTTGACGGTCGTGTAATGGTTCGGATCGTGCAGACCGGTCACGTTGGCGAAATGCGTATGCGTCATGCCCAGCTTTTTCGCTTTTTGATTCATCTTTTTGACGAATGCCGCTTCCGACCCTGCGACCGCGTAGGCCAGTCCCATCGAAGCGTCCGCCCCGGAAGGCAGCATCGACCCGTAGAGCAGATCGATTCCTTTCACTTTTTCGCCCGGCAGGAAGCCGGCCATCGAAGCGCCTTCTTTTTTGAGCGCGGGAAACATGGACGCCGGCAGCGTAATTTTCTTCTGCTTGTCCGGCAAGCCTTCGAGCGCCACGAGCACCGTCATCATCTTGGTCATCGAAGCGGGATAGACTTTTTGGTTGATATTTTTTTTCATCCGCATCTGCCCGTTGTTCAAATCGATCAGAATCGCGTTCGAACTGTAGAGGCCGCTCGCAAGATTCGACGCCGATACGAGCGACGACGCGGATATGGGGACGATACTGGCTCCCCCGGCAGGCGACGCCTGAGCCGGCTCGGCCGCAGCGGCGCTCCCTCCGATCGCAAGCGCCAGTACCGCCGACAACATCGCTCCGCGTTTGGAACGAACGGCACCCCACCGGCTCTTTTTATGCGTAAACAGCGGCAAAACGAACTCCCCCTTCGTCATTTCGACTCTCTTTTTCATACCCCGTCCTACAAATCTTTTAAAAACACGCGGTGGATCTGATGGTCCGGCCCTTTGCTCAGCACCAGGTCGGCCCGGCCGCGCGTCGGCAAAATGTTCTCGTTCAAATTGAGCAGGTTGATCGTCTCCCAAATGTTCGTGGCGCGCTCGACCGCTTCGCGCTCCGTCAATTCCGCATAACGGTGAAAATACGAAGACGGATCGCGAAACGCGGTCCGGTGCAGCAGCAAAAAGCGATCGATGTACCAGTTGCGGATTTCTTGCTCCTCGGCGTCGATATAGACGGAAAAATCGAAAAAGTCGCTGACGAACACCGGCTGTCCTTTGCTGACCTGAAGCACGTTGACGCCTTCAACGATCAAAATGTCCGGACTGTCCACGATCTCGCTTCGGTCCGGCAGCACGTCATACGTGACATGCGAATAGACGGGCGCTTCCACCTGACGTTCGCCGGCCCGGACTCGGGTCAGGAAATCGAGCAGCTTTTTGGTATCGTAGCTTTCCGGAAATCCTTTTCGGGCCATCAGCCCTTTCTCTTCCAGCACCCGCGTCGGATACAAAAACCCGTCCGTCGTGACCAGGTCGACCGTCGGATGGTGCTCCCACCGCGACAGCAGCGTCTGCAGCAGGCGCGCGACGGTGCTTTTGCCGACGGCCACGCTGCCCGCCACCCCGATGATAAACGGCTTATGTACCGGCTCGCAGCCGAGAAAAGCGCTCGTGACCTCGTCCAAATACTGCGCGGCCCGGACTTTGAGATTGATCAGCCTCGTCAGCGGAATATAGATCTCTTCGACCTCTTGCAGCGAAATTTTATCGTTTAACCCTTTGATCCGCTGCAGTTCTTCTTCAGACAACCGTAATGGCGTCCGGCTCCGCAAAGCGGCCCACCGGGCCCGGTCGAATTCGACATAACTTCCGTAAGCATTCATGTTGGACCGATCCCTCACTCACTTAGACAAAGTAACTCTAGTCTATCAAATTGGGGCAAGTTTGAACATGCGAGAATGACAGGCTGCGAAAAGAAGACCGAAAAAGACCGTATTTCTCCCTGCTCCGTGATTCTGGTAAACTGAATAAAGTCCCTACCGGGCCAAGGAGGATCAACAATGACTAAACTTTTCCGGGTCATGGCAGCCGCGGCGCTGCTGACCGGCCTGCTGTCCGCCTGTACCGCCGATACGCCGGATCCGCTGACCGCTTCGCACGATATAAAGGAAGCCGAAGACGTGCCTGCAGTAGATACGGCCGAGCCGGGAGAGGTACCGGATGCGCCAGGTCTGACCGTGCAGCAGTTCGAAGAACGCTTCAATACAAAAGCCGCGGAAGTCGGAGCGAAAATGAATCTGGAACCTTCGACGTTCTCGCAAGGATCGATCCCGAATACGTTTCAATATGCGATTACCGCCAATCTGATTTTGACCGGCACGCTCAATCCGGCGGACGATTCGGTACGTGCCGCAAGCCTGCTGACGCAGGGCGACGGCAGCGAAGCGACGAGCGCGCACTTTTTTACCGCAATGTCGCTCGTCATGCTTACGATGGATCCCAGCCTCGATCTGGACCAGGTCACCGAAATTGCCGACGCACTCAAGATGACGGAAGCGGATACCGATTTCTCTTCCATTAACGAGACTACCGATCGCGGCGGCCTGCGCTACCGGATTGAAGGTTCAAAAGAAGGCGCCGTGCAGTTCAGCGTGGAACACCCTCGATAATTGAAGCGGACTGTGCCAGCGGTCTTCAGGCGAGACATCCCCGCGCGTCAGAAGACATCCGGGCGAATGAGGCAAAACGTTCGCGGCAGCACGCAAAAAGGCTCTCCGGATATCCCGGAGAGCCTTTTCCTGTTCGCATATCCCCTATATACCATCCAAAACGTTCAAACGTCAGATGAGGTACTTACTCGAACAGATCGGTAACGGCGCCTTTCGAAGCGGAAGACACCTGTCTCGAATATTTGGCGAGCACGCCGGAGTTGACTTTGAATGGCGGCTGCACCCAAGCCTGTTTGCGGGCCGCCAACTCTTCGTCCGTCACTTCGAACGTGATCTGCTGCGTCTCGCTGTCGATAACGACCGTGTCGCCGTTCTTCAGCAGTCCGATCGGTCCGCCCACCTGTGCTTCCGGCGAGACGTGCCCGACGACAAAGCCGTGCGAGCCGCCCGAGAACCGGCCGTCCGTAATGAGAGCTACCGCTCCGCCGAGTCCTTTGCCGACGATCAAAGCGGTCACGGACAGCATTTCCGGCATGCCGGGTCCGCCTTTCGGTCCGCAGTAACGAATGACGACGACGTCGCCTTTGTGGATTTGGTTTTGCAAAATGGCTTCCGTCGCTTCGGCTTCGCTGTCGTACACTTTGGCCGGTCCGACGAAGCGCTGGATCTTCATGCCGGACATTTTGGCGACGGCGCCTTCGGGAGCGAGGTTGCCTCGCAGCACGACGAGCGGTCCGTTCGGCTTCAACGGCTTGTCGAGCGGACGAATGATCGTCTGATCCGCTTGCAGCCCGGACGCTTCGGCCAGATTCTCGGCAATCGTCTTGCCGGTTACGGTCAGGCAGTCTCCGTGCAGCAGTCCTTCGGCAAGCAGCAGCTTCATGACGCCGGGAATGCCCCCGATGTCGTTCAGATCCTGCATGACGAACTGGCCGCTCGGCTTCAGATCCGCCAGATGGGGAACGCGCAGACGGATTTCTTCGAAATCGTCCAGCGACAGATCGACGCCGGCCGAGTGGGCAATCGCAAGCAGATGCAGGAACGCGTTGGTCGATCCGCCCAGAGCCATAACGACGGTGATCGCGTTCTCGAACGCTTTCTTCGTCATGATGTCACGCGGGTAGATCTCCTGCTCCAGCAGCGCGATAACCTGTTTGCCCGCTGCGGCGCATTCCGCGGCTTTGCCCGGCGAAATCGCCGGCGTGGACGAAGAACCCGGCAGCGTCATGCCCATCGCTTCGGCCGCAGCCGCCATCGTGTTGGCCGTATACATACCGCCGCATGCGCCGGGACCCGGACATACGCTGCATTCGACTTTGTGCAGTTCTTCTTCCGTCATCTTGCCGTCGTGATACAGGCCGACCGCTTCGAAAGCGGTGACGATATCGACGTCTTTGCCGTCAAGCTTGCCGGGCTGGATCGTTCCGCCGTAGACGTACACGGCAGGCACGTTCAGACGGCCGATCGCCATGAGGCAGGCCGGCGTGTTCTTGTCGCAGCCGCCGATCGCCACGATTCCGTCGAACCGTTCCGCGCCCGTCACGATTTCGATCGAATCCGCAATCGCTTCCCGGCTCGGCAGCGAGAACAGCATGCCTTCGTGGCCCATCGAGATGCCGTCGGATACCGTAATCGTATTGAAAATGAGCGGTGCGCCGCCGTTGTCGCGCGCGCCCTGTTTGGCATGAACGGCCAAATCGTTAATGTGCATATTGCACGGAGTCACTTCGCTCCAGGTGCTGGCTACGCCGATCATCGGCTTCTTGAAATCTTCGTCCGTAAATCCGACCGCGCGAAGCATGGCTCTGTTCGGTACCCGATTGGCACCCTCGCTAATAACATGACTGCGAATCCGAAGATCTTTTCCGTTGGCCATTTCTTCTCACTCTTTTCCGTTTAGAGTAGCTCGTGCAGTTCTTGCATGGGACGAACAAAATTCCGCTTCATGATCTCTTGGGCCCGCTTGCCGTCGCGTTGTTCAAAAGCCTCGATAATCGCCGCATGTTCGTCGACCGAAGTCTGCGTCTCGGCGATCGGCTGTTTGAGAAACACGTACTTGAAGCGCCGAATGTGAATTTGCAGCGAAGCGCTGAACGACGATACATAAGGATTGCGGGACAGTTCCACGATCAAGTTGTGAAACTGTTCGTCGACTTCCATCGCCAGGTACGCGTCGTCGCCGCGGATGCAATCCGCAAAATCGAGATTGATCGCGCGCAGCCGCTTAATCTGCTCGGGCGTAATGACAGCCGCGGTCGTCTCCGCCGCAAGCGATTGCAGCGCCGCCATCGTAGAATACATGTTCAAAATGTCGCCGCGCTCGATCTCCGTCACTTTCGTTTCCTTGCCGGGATGCATCGAGACGAGTCCCTGCGCTTCAAGCAGCTGAAACGCTTCGCGAATCGGCGTCCGGCTAACCGCAAGCGATTCCGCCAACTCCGCGTCGATAATCTTCTCCCCCGGCTGCAGCGTACCGTCAATGATCCAACGTTGAATTTGCGAAAATGCCCTTTCTTTCGCGGACATCCGCACGGGCGAAACGAAATTTTTGGGTATCGGGATAATGATCATCCTTACTTCATTCGTTATGTATGCAATATATCGCATAAATATATGTAATGCAAGTACGGGTAAACAATAATGGGTTGAAAGAGTTGGGGACATGGATGCCGATCAGTCGGTAGGTTATCCGTTGATTGGATACTTTGCGATCGATCCAGATTCATGCCAAAAAAGTCCTGCCCGGTTTCGCGGGAGGACTTTTTGATTAAAGGCAGATTATTTAAGCGTATATTCGCTTACTTCGAAAGTCAAAATATTGTTGAAAATGACCGAATCCGTTCGCTTGCTAAAAGGACCTTTGTTGTTGGAATGCTTATCGATGACGAAGCGCGCAGGGCCTTTACCTGCATCTTTGGCATCGTACCAACTGGTGAACGCCTCGATCTCCGACATGGGCAGATCGTATTCTTTTTCCAACCCGTTGATCATCGTGACGACCAGGATGGCACGGTCTCCGAGAGGAATCGTAGGATTTGAAGGTTGAGCCGGCTCCCCTGTTCCAGGAGGCGGCGTCGGTTCCTGAACTACTGGCGGAAGAGTAGAAGCTAAATCCAGCATTTCAAATGTATTATAATAAGTGGAATTATTAGAACCCCCAGCTACATATATTTTACCATCCAAAACAACAGACGAGGACAAACCTCTTGCAATGGAGATATCGGGCATTCGAGTCCAAGTATCAGTCGCCGGATTATACTTGTTGGTTTGCGCAGTTGCAGGTCCGCTCGTGGTGGCTTGTTCAGTCATACCACCAATCACGTAAAACTCATTATTCAAAGACACTGCCGAGCTGCCTACTGCACCTACCGGCATCGTAGCTTTCTTGATCCATGTGTTTTTATCAGGATCATATTCTTCTATCGAAGAAAGTATATTCGAGTCTACTCCGCCTATCGCATATACCTTTCCGTTCACCTGCGCAGAAGTAATATATCTAGTCGCTTTAATATTATTTAAATATAAAGTTACATATGTTTACTATTAGATTTAATAGTGTTATTATATAAAAGAAAAAAATACTAATTTAAACAGGAGGTTTTCATGTTTAAAAAATTGTTTGCGATGTTGATTGCAGTTGTCTTGTTGGTTTCAGGTACCCCATTAATCAGTTCCGCATCGGAACAGACTTTAAGCGATCAAGCATCATTTGACCGTATTCTTACTGATTATGTTTCTATTACAGGTCTGCAAGAACAAGAAGCTGAACATATTTACAATCGGATTTTAAGTTATGAGACTACAGATGATTTAGGAAGAATAGAGAATCTGATTTATAAAGAATCTCGAAATTCCAGTTATGAAGAGAACGTTTTTTACATTCAAGAAAACTATCAACAAATTATTAATGGCTTCTCAAAAGAAGAAAAAGAATTAGTAGATACATATTTTCTGGAACATGTTTTAAAGTATTATAAAGATAATGGTACCGAAAATGATATAAGCGTAAGCGAGCCGTTCCAGGAATTTGGAAATCCTTCGGAACAGAGCAGCATGGAACCTCTTATCATGGATACCGACGCATTCGAGAATACCTTTGTTGATGAACATGAAATTTCGGTACAGCAAAGAACCGATACTAACGGATCGGCTAGAGCCGGTTCAATAGCTGCTGTTCGAATCTTTGCCGATCCTACGTCATCAGTATTAGGAAGCTCGGGTCTTTCGATAGATTTAGGAACACATGCTTGGATTACAGTTTCGAATACCTCAAACCGTACTATAGTTGTCGGAAAAATCAATGTGGCACCGGGCAAAACCGTATCACTTGGGACTTGGGGTAACAAAACTGAACACCAAGGCCTTTGGTACAATCTTGAGAGTTTTCTAATTTCTAAAAATAACGCTTATTCCAATCGAGTTTCAGCGAACGTATTTATAACGCAGAGCAATCTTAATAAGCTTAACTCCCATATCCTTCGTTTTGACAAATGGTCCACTCTCACCAACTGCTCTTCTTTTGCAGCTTCAAGTTGGAATTTAATCGCTTCTCCTTCTGTATCAGCTGGAGTCATCAATACTCCAAAAAACTTAGCAAGCAGCATCAAAAACATAAATTCTTATTCTACCGGAGTAACTGTACCTTTCAATTATGCTGTATATCACGCCAATGGATCTCAGACACTTACTGCCAGCAGCATATATAAGTGATTGTTATCGTTCAGCTTATAACACATGATATTACTTATACTCATCGCTCACAAGATGCGTACAACAGGATGTGATCAAATGAAAAAAGGAAAAAAAACGATGCTAGCATTTGGAGTTTTGATTGTATTGTTGCTTTTTGCAGGATTTCTTATGGCCCATTTCCAGCAAAAGAATTCCCGTTCCATTCTTTCCGTTGAAGAGCTGGCAATTAGCGAAGCTTCACTGGACGAACATTCTTTATCTATTCAAGGCAGCATTTTAGCAAGCGCAAAAAGTTATAGAGGTTATCATTATACGATCAAGCAAAACGATGTGTATATTCAGATTGAAGGAGGAGTTGTTACTAAAAAATATCCAAGCGGAGATTTTAACATCACCATAGAGGATCCGGATTTGAAAAACGTTAAAGCAGTTTATATTAAAAGCAAAAATCAAGAAAAGGTAGTATATCCTAAATAAAATTCGTCTTATGCAGGCAAAATTATTTCAATTAAGAATGACACTAATGCTTTTAGGAAAGGGCGCGACTGCTATTCGTTGCCCTTTTTTGTATCGACGTGATTTGTTTGAAAATAGGCACCGCCTTTAAAATCTGTAATAGAAAATACCCGCATAAAAAAATCTCAGAGTCATGTACCACTGATTGCGTTTCCACTGGTGAACCTGCTTGCGCTTTATATTCTAGCGCTCAATCAATATTGTATGGCTACTACATCGTTACTCCACTCGTTCTTAGCTTAGCATTGACGACCACTACCTAGATATATAGCAGAGCCTCAGCGAAAACACCTTGTTGCCGAGCAGTTATCGAGATGTATTCATGTAGAGCCTCCTTACAAACAGAAATCGACCCTGTCCTGTTATCCAGGCAGGGCCGATTCTTTTGGTTGCTCTTATTCTAATCAAACTTGAGTTTCTGTAAATCATTGAACGATTTATTTCGGCTGATTGAGAGTATACTCGCTGACTTCAAATGTCAAAATGTTATTAAAGATCACCGAATCAGTACGCTTGCTAAAAGGTCCTTTATTGTTGGAATGCTTATCGATTACAAAGCGCGCAGAACCTTTCCCCGCATCTTTCGCATCGTACCAAGCAGTAAATGCATTTACTTCAGCCATAGAAAGGTCGTATTCTTTTTCCAGACCATTGTTCATAGTGATTACTAGGATAGCTCTGTCTCCACCAGGTATTGTTGGCTCTCCCGTACCCGGAGGCGTTGTCGGTTCTCCTGTACCTGGAGGCGTTGCCGGTTCTCCTGTACCTGGAGGCGTTGTTGGCTCTCCTGTACCTGGAGGCGTTGTTGGCTCCTCGATAACTGGCGGAAGTGTGGATGTAAGATCTAATATTTCGAAATTATTATAGTAAGCAGAATTATTGGAACCGCCAGCAATGTATATCTTATTATTCAATACTGTAGCCGCGATAGAATGTTTAGCTACTTTAAGTGCAGGACCTGTAGTCCAAGTATCAGTCTGAGGATTATATATATCCACAGCCGTAGTCGCAGGACCGCTTACGCTTGCAGTAGCTGTAGATCCTCCTATGGCATAAATAAGTCCGTTGAAACTAGTAGTAGCAATGCTAGATTTCCCTTTAGGAAGACTTGCTTTTTTAGTCCAAATATTTGTTTTTGGATCGTATTCTTCTACAGAAGAAAGAATGCCATTAGAGTCATGAAAACCTCCCACAGCATATATTTTACCATTCACAACAGCTGAAGACGTATATCTACGACCTTGTGTCATATTTGCTTTAGTAGACCACACATTTGTAGTCGGATCGTATTCATAAGTTGACGTAACTGCATTATTGATTATAGTGAAACCACCCAATAAGATAATCTTCCCATCTACTACTTGAGTTGAATGACCCGCCACTGTAACAGGTAAATCAGCTCCCCTTGTCCATTCATTTTTAGCTGGGTCATAAATCTCCATAGTCTTACTAATGTTATTTCCTGTGTATCCGCCTGCTATGTATATTTTCCCATTGATCACCGCTGAGCTCGCACTCGCTTTAAAAGATGTAGGAATAGTAGTTTTCGTAATCCATTCATTTGATTCAGGATTGTATTCATCAACAGTATTCAAGTATGTATTCCCACTCATACCACCAATGGCATAAATTTTCCCGTTTACTGTAACCAAATTCATACGATCTTTCACTTTCAATAAATTTGCTTTAGAAACCCATCCTTCTTCAGCTGCTTGCATAGTGCTTGGCATAAGCACCAAAAAGGCTAAGAATATCCCTAACAAAACTTTCAAACTTTTTTTCATTCAATTCACTCTAATTTCTATATTTATTTACAAGTTAGTTATCGGCCTGAAAATAAAAAAAGTTAATATCAATTAAGTTAATTGAGAATTTTTTATAAAAACAGGAATTTAGTTGACTCTCCACATAAAAACCGTTCTCTCTGGCAGCTGTCAAGTGTGGGCGTTTATTTCGGGTACTCTTCTCATACCCAGCGAACAACCTTACGGCTACTTCTAAACCGAAAGTACTAGTTATAAATTTTTATATTTTGAATAATTAAAAAATATAGCCTAGAAAATTGTATCGCGTACCTTAATCAATAATGGGTTTAAAAAAATTCCGTGGTCAAAATGTGGTCACGAGTTACATAAGATAACGCAAAAAAAGCCGCAGCAAGAATGTGCGGAAGGCACAATCCTTGCTGCGGCTGGAATTACGAATTCTAGTAAAGCGTCATATACTGATCGCGTTCCCACTGGTGAACTTGAGTACGGTACATATCCCACTCAATTTCCTTGAGTTCGTAGAAGTGGGTCAGGGCGTGTTCGCCCATCGCCTGAACGACGACTTCGTCGCGGATCAGTTCGTTGAGTGCTTCCTTCAGATCGGCTGGCAGGCTTGGGATGCCTTCTTCGATCCGCTCTTCTTCGGACATGACATAGATGTTACGGTCGATCGGAGCCGGCAGCGTCATCTGTCTGCGGATGCCGTCCAGACCGGACTTGAGCATAACGGCAAGAGCCAGATACGGGTTGGCTGCCGGGTCCGGGTTGCGGACTTCGATCCGGGTGCTCAGGCCGCGCGATGCCGGGATACGGATCATCGGGCTGCGGTTGCTGGCGGACCAGGCCACGTAACAAGGCGCTTCATAGCCCGGTACGAGACGCTTGTAGGAGTTGACGGTCGGGTTCGTGATCGCCGCGAACGCGCGCGCGTGCTTGAGGATGCCGGCCATGTAATAACGGGCCGTCTCGCTCAAACCAAGCTCGTCGCTCTCGTCGTAGAACGCGTTTTCTCCGCCGCGGAACAGCGACTGGTGACAGTGCATGCCCGAACCGTTCATGCCGAACAGCGGTTTTGGCATAAATGTCGCATGCAGGCCGTGCTGACGGGCGATCGTCTTGACGACAAGCTTGAACGTCTGGATCTGGTCGGCCGCTTTCATCGCATTCTCGTACTTGAAGTCGATCTCGTGCTGTCCCGGAGCCACTTCGTGGTGGGAAGCTTCGACCTCAAAGCCCATTTCTTCGAGCGTGATGACGATCTCGCGGCGGCAGTTCTCGCCGAGATCCATCGGAGCCAGGTCGAAGTAGCCGCCTTGGTCGTTCAGCTCGTCTGTCGGATTGCCGTTCTCGTCCGTGCGGAACAGGAAGAATTCCGGTTCGGGTCCTACGTTCATCGCGCTGAAGCCCATTTCTTCGGCTTCTTCGAGCGCGCGGCGCAGTACGGCACGCGGGTCGCCCGGGAAAGGCTTGCCGGACGGCAGATAGATATCGCAGATCAGGCGCGCGACGCGGTTCTCGGTTACCCACGGGAATACGACCCAGGTATCGAGATCCGGATACAGGTACATATCCGATTCTTCGATCCGGACATACCCTTCGATGGAAGAACCGTCGAACATCATTTTGTTGTCGAGCGCTTTTTCCAGTTGGCTGACCGGAATTTCGACGTTTTTGATCGCGCCGAGCAGGTCGGTGAACTGAAGACGGATGAAGCGAACATTTTCTTCCTTGGCAATACGCAGAATGTCTTCTTTGTTGTAACTCAAGATACCCTCTCCTCTTCGTCTGTGTGATAGGTTACGTTCTTAAGTATACGCACTCCGCGCGCCGGCTGCATCCCGGAACATCCCGAAGAAGCCAATCGACGCGCAAAATGCCGGTCTTTCTTATTTTCTATTAAAGAAGCGGGACAGTTCGCCTTGAATCAACGAGACTTGGCCCGGTTTCTTGCCGGAGACCAACTGCTGCTTGAGCATGCGATGAAGCTGCGAATCGGAAAGTTCTTTGCGCTTTTCTTCGGTGGCCGCGTTCAGGACCGTCGCTTCTTCGGATTCTTTGGTGACCGGGTTCATCACCTGCTTGATGCCGGCGATGTTGACGCCTTTTTCGATCAGGGCCTTGATCTCCAGCAGCCGCTCCACGTCGTTGAACGAGAACAAGCGCTGATTGCCGGACGTCCGTGCCGGAACGATCAGACTGTGCTGTTCATAGTATCGGATCTGACGCGCGGACAGATCGGTAAGTTTCATAACAATCCCTATCGGGAACAAGGCCATATTTCTGCGAATGTCGTCGCCCATTTATGCATCAACCTTCCAATGTACTTTTCTTATTCTCTCTCTTATTGTACATATCCTGATAGGAAGCGTCAATGATGTGTTAGATTAACTCACAGTAAATTACGATCGAACAGATTTTGCAGAGCGTTAAGTACCCCGTACTTCACGTGGGAGTAGGTCAGACCGCCCTGCATGTAGCCGATGTAAGGCTCGCGAATCGGTGCGTCGGCCGACAATTCCAGGCTGCCGCCTTGGATGAAAGTTCCCGCGGCCATGATAACCGGGTTCTCGTAACCGGGCATGTCCCACGGCTCCGGCACGACATGGCTGTCTACCGCTGCCGCGAGCTGGATGCCCTGCACGAACGCGATCAACTGCTCCGGCCGCTCGAACACGACCGCCTGAATCAGGTCGGTACGCGGAGCGTTCCAGGCCGGACTGCTGGCAAAGCCGGCCAGTTCGAACATGGCGGCGGCAAAAATGCTGCCTTTGACCGCTTGTCCGACGATCGTCGGCGCCATGTACAGCCCCTGGTAGATGCCGCGCGTCGTCCCGAGCATCGCGCCGACTTCCGCCCCGATACCCGGTGCCGTCAGGCGATACGCGGCCAATTCGACCAGATCTTTGCGCCCGCAAATATAACCGCCTGTTTCCGCCAGACCGCCGCCCGGATTTTTGATCAGCGAGCCGGCCATCAGATCGACGCCGACTTCGGTCGGTTCGAGTTGCTCCGTAAATTCGCCGTAGCAGTTGTCCACGAAGACGATCGCGTTCGGGCATAGTTCCTTGACTTTGCGCGTCATGTCTCCGATCTGCTGCACCGTGAACGGCAGGCGCCACGCGTAACCGCGCGAACGCTGGATACCGATCACTTTCGTGTTCGGCGTAATCTGGCGGGCCACCTCGTCCCAATCGACTTCGCCGTCCGGCGTCAGGGAAGCTTCGCGGTAGCCGATGCCGAAATCGGCAAGAGAGCCGGTACCGTCGCCGGTTTTGCCGATCACTTTGTGCAGCGTATCGTAAGGGGTGCCGGTCATATAGAGCAGTTCGTCGCCCGGACGCAGCACGCCGAACAGCGCCGTCGAGATCGTATGCGTGCCGGAAGCGAAATGAGGACGCACCAGAGCGGCTTCGGCCCCGAACACGACCGCGTACAATTCGTCCAGCACCTCGCGGCCCCGGTCGTTATAAGCGTAGCCCGTCGAAGGATTAAAATGAAAATCGCTGACTTTGCAGCTGCGAAAAGCTTCGATCACTTTCCATTGGTTATGCTCGACGATGGCGTCGATCTCGTCGAAGCGGGGGCGCACGATCCGCTCCGCTTCTTCTTTCCACTGCTCGATTGTCGCTTCAAAAGTTCTCATCGTCTTTTTGTTCCGTCCTTCTTTTTTCGATTTGATAGGTTTGCACGTTGATGGATCTGCACGCAGTAGGCCGGCGCGCCGAAACGTCAGACGATTCCCGCTTCTATGCGAAGGGGAATCGTCTTTTTCATCTGGAATTTTAGAGTTTGTAGTCTTCCAGCAGATGCGCGTATTTCTCCGCTTCTCCCGTGTGCAGGCGAACTTCGTACAGGATGTCCGACTCGTCGAACTCTTGGGAGATCACTTCGCCGATTTTGTACAGCTGGGCGGACAGATCGCCGCGCGCGGCCGGAATCCGGTAAGAGACCGTTCCGCCCGTCAATTCTTCCTGCAGGCGGTTCAGCAGCTTGTCCAGATCCTGCTTGTCGTAAGCGCTGATGCGCAGGTTCTGCTCGTCTTCCGGAAGCAGCTCCAGCTGCTCCGGCGTGCACAGATCTTTTTTGTTGTACAGCTGGATCTGCGGTTTGCCGCCGGCGCCGAGTTCTTCGAGAATGCGGTCGACGACTTTCATCTGGTCGCTCAGCATGTCCGAAGACGCGTCAACGACGTGCAGCACGAGGTCGGCTTCGTTCACTTCCTCAAGCGTCGCGCGGAACGCAGCAATCAGATTATGCGGCAGGTTCTGGATAAAACCGACCGTATCCGTCAGCACGATCTCGCGGCCGCCCGGCAGTTCCAGCATTCTCGACGTCGGATCGAGCGTCGCGAACAGCTGATTCTGCACGTAAACGTCGGCATCCGTCAGCTCGCGAAGCAGCGTCGATTTGCCCGCATTCGTATAGCCGACCAGCGCAACCTGCACCGTTCCGCTTTTCTTGCGGCGCTGACGCTGCATCGTGCGGTGCTTCTCCACTTCGCCGATCTGCCGTTTCAGCTCGTCGATCCGTCCGCGGATATGCCGGCGATCGGTCTCAAGCTTCGTCTCGCCGGGACCGCGTGCGCCGATACCGCCGCCGAGTCTCGACAGATTGCCGCCTTGTCCCGACAGGCGCGGCAGCAAGTAGCTGAGCTGGGCCAGTTCGACCTGGATAATGCCTTCGCGCGTTTTGGCCCGCTGGGCGAAAATATCCAGAATCAGTTGGGTACGGTCAATAATTTTCAAATCCAGTTCCGCTTCCAGATTGCGCACCTGCGCGCCGGACAGCTCCTGGTCGAAAATCGCCGTGTTGGCGCCGAGCTCGTCCGCGATCACTTTGAGCTCCTGGACTTTGCCTTTGCCGATAAACCATTTCGTATCTTTCTTTTCTTTGTTCTGCGTCAGGGTCGTGAGCACCTGGACGCTCGCCGTTTCGGCCAGCGCCACGAGTTCGTCAAGCGAATAGACCGGGTCGATCCCGGAACGCTTCACTTCGTCGGTCACGAGACTGACGAGAATCGCGCGGGGATTTTCCTCCGGCGTCGTATCGTAAGTTGTCGTCTGCATCTCTTGTTCTCCTTCTATCCCGTGGGGGTACATCCGTTCCATTATCCCCGATTATTTGCCGTCTGGCAACGTGTTCTTGTCGAGCAGCCATTTGGTAAAAGCGAGCGTCTCGCGGCCGCGGGTCTGCCATAGATTTAGCGCCTCGGTCGGAGCGAGCTCGAACTGCGGATCTTCGTAGCCCAGAAAGTCCGCGATGTCTTTGGAGCGGGCGCCATGGAATTGATGGGTCACAATCGTGGCCGTCTCCATGCCGCGCTCCTGCATGATCTGGGTGCTGAATAACAGGTTCTCGTACGTGCTGGTCGCTTTATTTTCCAAAATAAGGTTCGCCTCGGGCACGCCGCGCTTGCGCAAATAGTTGGCCATGCCTTCCGCTTCCGTCAGCTTCATCCGCGGATTGTCGAGCCCGCCGCTGACGATGAGCATCGGATATGCTCCGCTTGCGTAGCCTTCGTAAGCGGCTTCGAGCCTCTCGGTCAGCGCCGGACTCGGTTCGTTATTCCACAGACTTGCCCCGAGTACGATGCCGACATCCGTGTTGGACTCACGGTCAAGCGTCATGCCCTGCCCGATCCGGACCTGAATATACAGCGTCCAGAACGCGAACAGGATCGCACCGACCCCTGCCGCGAGCGCCAAAGATTTGATCCATCGGCCGCGTCTGCGTGGCGTGCGGTGTGCCGTTCCCCGGACCGGTCCGATGCCGCGCAGCGCTTCCGGCCGTTTACCCGTATTCACTTGCTTTCGTTCCCCTTTCCCTGCAAAACTGTTCGACGCGCCATCGTCCGCCTGAAGCTAGACTTTGAGTGCCGAAGCCGGGAACAGCCGTCTGCGATGTTCGATCGAGAGCCTGAAATACGGAAAAGCGTGCGCGTCGATCATCCGGAGCAGCCCGTGGGCCGTTCGGGTCGCCAACGCATAATCCGCTTCCGTAATGACGCCGCGCCGCAGCGCATCGTCCAGTTCGTCTTCGTCCAGCAAAAAGACGGTGCCGTCGCCCAGTACGACGATATCCAGATACAGATCGTCGAACCAGGGTACGCCCTGATCCGTGACGCCCTGCGATTTGCAGATATCGATGTACCATTCCACGACTTCCCTTTTCTCGTTGAACATCGTCGTGACGATAAAGTGGGCATCCTTGGGAAAATACTGCAGCCAAGAATAGCCTTTGTCGGCCACACAAAACGTAAGTCCCCCGTACGTTTTCATCAGCGGTTCCTTCAGCTTGAGCATATTGTACAAGGTTACGTAGCCCGTAAAGCGGCGGCTGTCGATGTACCGGCACAAGAATCTCCGATCGGTTACGCGCCGCCAGTTGGCTCTGTCAGCAAATTTACGTTTCATAGGGAACCGACCCTTTCCATTATTCCATTTGACTAAAGCTTATCACATTCTCAGGCCACTTCACAAAAGAACTGGCTTGCTCTTGCTCTACATTACCCGATTTACGGAAAATATGTGCAAAAAAGCTCCGAAAGCCGTTTATGGCTTTCGGAGCTTGCTTGTTTAGGGCTGGGTAGGCGCGACTTCCTGCGTACCGTCCGTGACCGTTCCCGCCGCGGGATCGGTCGGCTGAGCCGCATTCGGATCGGCCGGAGGTTCGGCTGCCGGATCGGGTTGTTCCTGATCCGCCGGCTCTTCGGGAACGACCGTGCCCGGAACCGTATTCTCTTCTCCCGTTCCGCCTTCGGTCGGAGGAGCCACGGTACCCGGATCGGTCGTCTCGCCGCCGTTGTTGCCGTTATTTCCGTTGTTGCCATTGTTTCCATTATTGCCGTTATTGCCGTTATTGCTGCCATTGTCCGAGCCGTTTCCGTTGTTACCGCCGTTGTCTTCGACCGGCGGCGGCACTTCTTCCGCGCCTTCGTCGACTTCCGGCTCTTCGACTTCTTCCGGCGGCGTCGTCTCTTCCGGTGGCACGACCTCTTCCGGGTTGTCCTGGGCCGGCACGGTCAGGCTGACCGTGTTGGAAGCCGCGGACTCCGCGATCGGTTCTTGCCCCGCCCGATAAGCGGTCACCGCGTAGCTGTAGGTCAGTCCGGCGAGCGCGCCCGGATCTTCCGCCGAAGCGGACATCAGGCCGTCGGAGAGCATCGAAGGCTGGGCTTCGGACGATTCCTGGCGGTACAGGCGATAGCGGACGTTGTCTCCGGCTACCGGCTGCCAGGAGAGCACGATCTTCTCGCTGCCGACGTCATACGAAGCGACAAGCCCGCTCGGCGCGCCGACCGGCTCCGCTGCTGCCGGCGGTTCCGGCTGTGGTTCCGGCTCTTCGGCGACCGGCTCCTGGGCTGGCGCGTCCGGCGCTTTGAAGTCCGTCACCGGCGTTCCGTCCAGCGCCTGGCTCATGACCCGGGCGAACATGGAGGCGGCCAGGCCGCTGCTGTTCTTCAGCAGGTGTTCGGCATTCGGCTTGTCGTAGCCCATCCATACGGCTCCGGTCCACTCCGGCGTATAGCCGACGAACCAGACGTCGCGGTTGGCGCTGTTGCCGTCGATGCCGCTCTGCGTCGTGCCGGTCTTGCCGGCCAGAGGACGGCCGATATCGGCTTTTTTGCCGGTACCGTCCGTAATGACGCTCTGCATCATCTGCGTCATCTCGTAAGCGGTCTGCGCGCTCATGACTTCTTTGGCCGTGTCGATCCGGCTGTAGATCTCGATTTCGTTCGAATCGCGGATCGATTTGATCGCGTACGCTTCGATATATTTGCCGCCGTTGGCGAACGAGTTGTACGCCTGCGACATCTCCAGCGTGTTCGTCCCGCTGCTGAGACCGCCGAGCGCCAGGCTCAGGTTATGGTCTTTGTCGGTCAGCGGGATGCCGAGCGACTCCGCGAACTGGAAGCCCGTCTCGACGCCGATCTGGTTCAGCAGCCATACGGCCGGAATATTGATCGACTCCGCCAGCGCTTCTTTCATCGAGACGGATTTGCTGTACCCGTGCAGGTTTCTCGGGCTGTAGCTGCCGAAGCTCTGCTGTTCGTTGTTCAGCTGCGAATCGACCGTGAACTGCCCGGATTCGAGCGCCGGCGCGTAGGACGCGATCGGCTTGAACGCCGAGCCCGGCTGCCGGCGGCTGTTGACCGCGCGGTTGAAATCGCCTTTATGGTAATTGCGCGCTCCCAAAATGGCGACGATGCTGCCGTTCTGGCTGTTCGTAATCGTCATCGACGCCTGCACCGGCTGATCGTCGGGACTTTCCTCGAACAGCGAGTCGTCCTTGAACGCGTCTTCGAGGCTCTGCTGCGCTTTGGCGTCCATCGTCGTGTAGATTTTGTAGCCGCCGCGGTTCAGGTCGTCTTCGCCGAGTGCCGTAGCGTCTTCCGCTTCCTGCAGCACGTAGTCGATAAACGCCTGATAATGCGTTTCTTTGGTCTCCGGCGGCGTGTAGTTGTAATTGATCGCCGCCGCTTCGTCTTTTTCCGCTTCCGTAATGTAGCCCTGCTCGTACATGAGCTGAAGCACCACGGCGCGGCGCTCTTTGGACTTGTCGGGATTTGCGATCGGGTTGTAGCGCGTCGGCGCTTTCGGCATCGCCGCAAGCGTCGCCATCTGCCACAGCTTGAGGTCGTTCAGGTTGCTTTTGCCGAAATAACGCTCGGACGCGGCTTTGATGCCGTAATGCTGGCCGCCGAACGAAATCCGGTTGAGGTACATGGCCAGAATCTCGTCTTTGTTGAACTGGCGTTCAAGCGCCAGCGCGATCGACACTTCTGTCGCTTTGCGGAAAAACGTCTTGTCCGCGGACAGGAAAATGTTCTTGGCGAGCTGCTGGGTAATCGTGCTGCCGCCTTCCACGGCCGAGCGGGCAATCACGTCTCGGACCGCCGCCCGTCCGATCGATCTCAGGTCGACGCCCGAGTGATCGAAAAAGCGTTTGTCTTCGGTCGCCACGAAAGCGTCCTTGAGCAGCTTCGGAATGTCCTGCTCCTCGACTTCTTCGCCGCGCTGGATTTTGACTTCGCCGATCTGCACGCCGGTCCGGTCGTAGATGACCGTCGGCGCTTTGATATCGATCTTGTCTTTGTTCTCGGCGAGAATCTTCTCCCCGTTGATCGTAATGAACAGGTAACCGCCCAGCGCGCACAGGACCGCAAACGCCGCCGTGAAAAATAAAGTCCAAAAAACGCGTTTCCCCGTAATTTTTTTCTTTTTCGGGGAAGTTTTTTTCTTCGCAGTCGTCGGAGGTTTTTGGCCTCCGCCGTTCCCGCCTCCGCCGCTTCCTCCGGCATTCCGGTTCGAGCGGCTCAGTTGTGGGTTAGGCATGATGTGTTCTGACACCCCTTTTGCATTCTTTGCGGCCCGAACGATCCTTGGCCGCTATGATGGTTCGCTAATGAAAAGAACAACCCGTGAGGGTTGCTCCCGTTCGCAAGCTATTGGTTTAGACGTCAGGATCGGTGAAAAGTTTCAACTTTTGCCGTTACAGGTTTGTCATTCCTTCGTTACCGAAGCGGCGCGGCCTCGCCGTTATTCGCCGGGCGTGCTGTCAGGCTGGGCGAGGGATACGTTGCGCTGCGGCATAAACGTCGAAATGGCGTGCTTGTACACCATCTGCTGGCGTCCGTCGCTGTCGATCACGATCGTGAAGTTATCGAAAGCCTTGATCGTGCCCCGAATCTGAAATCCGTTGGTCAGGTAGACCGTGGCAGGGATATTCTCTTTGCGCAGTTGGTTCAGGAACGTGTCTTGAATATTAATGGATTTGTTCATAACCGGTACCCCCAAATTGTCATTTTACTGTCGTTTTCGTTCAAAAATCGGAGCCGAACCTTCCGGTAATTATACCATGAACCTGTTCGAAATTCGCGGAAAATTTTTCCGGTTCGGAAACGTCCACCCATTGAATATCGCGCATATGCCGGAACCAGGACAGCTGTCTTTTGGCAAAATGCCGGGTATCGCGCTTCAGCTTGTAGACCGCTTCTTCGAGCGTCTCCGAGCCGTCCAGGTACGGCCAGATCTCTTTGTAGCCGAGACCCTGCATGGACACCATGTCGGGCGTATAGCCGCGGGCCTTGAGAGTGCGTACTTCTTCGACCAGGCCCTGCTCCATCATGAGATCGATCCGCTCTTCAATACGGTTATATAGCATTTGGCGGTCCATTGTCAAACCGATCAAACATAGGTCGTAGGGCGTGGTCTTTTTCTGCGCCGCAAGCCGCTGGGACAGCGTCTCGCCGGTCAATTCGTAGATCTCCAGCGCACGGATCACCCGGCGCGTATCGTTCGGATGCAGCCGTTCCGCCGACTCCGCATCGATCGCGCGCAGCCGCGCATGCAGCGCTTCCGTGCCTTCTTTTTCCGCGAACAACGCCTGTTCCTGCCGGAACGCTTCGTCCGCTCCGCTCTCCGCGAATTCGTACCGGTAGCACAGCGATTCGATGTACAGCCCCGTGCCTCCGACGATAAAAGGCAGCCTGCCGCGCGCTTCGATCTCCGGAATGAGCGCGTCGCAGCGTTCCTGGAATTCGGACACGGAAAACGGTTCGTCCGGCTCATGGATATCGACCAAATGGTGCGGGATGCCTTCCGTTTCGGACGCCGAGATTTTGGCCGTACCGATATCCATACCCCGGTACACCTGCATGGAATCCCCGGAAATGATCTCGCACGAAAAAGTTTTGGCCAATTCGATACTGAGTTTGGTTTTGCCGACCGCGGTCGGTCCGATCAAAACGAGCAGTTTGGGTCTGCTCCCGGCTGCATTGCCGGTTGGATAATGTTCAGTCAATAGGAATCACTCCGTACGTAATTTTGGCGTGGCTGCGTCCGTCCGGCGCGAAGCCGAGACGTTCCATTTCCCCGCTGCCTTTTTTCTCCTTGAGCACGACCGTTTTGCGCGCGACTCTCATCGCCTGCTCGATCGCTTCTACGCTCAGCGGACGGGCGTCCGCAAACGCCCGCAGCGGCGAGATCGCCGACGAATCGTACACCGGCTTGCGGAACATCGGATCGAAATAGACGACGTCGAAGCTGTCATCGGGCAGCGACCGCAAATAATCGAGATGGTCGGCATGAATGACTTCGACGCGCCGCATCGCTTCGGTGACGGCCGACTTCTCGACTTCGTAGCTGGACAGCCCTTCCCGCAGCAGCACGGACAGTTCCGGCGACGCCTCGAGCGCGCAGACACGGCCCTGCGGGCCGACGCGGACCGCGAACACGAGCGAATCGGTACCGAGTCCCGCCGTGCAGTCGAGCACGGAATCTCCTTCCGCGGCGCGCGCAGCGTCGATCATCGGATCGGGTTCGCCGCGGAGCAGCCGCTTGGCGCGGACGTAACCCATGCTAGGATGGTATTCCAGCACGGGCTGCTCCTGGCGAAACAGGCGGACTTTGCCCTGGGTGACGATCAGGACCGCTTCGGCGCCGTATTTGGAAAAAAGATTGGGAATCGAGGTACGGCTGCGCGGAATGAGCCGGATTCCCGCCTGTTCGGCGATCTGCCGGGCCCGCCGCAGCTCGGCGTCGGCCGGCGAATCGCCGGTAGTTACGATCATCATGGGGATTGGGCTCCTTTGGAATTGGAAAAGATTATGGATGGGGGGAGATTCGGCGAAGCAGGACCTTCCCCCATTTGATTGAGTTGCTCTTTGGATTGGTTTCGGATTCGAAGAAGCAGACCTTCCCCCATTTGACTAAATCGCTTTTAGGTCATTTACGAAACGGGTTAAAGCGTCCCGTTTCGTAAATTCGATTGGAAACGCTCTTGGGTTGGGGAAGGTCTTATACACGTTTGAATAGCTTCTCCAAATCGTAAGAAGAAAAAGAGACGACGATCGGGCGGCCGTGAGGGCACGTATAAGGCTGCTTGCAGCGGCCGAGGCGTTCGATCAGCGTCTGGGCCTGAACGTCGCTCAGGCGCTGGTTGGCTTTGATCGACGCTTTGCACGAGCAGAGCGTGGACGCTTTTTCCCGCAGCTTGGCCAGGTCGATCGCGCGTTCGCTCAGTACCCACTCGGCCATTTCCTCGATAATGGACTGTTCGTCCCCGTCCGGGAACCAGTGCGGATAAGCGGTAACGCGGAACGTCTGGCCGCCGAACGGTTCCATATAGACGCCGGCCTGCTCGAACCAGCCGAGCCGGTCGCGGATCTTGGTGCTCTCGGCCGACGTGAATTCGATCGTGATCGGCAGCAGCAGTTCCTGCGACGCGGCTTCCGGCTGGCCGAACTTCTCGTAATAGTATTCGTAATTGATCCGCTCGTGCGCGGCGTGCTGGTCGATCAGATACAGCCCCTGATCGTTCTGCGCGATCAGGTACGTGCCGTGATGCTGGCCGATCAGCGTCATCTCCGGGAACACGGGCCGCTTCGGCGCTTCGCCCCGGGTATACAGCTCCGCCGCGCGAGCAAGCGCGGCGGGCTGTCCCGGCGGCGTCTGGCGGCCGCCCGGGAAGCCGGACGGGAAGCCGGACGGGGCCGGTCGGCCGGGGCCGCCGGCAGCGTCGCGTCCCGCGGCGTAGCCGGCACTGCGGCCGCGCTCCCGCACTTCCTGCGGGAGCGGCTTGTGCACCCCGCCTTCGGTCGGGTAGGCGGACGCCGTCAGCGCGTCCGCCGCACCGCCGGCGATGGCGGCAGGGTCGGCCGGCGCAGCGGCCGGCAAAGGCTTCGCCGCGGCGGCATCGGCTGCGGCCGGTCTCGCGGCGCGCTGCGCGGAGAGCGCGCC